>DATGXA010000149.1:0-8393 GCA_035299125.1 Opitutaceae bacterium
GCCGAGCCGCCGCGGTTCAGCGCGCGCTCGCCCGCCGCGATCGCGTGGCCGAAACCCACGACCGGGTGCGGCAGCCAAACCGGGTCGCCGAACGCGAGATCGAGCGCGTAACCGCCGATCAATGCCACCACCGTCAGCCGCGCGTCGACCATTGCGCCAAGGCCTCCTCGAGCCAGCCGTTCTCGCGCGGCGTTTGCGCCGCGATGCGCACGGAATCGGCGTCGAGGCCGCGGAAATTCGCCACATCGCGCACGAGCAGCCCGTGTTCATCCACCAGCCGGCGGCGCAGCTCGGCACCGGTGCCGCGCCGCGTGCGCACCAGGAAATAATTCGTCGCGCTGCGCCGCACCTCGAGCTGCGGAAGCGCGGCGAGCGCCGCCTGCAACCGCCGCGATTCCTGCAGCAACGCCGCGCGCCACGGCGCCTCGTCGGCCGCGGCGCGCCCGAGCAGGAAACGGCCGGCGGCGAGCGCAAGGGAGTTCACCGCCCACGGCCCGCCGCAGGCGACGACATCGGCCACGAGCTCCGGCGGTCCGACGAGCGCGCCGAGCCGCAGCCCGGGGATCGCGAAGCGCTTCGTGAACGAAAGCAGCAGCACAAGGTTGCGCCGCACCACAGCGTCCGCCGCGCGCAACGGCGGTTCCTCGCACAGCGGCGCATACGCGAGGTCGACGACGAAAGTGGTGCGCGGGTGCGCGTCGATCAGCGCGAGCAGCACGTCGCGCGGCCAGACGGCGCCGGTGGGATTGTTGGGATTCGCCAGCCAAACGATGTCGGCCGCCGGCAACGCGCCCGCGGCGAGCTCCGCCGCGGGGAAAAACACCAGTTCGTGGCCGCGCAGCCGGGCGGCGTCCTCGTATTCCGAGAACGCGGGCACCGCGATCGCGCTGCGCCGGCCGCTCCACACCTGCGCGAGCTGGTGGATCGCGGCCACGGCACCGTTGGTCGCGCCCACGTTGAGCGCCGGTACGCCCTCGGCGGCGGCGACGGCGAGCACGAAGCTCTCGGCGGCGGCGTCTGGATAATCGCCGATCCCCTCGAACGCGGCGGCGAGGTGTTCGCGCAGATGCGCGGGCGGACCGCCGGGCGGCACATTGGTGCTGAAATCCGCGCGCAAGGCGCGCCCGAGGCGATAGCCGTCGTTGCCGTGACCGAGGAGCATCGGCTCAGAGTTCGAGATAGCGGCGGACGGGGCCGAGATCGACGTGCGCCGCGAGATGGTCCGCCATCTGCGAGTAGACCTCGCGTCGTTTCTCGGCCCAGAGGATCGAGTCGGCCCGGTGCTCGGCGATGCCGGCGGCGGCGGCGACCTTGCGGCGTGTCTCGGGCGCTTCGAACCAGCCGTGCAAATACGTGCCCCAGACGTTGCCGCAGCGCACTCCCTCGGGGCGTGCGCCGTCCTTGTCGATGACGGTCTGCAGCGGCTCGCAGGTGCGCGTCGCGTTGCTGCGCCCCATGTGGATCTCGTAGGCGCGCCAGCGGCGGCCGTCGCATTCGGCGGTGACCTGTTGCACGATCTTGTCCGGCCGGAAGCCGGTGGTGATCGGCAGCAGACCGATCCCGTTCTCCACGCCGCTGTCGCCCGCCAGCCCCTCGGGATCGATCAGGCGCTCGCCGAGCATCTGGTAGCCGCCGCAGAGGCCGACCACGAGCACTCCGGAGCGCGCCGCCGCCGTGATCGCCTCGAACCAGCCGTGCGCGCGCAACCAGCGCAGATCACCGAGGGTGTTTTTCGAACCGGGCAGCACGATCGCCTTCGCGCCGGCGAGCTGGCTGGGGTCGCTCACCCAGCGCGTGCGCACGCCGCGATCATCCCACCACGGCTGGCAGTCGGTGACGTTCGCCACCCGGGGATAGCGTACCCACGCAATGGTGTCGCCGGAGCCGCGGTCGCTGTCGCCGCGGTCGAAACCGTCCTCGGTCTCCGGCTCGAGATCGCGCCGCAGCGGCACGGTGCCGAGGATCGGGAGGCCGGGTGCGTAAGGGAGCATGCATTGGGCGGCGTCGCGGAAGAGTGCAAGGTCGCCGCGGAAGCGGTTGACGATCGCGCCGAGCCCGCGCGGGCGGTCGGCTGCGGGCAACAGGTTCCAGGTGCCCCCGAGCTGCGCGAAAATCCCGCCGCGATCGATGTCGCCGACGAGCAACCAGCGGCCGTCGAGGTGGCGGATCGGGCGGAGATTGGCGAGGTCGCGATCCATCAGGTTGAGCTCGACCGGCGAGCCGGCGCCCTCGAGCACAAGCACGTCGCAGCGTTCGCGCCAGCCGTCGAGCACGCCGGCCACGTGGCGCCAGTTGTCCTCGAACTGCGCGCGGTACTCGGCGGCGTCGAACGTGCCGACGGGGCGGCCGTCGACGATGAGCTGGGCGCCGTTGCGGCCGCTCGGTTTGAGCAGGATCGGGTTCATCGCCGCCGTGGGCTCGAGATCACACGCCTCCGCCTGCATCGCCTGCGCGCGGGAGATCTCGCCGCCGGTCGCGAGCGCCCAGGCGTTGTTCGACATGTTCTGCGTCTTGCAGGGGGCGACGCGCACGCCCTGCCGTCGCAACCAGGCGCAGAGCGCGGTGGCGACCCACGTCTTGCCGACGCTTGAACCCGTGCCGAGGATACCGAGCGCCTTCATCCTCAGAATTCGATGCCCGCCTGGGCCTGGACGCCAGCCTTGAACGGGTGTTTCACCTCGCGCATCTCGGTCACGAGGTCGGCATGGTCAACGAGCGCCGGCGGGGCGTCGCGGCCGGTGAGCACCACGTGCTGGTGCGGGAAACGCTCGCGGAGCGCCGTGAGCACCTCGTCGACGGGCAGGTAGCCGTAGGCGAGCGCGATATTGATCTCGTCGAGGAGAATGAAGTTCACCTCGAGATCCTGCATCGCCTGCAACGCGAGCGCCCAGCCGGTGCGCACGGCCTCGATGTCGCCCGCGCGGTTCTGCGTGTCCCAGGTGAAGCCCTCGCCGCAGCGGTGCCAGGCGAGGTGCGGGCAACGCAGCGTGCGCTCGGTGGCGGCGTCGCCGGACTTGATGAACTGCACGACCACGCAGCGTTTCCGGTGGCCGAGCATGCGCGTGAGCATGCCGAAGGCCGCGGTGCTCTTCCCCTTGCCGCTACCGGTGTGCACGATCGTGAGCCCGCGCTTCTCGTTCGCCGCGTCGATCAGGGCGCGCATCTCCTTCTGCTTTTCCTGCATGGCGGCGCGATGAGCGGCTTCAAGGTCGGGGTCGGTTTCGGTGAGCGTCTTGAAGACGGGTTTCATGGTAGTTCGAGCGAAAGGCCGGGAACGAGGCGCGCCCGCACGCCGAACACCTCGGCGAACAACTCGGGCGTGAGCACCTCCGCCGGCCGGCCGGAGGCGCGCAGGCGGCCGTCGTGCAACACGATCACGAGATCGAGCAGGCTGGCCACGCGCAGATCGTGGAGCGACATGAGCACGGTCGAGCCATCGCGCACGAGCTCCCGGGCGAGTGCGAGCACCTCGAGCACATGTCGCGGATCGAGCGGCGCGAGTGGTTCGTCCCAGAGCTGGAGCGGCGCCGCCGTGGCGAGCGCGCGGGCGAGCAGGACGCGCTGGCGTTCGCCGCCCGAGAGCCGGTTGACCGGACGCTGGGCGAGCAACGCGAGATCGAAACGCGCGAGCGCGGCATCGACACCGCGTTCGTCGTCGCCGTGCGCGAAACGCCCCTGCGCGACGACCGATCGTACCGTAAATCCGAATTCGAAACGCGCCTCCTGCGGCACCCAGGCCGCGCAGCGGCCGCGCTCGAGGGCGGGGACGGTGTCGAGATCACGGCCGCCCCAGCGGACCGCGCCCGGCGCCGGGAGCAGACCGGCGGCGACCTGCAGCAGCGTGGATTTGCCCGCGCCGTTGGGCCCCACGAGACCCACGAGCGCCCCCGCGGGCAGATCGAGTGTCACATCGGCAAGGCGACCGGCCACAGTGGCACCACGGAGCGAGAGTGCGTGCTGCGGAAACGCAGCGATCTTGCCGCGCGCCTCGGGCGCCAAGCCGTCGCCGGGAAATGGACTGGATTGCGGCTGTTTCATGCCTGCCTCCTCAGGAGCCACAGGAAAAACGGCGCGCCGAGCACCGCTGTGACGATGCCCAGCCGCACGTCGCCGGAGGTGCGGCAGATCAGGTCGCACACGAGCACGAACGCCGCGCCGCCGACAAGCGAGAGCGGCATGAGCCGCCGGTGCTCCGGACCCACGACGAGGCGCAGGATGTGCGGCACGATTAGCCCGACGAAGCCGACCGTGCCCGCGGCCGCGGTGGCGATGGCGGTGAGCACGGTGGAGTGCACGAGCAGCCGGCGGCGCAACGAGCGCACGTCCACGCCGAGACTCTGCGCCTCGTTCGCACCGAGGCTCAACAAATCCATCGGCCGGCCGAGCGGCCACACGAACGCCGCGGCGAGCACGATCGGCGACGCCATGAGCGCGTGTTCCCAAGTGCGATCGTCGAGCCCGCCGAGGAGCCAGAAGAGAATCTGCGTGTTGCGTCCGTAGATCGCCGTCTGCGTGGAGAGCACGTAACTCGTGACGGCGCCGAGCAGGGCGTTGAGCGCGATGCCGGCGAGCAGCAACCGCTCGGTGCTCGCGCCCCGTCGCGCTAGCGCGACGACGGACAACGTCGCCACAAAGGCGCCGCCGATCGCCGCGAGCGGCACCATCCATAACGACAGCGAGGCGATCCCGCAGGCGATCGCGACCACCGCGCCCGCGGCGCCGCCGCTGCTCACACCGAGCAGGCCCGGGCTGGCGAGGCTGTTGCGGAAATATGCCTGCATCACCAACCCGCTCGCTGAGAGCGCCGCGCCGACAAGCACCGCGACGATCAGCCGCGGCAGGCGGATCTGCCAGAGGATGGTGGCGGCGATCTCGTCGTGCCGGAGCAGGCCGTGCCAGATCCGCGCGGGGGACAGCACCATGTCACCGACTGCCAATGACGCGACCGCGAGGCCGGCCAGCAGCAGCAGGGAGAATGGAAAGACCCAGCGCAAGAACCGGCCGGGGATCATCGGAACGCCTCCGGGTGCAGTTGCCGCGCGAGCTGCTCGTAGCCGTCGATCCGCAGGTGCGAGACGCAGCTCATCTGGTGCGGCGCGATCAACACCGCCCGGCCCTCGCGCACGACGGACATGAGCTTGTAGGGCACGAGCCCGCGGAACGGCGCGAGCGCATCCTCCTTGTCGTCGCCCATCACGACCACGAATTCGACCGGCCAGGTGAGCATCTGCTCGCTCGGCGCCGGAGCGTGTCCGACGAGGTGGCCGAGCGTCGCGGCGAGATTCTCGGCGCCGGCGTGTTCGCAGAGATCGGCGAAGGTCGTGTCGTCGCCCGGAATCACACCGTACACGGACGGCGAGATCACACGCACGGGGCGCCGGCCCCGCAGCCGTGCCCGCAGAGCGGCGACGCGCGCCTCGCAGGCGGCGATCAGCTCCTCGGCCTTCGTGCCGGCGTCGAGCTCGCCGGCGAGCAGGCGCAGGTTGGCGTAGGCGTCGTCGAGCGTCTTGTAGCGCTCGAACACCAGCACGCGCACGCCGGCGCGGCGCAGCTGGGCCACGAGCTCGGGCCGGCTGTAGTCGGCGGCGAGCACGAGCGTGGGAGCGTAGCGCAGCACTGTCTCGGCGTCGCCGATTGTCAGCCGCGGATAGAGCGCGGCCTCGGCGGCTACGGCGGAGAACTCGGGTTTGGCGGCGAGGTGGCTGAGTGCGGCGATCTGACCGGGACGCGCGAGCGCGAGCAGAAGTTCGTCCGTGCCCACCGTCTGGGAAACGACCCGCACCGCCGCCGGCGCGTCCGCGGGTGCCGCCATTCCGGTGAGGGAACAGAGGAGCCAGACAAACGCGGCCGACAGCAGGCGCGGGGTTCTCATGAGCGGTGAGAAAGGATTTCCGGGGAAGTCGAGGGACGAGCGTCGAGCGTCGTGTGCGGCCGGCCCGCGGAAGCGCGGCGTCCGGTCCTCGTCACTCGACTCTCGTCTCTCGTGGGCATGGGCGGAATCAGAACCTGTACTCCACGCCGCCGAAGGCGCGGAACGGGAGGGCATCGTAGCCGGTGACCTCCTGATACTTCTCGTTCAGAGCGTTCTCGATCCGCGCTTTCAGAAGGACGTTCTTCACGACCGCGTAGCTCGTGAAGAGCCTGACGGTGGTGTAATCCTCGAGCGGCACGTAGGTGTCGACGCGCGAGGCGACGACGTGGAGTCCGGCGCCGATGGTCCACGCGGCGAGCGGCTGCGCGGTGAGTTCGGCGTCGAGCGTGTGGCGCGGCTGGCGGGCGAGGCGCTTGTCCTCGGTGAGGTCGCGCGCCTCGAGGTAGGTGTAGGCGACGCGAGCGCGGACTGCTTTCGTGAGATTGGCCGTCACCGCGCTTTCGAAACCGGAGGCATGGGCACGATTCACGTTCTGCATTTGTCCGATCCAGGTGATGGGATCCGAGACATAGACGATGCGGTCGCGGTAGCGGGTGTTGAAGTAGGTGACGCTGGCGATCACCGCTTGCCCGAAGAGATGTTGGTCGATGCCGAGATCCCAGCCGGTCGACTTCTCTGCTTTGAGATCGGGGTTGCCGAGCATGCCCCAAGCGGGATTGCCGTCGAGGTCCTGCTGCGATGGCGCGCAGAAGCCGGTGCCGACGGAAGCGTGGAGCTTGGTGCCGGCGACCGGAAGCCAGGACGCACCCGTGCGCCAGGTCCAGGCGGAGCCGAATGTATCGAAATCGTCGTAGCGCAGGCCGGCGTTGACGGTGGACTCCTTCGTCGGGTGCACGGTGGTGGAGAAGTAGCCGGCGGCGTTGTCGGTCTTGTCGGTCGCGCCGTTGGCGACATGGCGGTCGTGCTCGTACGTCGCGCCGCCCACGAGTTCGGCGCCCTGGAAATCGAACCAGGTGTTCTGCCAATCGATCACGTCGCGGCGGTCGCGGATCTCGGTCGTGTAGCTGCTGGTGTAGGTGTAGCGGCGCTGGTGTTGTCCGGCGGTGAGGCGCGAGGCGAACTCCTTGTCGCGGTTCCACTGCGCGTAGACGGTGGAGAGGTGGTTGTCGGCCGCGACCTGCGAGTTTCCGTAAACGTACTCCTCGGCGTCGCCCTGCTGGCCGCGGAACGTCGCCCCGAGCACGAGGCTCTCGGTGGCCGTGCCCTCGAAGCGCGTCGAGTAGCTCCACGAGTCGAAGCCGTTGTGCGGCTTGTCGTTGTCGGTGTGGAAGCGCGCGAGCGAGGCGCTGTAACCAAATTTCTCCACGCCGCCTTTCACGACGGCGGAGGCGCCGAGCGTGTCGAACGAGCCGAACGTCGTCGCCACGGCGCCGGTCGGCGCGCCGCAGCCGCGGGCGGAATCGATGAAGATCACGCCGCCCATCGCGGCGCTGCCATAGAGCGTGCTCTGCGGGCCGCGGAGCACCTCGATGCGGTCGAGACCGGCGAGATCGGCGGCGCCGAGGAAGTTGTTGTACCCGGCCGAACGGCTGTTCATCGGAATCCCGTCGACGACGAAGAGCGTCTGCGTGGAGGCCGAGCCGCGGATGAAGACCGAGCTCTGGCCGCCGACGGCGCCGGTGTTGACGATGTTTACGCCGGGGATGGTGCCGAGCGCGGTGCGCAGATCGTCGACCTGGGCGAGATCGAGCCGGAGCAGCGGCAACACATCGACACTGCTGGTCGTGGTCGACACGTCCTGCGCGGTGCGCGTGGCGCTGACGACGTAGTCGGGCAGATCGACGACGGTGTCGTAGGCCGCCAGCTGGTCCGCAGCGGAGGCCGTGAACACGGGGATAAGGAGGCCGGTCGCGAGGACCGGCACGTTCTTGAGCGAATGCCGAATGAGCATGGAGATCGTAGCGCGGGAGAGCAGAAACGATCGATCGCCATGCCCGCGGTCCGGAGACGGCCCGCCGGCGGAAGCGCATTCCTACTCCCACCCTTCATTTTTGCGATGAAGTGAGACCGGGCCGCGCAATCGCAGCGCGCGGGCCGGGGTGAGGCTCAGATCAGGCAGGTATTCGGGCTTCAGGTTTCCGCGGCGCGCGCGTTTCCGCGCGACTGCCGACGCCTCGCCCCCCGCCTTCACCGGACTGGCGTCCGACTGGCTTTTCCCGCTGTGAACGGGAGAGGGGTCTGTGACCTGTTACCGCAGCGCAACTGCGGCCGATTTGCACGGCCTTCCCTGCGTTGCTGAGCATGACGGCACCGGCTTCGATACGGCCGGCGCGCTTCCAAAGAACGCGAGATGGATGGGCGGCCGCCGCGCGCGTTTCAAGCGGCAAGTTTGTGTGTCCGGATTCCGAAGCCAGTGGAGCCGACGGGGAGACGATGCCAACAAAAAGGGCCGGCGATCGCCGGCCCGGGATTGGGGAAACAGATGCGCTCCGGTCACTTGCCGCCGAACTGGTAGCGGTAG
>DATGXA010000150.1:0-36913 GCA_035299125.1 Opitutaceae bacterium
TCACGCCTTCACCAGCGAGAGCGGCGTCGCCGGCGATCGAGCGCTACCACGTGTCGCGTTCCTTCGCGTCCATTCTCGGTCACTGACCTGTGGGTGCAGATCAGGACGAGGGGAGGCCGGCAGACCGGTCGTTGCGAACCAATCGACAGGGGTCGAGACCGGCCGCGCTACCATGTGTTTTGATTACATACTCGCCCACGGCCGCTCTGCTAGCATCGGAACCGCCTCGAGTTCGACCGCCGCGCTACCCTTACCCAAACCTACCCCGCTAGGAACCACACACCGATCGCGTGTGCGTATTCCGCGAGCCCACGCGCCGCGTAAACGCTAACGCCCACTGCCGCCCGGCGGCTTTCCCCGGGCGTGGCCATGTCGCCCACGGTTCCCCGTGGAAACAATCGCCACGGCCACGCCTCCCGTTCTACCCAGCCGCAGCAAAAACCCTAACCCCAAATGAAAACGTATATCCACCGATCTGTCATCGACACATCCGGCGCCCGTCCCCCCGCAGCGCTCGCCGGTCCGCGAACAGGCCCCGCCCCCCGTCGGAACCTGCGTCTCCTGAGCCGCCTCCTCGGTTTCTTCGCCTGCCTCCTGCTCTTCCCGCTCGCGGTGCAGGCCCAACTGCCCACGCCCACCTACGGGTGGAACCTCGGCAACACCCTCGAGCCGCCGAGCGGCGAAGGCGCCTGGGGGCCAGCCGCAACCCAGAGCCTGATCAACGCCGTCGCCGATGCCGGCTTCAACACGGTCCGCCTCCCCGTCGCTTGGGACAGCCATGCGAACCAGTCCACCCTCCAGATCGACGCCGCGTGGATGGCGCGAGTGAAACAGGTGGTCGACTGGTGCTACGCCAAGAACCTGTATGTCGTTCTCAATATCCACTGGGATGGAGGTTGGCTCGACAGCCATATCGGAGACACCCCCGACCCGACGGTCACCAGGAAGATGAACTCCTATTGGACGCAGATCGCCAACACGTTCAAGGGATACGACAATCGTCTGGTTTTCGCCGGCGCAAACGAGCCGCCCGCCGATACGGCTGCGCAAGTGGCGACGCTGATGAACTACTATCAGACGTTCATCAACGCTGTCCGCGCCACCGGCGGCAACAACAGCACCCGCTGGCTGGTGATTCAGGGACCGAGCACCAACATCGACAAGACCTACGACATGGTGAACACACTTCCCAGCGATTCCGCTTCCGGAAGGCTCATGGTCGAGGTCCACCACTATCCGTACCAGTGGACCCTCATGGACAAGGATGCTGATTGGGGGAAGATGTTCTACTTCTGGGGTCAGGGCTATCACTCGCCCACGATGACCGACCGCAATTCGACCTGGGGCGAGGAAGCTTATACCGACGAGCAGTTCGGGAAGATGTATAGCAAGTTCACCAGCAAGGGCATCCCGGTGATCATCGGCGAATTCGGCGCGATGAAGCGCACGGGCTATCCTGATCTCACGGGCACCGAGCTCCAACGGCACCTCGCCGGCCGGACTTTCTTCAGCAAATACGTCGTGGACAAGGCGAACGCCCTCGGGATCAAGCCGATCTGGTGGGACGCCGGCGGCACCGGAAGCAACACGATGTGGCTGTTCGACCGCAGCACTGCGGCGGTGATCGATCGGGACAACATCCGCGCCCTGACCGGCGGCGCCGCACTCCCCCCTCCCGGAGGCGGCGGCGTGATACCCAACGGCATCTACAAGATCGTCGCCCGCCACAGCGGAAAAGCCCTCGAAGTGGGCGGCTTCGCCAGAGCCGACGGCAGCAATGTGCAGCAGTGGAGCTACGCGTGGGGTGAGAACCAACGCTGGGTGATCACCCATCTCGGCAATAACCAGTACAGCATCGTCGGAGCCCAAAGCGGCAAAGCCCTCGATGTGAACGGCGCGAAGACCGCCAATGGCACCAACGTGCACATTTGGACCTACCGCGGCGGGGCGAACCAGAAGTGGACGCTCACCGCGACCAGCGAAGGCTACTACCGCCTCACGCCGACGCACGCCACCGGCATGTGCCTCGACGTCAACGGCGTCTCTTCCGCCGACGGCGCCAACGTCCAGATCTGGTCCTATCTGGGCGGCGCCAACCAGCAGTGGAAGTTCGAAGCCCCGTAAGCAGATCGAAAGCTTTTCGTCACCATCGCTGCCGCGCCTCCAGCCACGGGGGCGCGGCAGTTCTTTTCCCGACCCTCGTGCGTCCCGCCACCGCAGCCGATTCTCCCGCCGGGGGCTTCCGTAGGTCGCGCTTTACGCCCGCCTCTTCCTCGCCAGCTGAAGCTTCCCTCCTGTCCATCGCGACCACACACCCCGAAAAGTCGCTGCACCGCGGCTCGCTCGGCGGGTTTCTTGCTGGAGTCTGAACGAAATTCATCCGCCATCGATTTCCATGCCGTTCGCTGCAACCCCAAGGAAACTGCCGTGAGCCTCTCAACTCTTTCGTCGGCCACCGACGACTTTTTCTGGAGCCGGATCATGATCTACGGCTGCCTGCTGGCGGGGGTGTATTTTTCGCTGCGGATGCGGTTCCCGCAGCTGCGGCTCATCAAGGACATGGTCGGGCAGCTCTTCAGCGGCAAGGCGTCGACCTCCGGTGTGTCGTCTTTCCAAGGTTTCGCGATGGCGCTGGGTGGCCGCGTGGGCACGGGCAACATCACCGGCGTGGCCTCCGCGATCTTCTTCGGCGGGCCGGGCGCGGTCTTCTGGATGTGGGCCATCGCCTTCGTTGGCGCCGGCTCCGCCTACATCGAGTCGGCACTTTCGCAGGTCTGGAAGGAGCAGGTGCACGGCGAATACCGCGGCGGCCCCGCCTACTACATCGAGAAGGGCCTCCGGAGCCGGCCGCTCGGCATCGCCTTCGCGCTGCTCACCGTCTTCGGCTGCGGGCTCGCGTTGCCCGGCATCCAGTCGAACGCCTTCGGCCAGGCCGCCGCGCATTCGCTCTCCATCGCGCCGTGGATCTCTGGCCTCCTCTACACCGTGCTCGTGGCCTATGTCGTCCTCGGCGGCGGTCGCCGGATTGCGAAGACAGCCGAGATGATCGTGCCCTTCATGGCGATCGCCTACCTCGTCGTCGCCGCGATCGTGCTCTTCGCCCACGCCGACAAGATCCTCGAGATCTTCCAACTGATCTTCAGCTGCGCCTTCAACCGCAACGCCGCCTACGGTGCCGTCTTCGGCCTCGCGATCCAGTGGGGCGTGAAGCGCGGCGTCTTTTCCAACGAGGCCGGCCAGGGCACGGGCGCGCAGGCCTCCGGCGCCGCCGAGGTCTCGCACCCTGCGAAACAGGGCCTCGTGCAGGCGTTTTCGATCTACGTCGACACGCTCCTCGTCTGCTCGGCCACGGCGGTGATGATTCTCGCCACGAACGCCTTCAACGTCGCCGACCCCGCGCACGCCGGCGGCTTCGTCGCGCAGTTCCTCCCCGGAGTCGAAAAATCCAACTTCACCCAACAGGCAGTGAACAACGTGCTGCCCGGGTTCGGCGGCGCATTCGTCGCGAGCGCATTGTTCTTCTTCACGTTCACCACGGTGCTCGCCTACGCCTTCTACGCCGAATCCAGCGTCGCATACCTCTTCAAGAAGAACGCGAGCGGCCCGGGCTACCGGTACGGCATCCTCGCGAGCCGCGTCGCGGTGATCGTCGCGACGTTTGTCGGCTCGGTGAGCTCGGTCGACGTCGTGTGGAACTTCGGCTCCGCCGCGGTCGGCGCGATGGCGTGGTTCAATATCGTCGTGATCGTGCTGCTGGCGAAGCCCGGCATCGCGACGCTGCGCGACTACGAAGCGCAGCGAAAGCTGGGTCTCGATCCGGTCTTCGTCCCCGCGCGCTGCGGGATCCAAGGCGCCGAGTTGTGGGACGAAATCGCCGCCCAGACGTACCCGCAGCAACTCGCCGCCCTAAAGGCGAAGGACGCCGGGAAGTGAGGCGAGCCGGAGGGGAGAATCTGGAAATCAGGAACTCAGGAATAGGGACGGTCGGTAGAAGCCGAAGCGTGAATCAGGATGTAGAAGATCCGTTCGAAATCGGACTGGCGCGTCCCATCAGCCACAATCTATTGGACTGAGGCTTGCAGACACGATTCCATAGATACAGTATTCACCAAATACCCCACTTCCCTCATGAGCTCACGAAACACCTCCTTGGCCTCATTCTTTCTGATCTGCGTCTCTGTTCTTGCCTGCCGCGCGGAAGAGCCGGCGTCGGCACCTATCGAGAAACCGACGAAGGAGATGACCTCCACTCTCGTGGATGGAACCGTGGTTGTAACGACCAAGCTCTATGGTGACTTCGACAAAGGCCCGATGCCCCTTGCAATGGCGGTGGCCAAATACCCGGCAGCGCAACGCACCAAGCACATAACCGGGCAGGCCATCGTGAGCTTCACACTCGACGCCAAAGGAACCGCAAAAGACTTCCAGACGAAGGCAACGCATCCGGACTTCGCCAAAGCAGCGCTCGAAGCGGCGCAAAGGTCACGTTTCGTGGCAGCAAAAAAGGGAGGAAAACCAGTCCTCTGTCGCCTCGAATGGATCTTCGACTTCCCCGGCCCGTGGGTAGATGGCAAGTAAAGCGAGACTTCTAGAGCAGAAGCCGCCCCAGATTTCCTGAGTAGCTCGATGCAGCTGAACGGCGGCGCCGTTCAGCTACGGGATCGCCCGGCTCCGTTCCTGATTTCCTGAGTTCCAGATTTGCAACGGCACCGGACGGCTCGGAGAGCCGTCCTACTTCAATATTCGAAACGGCCGCGGTAGGCCCAGAGGCCGAGGGCGGGGTTCGAGATGTAGAAGATCCGCTCGCCGTCGGGCAGCACGTTCCAGCCGTCCTTGAGCGTCGCGGGGTCGTAGCGCTGCGTCATCGTCGCGAGGTCGGCGTACTGGAAGCCGACACCTTCGATCTCCTCCTTTGTGAGGTGGCCGGGGCAATACGTGATGTCGAAGCGGCCCTCGCTGGAGCCGTGGATGAGGTGCGCGGCGGCGGAGAGATTGTTCTGCAACTCGGCGTTCGCCTTGGTGGCGGCGAGGGTCTTCGGCGTGCCGAAGTAGCCGTACTTGCGGATGAGGCGGTCGATCTCGTGGTCCTCGCCGAACTCCTTCAGCCCGGGCGCGAGGATGATGAGCTGGCCGCGGTCGGCCATCGCCATGCGGGTGCGATAGATCGCCTTGTTGCCGAGCCACGTGCTCTTGAACTCGGAGGGATCGAGATGGACGACGACCTTGGCGAGCGGCGCGTCGAGCATCTGGAAGTTCACCTCGAGCGAGAGCTTCGCGGCCTGGTTGAACACCTCGTGGTCGTCGCCGACGTAGAGACCGCGGACCTTCAGCAGGCCGTCGGTGGCATCGCGGCCGACGACGGTGTGCACGTAGACGATCGGCAAGTGCTTCGTGAAGTGCTCGCCCGCGTAGTTGAGAATCTGGCGCACGGGCGTGTCGGCCCGGCCCATCATGCGCTCCATGCCGTAGGCGGCGCCGACGAAGTGGCTCTTGTTGATGCCTTCCTGGCCGCCAGTGCCGACGAAGATATTCTTGTTGTAGTTCGCCATGCCGACGACCTCGTGCGGCACGACCTGCCCGATGGAGAGCACGAGATCGTGGCCGCCGGTGGCTAGTAGGTTGGCGACCTGCGCGGGCCACGGAAAATCGACGGCGCCGCCTGAGACTTCCTTCACGAACTCCGCCGGCACGGTGCCGACAGTCGTGATGCCCGTGCGCCAATTGTGGACGCGAAACAGCGACTCCGGCACGCCGGGGAACATCTCGTGGATCTGCTCGGACGTCATCGGCGAGTGCGTGCCGAGCGCCGGGAGGATGTCGGTGAGCTGCGCGCCGTAGAAGTCGTAGGCATAGCGCGTGAGCTCGCCCGCGCGGGAGTGGAAGCGTGTGAAGTCGGGCGGGATGGCGAGCACACGCTTGCGCGCGCCGAGCTTGGCGAGCGCCTCATGCAGAGCGGCGCGGAGATCGGCCGGTGTGAAGGCGGTGGAGACGGAACCACGGGCGTAGAGGAGCATGACGGAAGAATTGCGGAATGCGGATTTCGGATTGCGGAATGGGCGGAAGACGGGCGACGGACGACAGAAGGTAACGAAGAGGACGGAGGCCGAACCGCAGAGAAGTTATGTGGAAATCAGGAAACGGGGAACGGAGGGCGATTACTTCGGAGAATTAATCCAGATGCTCCGGAATACCTTCCCGGAAGGATCGTAGCTTACGTAGAAGAACGAGGCGCCTCCGCCTTTCACGCTAACCTTCGTCGTTCGCCAGTCGAAGCCGTCTTGAGCGCAGTAGACGCGAGGAAAGAAGCTCAAAACAACGACCTGTGTCTGTTCGCTGATCTCGCCGGTTACCTGACACGCATAGGAATCCCAGTGCGAAAGGATGTATGCGAACTGACGCTTGTGCAGATCGTGCTTTGCTTCCTTGGCCTGTTGCTCGACGTAGGAACGAACCGCGGTGTCAAAATCAGGGACCTGCTCCGGCAAGGGCATCCATAACCGTCTCTCAGGCCCGGATGCCCTGAACTGGACATCGGGCATGATGACCCATCTCGGCTCAGTAGCCCAGGCCTGAACCGAAAGGAGGATACCAAGAGCTAATGGGAGTAGCTTCACTTCGCGGGTGATATGACGACCGACGGGTGGAGCAGGCAGCGAGATCCGGGATTGTTCTCCGAATGCTCGCTACCCGCTACTCACTACTCGCTACTACCTCTGAATCCGCGCGCTGCCGCCCTTGGCGAAGGCTTTGACCTGCTCGACGGTCGCCATCGTCGTGTCGCCGGGGAAGGTCGTCAGCAGCGCGCCGTGGGCCCAGCCGAGATTGACGGCTTCCTGCTCGGAGCAGCCGCTGAGCAGGCCGTAGATGAAGCCGGCCGCGTAGCCGTCGCCGCCGCCGACGCGGTCGATGACGTCGAGCTCGCACATCGGCGACTGGAAGGTCTTCCCGTTGATCCAGGCGACGGCGCCCCAGGTGTGGCGGTTGGTGGAGTGCACTTCGCGCAACGTGGTCGCGACGGCCTTCACGTTGGGGAACTTCTTCACGGCCTTCTCGATCACGGCGTAAAAGGCGGTCGGATCGAGCTTCGACTTCGACTCGACATCCTGCCCCTCGATGCCGAGGCCCTTCTGGAGATCCTCTTCGTTGCCGACGAGCACGTCGACGTGCTGCACGATGCGGCCGAGCACATCGAGCGCCTTGGACTGGCCGCCCCAGATGTCCCAGAGCTTCTGGCGGTAGTTGAGGTCGAACGACGTGACGGCGCCGGCCTTCTTCGCGGCCTGCATGGCCTCGACGATGAGCTCGCCCGTGGTCTCGGAGAGCGCGGCGAAGATGCCGCCGCTGTGGAACCAGCGCACGCCGGCGCCGAAGATCTGCGCCCAGTCGAAGTCGCCCTTCTTGAGCTGGCCGGCGGCCTCGTTGGAGCGGTTGTAGAACACAACAGGGGCGCGCACGCCCTGGCCGCGGTCGGAGTAGACGGTCGCCATGTTGGGGCCGCGCACGCCGTCGTGCTTGAACTTCTTGTAGAAGGGCTGGACGCCCATCGCGCGCACGCGCTCGGCGATCAGGTCGCCGATCGGGTAGTCGACCATCGCGGACGCGACGCCGGTCTTCAGGCGGAAGCAGTCGGAGAGATTGGCCGAGACGTTGAACTCGCCGCCGCTGACGTGGATGTCGCAGTGGTTGGCCTTGCGGAAGGGGATCACGCCGGGGTCGAGGCGATGGACGAGGGCGCCGAGCGAGAGGAAATCAAGGGCGCCAGTGGCGGGAATGGAGAGACCGTTGTTCACGTGTGGTTTCGGGTTGGGATTTTCGGGAAGTGGACAGGGAACGAGTAGCCGGCGCCGGTTCAACCGGGACGGCGTTCACATTGGTGACATACTATGGCCGAGCAGTTCGGAGAGCTCGGCGGCGGCGGCTTGGACTTTCTCCGCCATCTCGGCGACGCGGGCCGGCGTGAAACGCACGATGGAGGCAGTGATGCCGATCGCGGCGACGACCAGTCCATCGGGGCCGAATACCGGAGCCGCCAGACAACGCACGCCAGTGTGGTATTCCTCGTTGTCGAGGCTGAAGCCACGCTCGCGGGTGAGCTCGGTCTCGCGTCGGAGTTTCGCCACCGTGGTGATCGTGTGCGCGGTGCGTGCCACCAACGACGACGCCGGCGCGACCTCGGCGAAACGCTCGCGGTGCAGGAACGCGAGGAAGACCTTGCCCGTGGAGGAGCAGTGCAGCTCGGCGAGATAACCCGGCCGGGAGGCGGCGCGCAACGGGTGCGGGCTGTCCTGCACGGCGACGATGAGCGAACGGTCGTCGCAGGGAATCGCGAGGTGGAACGTCTCGGCGGTGGCAGCGGTGAGGCGCTGGAGGACGGGTTGCGCGAGTTCGCGGATCTCGGCGCCGGCCATCGCGGCGGTGCCGAGCTGGATGAGGACGGGGCCGAGCTCGTAACGGCCCTCGTTCTTGCGGGCGAGCCCCTCGAGGTGGAGCGTCGTCATGATCCGCAATGTCGTCGTGACCGGGATGCCGAGCTCGCGTGCAAGGTCGGCGGCTTTCAGGCCGTCGGGGTGCTTGCCGAGGAGCTTGAGGATGCGGCAGGCGTTGCGGAGGTTGGGAATGACGTAGCGCTCGTCCGGAGCGGAGGCGGCCTGGCGCGGCCGGGCGCGAGTAGAGGAGGCGTTGGGCATGGGCGACGGGCGACCTTACAGGCGGAGGCCTAGGATCCGGAATGCGATTTTTGGGATTGCGGCGGAGACTGCAATGTTCACCCTTGAAATGCAAGTTCATTAGTGAAATCGCCACCCCATGGCGGTTTCACCGGAAAGACGCCTGTTCCCCAAAACCGGCGTACCCCGACTCCGAACACAACCCAACCCCCAGTCAGACCCTACGATGAACACCCCCCGTAGATCCGGCCCGCGCACCGTACGCGCCGCCTCGACCCGCGGCACCCGCCGCTTGTCCGCCCTCCCCTCCGCTGTCCTGATCGGCGCACTCGCGGCTGTGGCAGCACCGAGCACCCTCAGCGCCCAGCAACCCGCCCCCGCCGCCGCCACCCAGGGCACCGGCACGGTCGCCGGCCGCGTGGCCGACGCCGGCACCGAGAAGTACCTTGAAGGCGCCGAAATCATCGTCGTGGGCACCAGCCTGAAAACCACGGCCAACCGCGACGGCTCGTTCTCGTTCTCCGGTGTCCCCACCGGCGAGCAGACGCTCATCGTGAACTACCTTGGCATGGAGGAGAAGAAGGTCGCCGTCACCGTCGCCTCCGGCGAGACCGTCCGCGCCGACGTGAAGCTCAACCCCGAGATCATCCGCCTCGAGGACTTCACCGTCACCGGCACCCGCGAAGGCATGGCGCAGGCCGTCGTCCTCCAGAAGGTCTCCGTGCAGACGAAACTCGTCGCCGCGGCCGACCAGTTCGGCCCGATCAGCGAGGGCAATGTTGGCGAGTACCTGAAGTTCCTCCCCGGCGTCTCGATCGACTACAACGTGAACGACGCGCGCGGCGTCTCCCTGCGCGGCCTCTCCACGGCGTTCACCATTGTCGCTGTCGACGGCACCCCGATGGCCGGCGCCTCCTCGGTCGATCTCACACGCCGCTTCGAGTTCGAGCAGATCGCGATGAACAACGTCGAGACCACCGAACTGTTCAAGACCGTCACGCCGGACATCTCCGCCAGCGCCACCGGCGGCTTCGTGAATTTCGTCACCAAGAGCGCCTTCGACAACGACGACGTCCAGCGCATCTCCTACGACCTCTCCTTCGGCGGTCCGAGCAGCAACTACAAGCTCTTCTCCAAGACCGGCGGCGTCTGGGGCCACAAGAAGGAGACCACCGTGCGCCCGAACCTCGAGGTGAACGTCGCCCGCAAGATCACCGACAAGGTCGGCATCAACATCAACTACCGCTACTCCGACAAGTACGACGACGCCCCCCGCACCATCGAGAACTGGACGCTCTCCGGCACCGCCGCGACGCTCACCCAGTACGATGTCGCCGATGAGCAGAAGCTCACGCACCGCGAGTCACTCGCCGCGAAGATCGACGTCCGCTTCACCGAGAACACGAAGATCTTCTTCGCCGGCAGCTGGAACAACTACGACCTGCTGTTCACCCAGCGCTACATCCGGTTCAACCTCGGCTCGAACGCGACGATCACCGATGGCGTCGTCACCTCCGGCACCTCCGGCACGCGCAACATCCAGAACGCGATCCTGCAGCGCCGGAAGTACGGCGACACCTGGCACTTCAACAGCACGTTCGAGCACAAGTTCGGCGACGACTCCGTCCTGCGGATCACGCCGTATTGGTCGCTCGCCGACGGCAAATATGGCGACACCGACTTCGGCTACATCTCCGGCAACGCCACCTACACCTACTCGGCCTCCAGCGCGGTCTTCAACTCCGTCAAGCTCGCCGGCATCTACGACCTGACCTCCGCGCCCGCCGTGTTCCTCTCCAAGGGCACCACCACGACCTCCGTCGACTTCCTCCGCGACCTCGGCAACTACAGCTACGTCAACTCCGGCACCGCCTTGCAGTCCCGCCCGTGGCGCGCCCGCGACATCAAGGACGGCATCAACGGCAACTACGTCCGCCAGCTCCTCGACGGCGCAGTCCCGGTGAAGCTCGATGTCGGCTTCGCGTACGACGATGTCTACCGCAGCATCTACAAGCCCGACTTCCGCGGCTCCACCAGCGGCACGACCACGCTCACCGGCGACGCGCTCCGCGCCCTCGCCGACGGCTACTACAACGACGATGTCGCGTTCGGCTTCGGCTCGCTCCAGGCCATCGATCCGTACTCGCTGTGGAGCGCCAACGAAACCCGCGGACTCGAGTTCAACAACTTCGACCAATACCGCTTCGAGGAAAACAATGTCGCCGGCTACGCCCGTTTCGACGTCAACGCCACGCCCGACCTCCTCCTCGTCGGCGGCATTCGTTGGGAACGTCGCAAGCTGGATGCGTTCACCAACCGCCTCTCCGGCTCCCGCGTGAACGCCGGCGCGACGCACCTCAAGTACGACAACTGGTACCCGTCGCTCTCGCTCAAGTACAGCCCCCGCAAGTGGCTCGTCATCCGCGGTGGCGCCTCCCGCACCGTCGGCCACCCCGACTACACCGACCTCGTGACCTCCGTGCAGCAGGAGACCGCGACCGGCGGCGACGGCTCGATCACCATGGCCGATCCCGACCTGAAGCCGTACCACGCGACGAACTTCGACCTCGGGGCCGACTACTACATCGGCAGCACCGGTGTCGTGGGCGTCTCGCTCTTCCACAAGAAGCTCGAGAACTTCATCTCCTCGCGCTCGATGACCGCCGACGAGCTCACCGCCGCCGCCGCGCTCCTCGGCGTCGACCGCGCCGACTTCAACACCGGCGCCATCACGGTGAACGGCTCCTCCGCCACCTACCAGGGCTTCGAGCTCAGCTATGCGCAGAACTTCACGTTCCTGCCGAAGCCCTTCAAGGGCCTGAACATCCAAGCGAACTACTCGTACACCGACGTCAGCTCCTCCGACCTCGACACCGAGTACTCGGCCCTCCGCGCCGTCTCGCCGCAGACGTTCAACCTCATCGTCGGCTACCGCCTCGGCCGCTTCAACGCGACCGTCACCAACAACTGGGTGGATGAGGCGCTCTACGGCGGCTTCGTGAACACCTCCTACTTCAGCGGCACCGGCGACAACCGCCTCCTCCGCATGAAGGACGAGAAGTGGACCACCGACGCCAAGATCGAGTTCAGCCTGAACAAGTACCTCTCGATCTACGTCCTCGCCCGGAACATCTTCAACACCGGCCGCGACGAGTTCTTCCAAGGCTACACGAAGGAAAAGGAATCCATCCGCCTCCCGATGCGCTACGGCGAATTCGGTGAGCCGTACTACACCTTCGGCATCCGCGGCACCTTCTGATCATCCGCCTGTCTCCGCGGCCCGGGGCCGAATAGCCCCGGGCCGTTTTTTCGACTATTCCTCCCCTCGGTTTTCAGACGAAAGCGCAGCCCGGCCTCGCCCCTCGTCGCTCCGCTTCCTTCTGCAAATCGTCAGCTTCGCCGCCTACTCTCCATGAACATTCCCGAAAACCCATTCGCCCGGATCGCCGCCGCGCTGCCGCCCGAGGAGTTGCGCCAGCAGTTCCTCGTGACCGGCCTCTTCCAACCCGGCGAACTCAAGCTCCGCTGGTGGGAGACCGACCGCACCATCGTCGGCGGCATCGTGCCGACTGGCGCCCCGCTCGCGCTTTCCAATCCCGCCGAACTCCGCGCCACCTTCTTCCTCGAGCGCCGCGAAGCCGGCGTGCTCAACCTCGGCGGCACCGGCATCATCCGCGTCGACGGCACCGAGTACCCGCTTTCCAAATGCGACGCGCTCTACCTCGGCCGCGGCGCCAAGGAGGTCGTGTTCTCCTCCGCCTCCGCCGCCGATCCCGCGCGTTTCTACCTGCTCTCCTACTCCGCGCACACCGCGTACCCGACCAAGCTCGTGCCGTTCGCGACGATGACGCCCACCAAGCTCGGTTCCCGCGAAAACGCCAACGAGCGCACGATCTACAAGGCGATCCACGCCGCCGCCGTCGACACCTGCCAGGTCGTCATGGGCTTCACGCGGATGGAGACCGGCAGCGTGTGGAACACCATGCCGCCGCACACCCACTCGCGCCGCTCCGAGGTCTATCTCTACTTCGACCTCCCGGCCGACCAGGCCGTTTTCCACTTCATGGGTCAGCCGCAGGCCACGCGTCACCTCGTCATGCGCAACTTCGATGTCGTGCTCTCGCCGCCATGGTCGATCCACTGTGGCGTCGGCACCGCCGCGTACACCTTTGTGTGGGGCATGGGCGGCGAAAACCGCGACTACGCCGACATGGATCCCGCACCCCTCGCGAGCCTGCGCTGACCAAAGATCGCCCAAGGCAACGAAGTGACCAACGCCTCCCGCGACAACCACCCGCGTCGCTGCTGCACTCGCACCCTCGCCCACCACCGCCGCACGCCATTTTCCACCCCGCCAGATTCTCCATGAGCTCCATTCTCGATTCCTTCAAACTCGACGGCAAAGTGGCCGTCGTCACCGGCGCCGCCCGCGGCCTCGGCCAGGGCATGGCCCTCGCGCTCGCCGAAGCCGGCGCCGACATCGTCGCCGTCGACATCCTTCCGGCCGACGACACGGTGAAACAAGTACAGGCCTTCGGCCGCAAAGCCGTCGCCCTCACCGGCAACCTCGGCGATCGCGCCGCCATCCCGCAGGTCGTCGCCGAGGCCCGCAAACACTTCGCCTCGCTCGACATCCTCGTGAACTGCGCCGGCATCATCCGCCGCGAGGACTTCGTGAAGTTCTCCGAGAAAGACTGGGACGACGTGATGGGCATCAACATCGACGCCGTCTTTTTCCTCAGCCAGGCGTTCGTGCGCGACGTCCTCGCCCGCAACGCCACCGCGAAGATCATCAACATCGCCTCGATGCTCTCCTTCCAGGGCGGTATCCGGGTTCCCTCATACACCGCCTCCAAGAGCGCCGTGCAGGGCCTCACCCGCCTCATCGCCAACGAGCTCGCCGGCAAGGGCATCAACTGCAACGCCATCGCCCCCGGCTACATGGCGACCGACAACACCGCCCCGCTCCGCGCCGACTCGAAACGTTCCTCCGCCATCCTCGAGCGCATCCCCGCCGGCCGCTGGGGCACGCCCGACGACCTGCGGGGTGCCGTCGTCTTCCTCGCCTCCTCCGCCTCCGACTACGTCAACGGCTACACCCTTGCCGTCGACGGCGGCTGGCTCGCCCGCTGACGCCTTCCGTGTGGCGCCGCTCGCGACCGCGGCGCTCTCGGTCAAACTCCCCGCCGGATCGCCGCCGTCTCCCGCTTCGCTTCCCCTGTCGCGCTGCTCGCGAGAGCAGCGATCCGAACCCGCCCCGCCATGTCACTCCTCCGCCTGACTCCCCTTCTCGCGGCCGCCCTGCTCGCCCCGCTCGCCTCCGCCGCCGAGCAACTCCTCGTCACCGCCAGCCACTCGCTCGAGATCGCCCGACCCGCCGAGACGATCGTCGTGCCGTGGAGCGAGGTCGCCGCAGCCCTGCCCGGCGCGCTGCTCCAGAAACTCGTCGTGAAGGACGCCGCCGGCCACGCGCTCCCCTACCAGGTGACGAACGTCGCGCCGCTCGCGAAGGATCCGGAGAACAAGGGCGTCGCCTACGGCGAGTTAATCTTCCAATACGACTTCGCCGCTGGCGAGAAGTCCGCCACGTTCACCGTCGAGAAGACCGCCGAGGTTGCGCCGCCCTTCCCAACCAAAGCGTTCGCGCGCATCGTCCCCGAGCGCCTCGACGACTTCGCATGGGAAAACGACAAGCTCGCCCACCGCACCTACGGTCCCGCGCTCGCCGCCCCGGCCGAGCCCGGCTCGAACAAGGAGGTGCTCGTCACCAGCGGCCTCGACCTCTGGTGCAAACGCGTTAGCTACCCCATCGTCGACCGCTGGTACAACAAAGGGCACGATCACTACCACAAGGACGAGGGCGAGGGCATGGACCTGTACAACGTCGGCCCGTCGCGCGGCTGCGGCGGTACCGGCATCTGGGACGGCGCCCGCCTCCACGTGAGCGGCAACTTCAAAAGCTGGCGCGTGCTCGCCAACGGCCCCGTCCGCGCGATCTTCGAGCTCACCTACGAAACGTGGGCCGCCAACGGCGTCTTCGTCGCCGAGACCAAGCGCTTCATCGTCGATGCCGGCCACAACCTCGACCGCATCGAGAGCACGTTCACCAGCCGCACCGCCGAGTTCACCGTCGGCCTCGGGCTCAACAAAACGCCGTCCGACAAGAACCAGGACCCCCGCATCGAGTTCGCGCAAAACGCCGCCGACGGCTCGATCACCCAATGGATCGTGCAGAAGTCGAACGGCGAGCTCGGCACCGCCGTGGTCCTGCCCGAAGCGTTCGCCGGTTTCGCCGAGGACGACCGCAACCAGCTCGTGCTCGCCAAGGCCAAGGCCGGCGTGCCGCTCGTCTACTACGCCGGCGCCGGCTGGTCGCGTGCCGGTGAATTCCCGACACGCCAGGCGTGGCTCGACTACGTCGCCGCCTGCGCCGCCCGTGTCCGTGCGCCGCTCAAGCTCACCACCGAAGCCCGCAAGTGATGCCCGCAACCGCCAAACTCGTCGCCGCCCTCGGCCTTGGCCTCGCGCTGCTGTCCACCGCGCGCGCCGACGAGAAGCCGTTCCGCATCGTCGGCCCCGCCGAGGGCGCCGACTGCCGCACGGTACAGGAGGCGATCGACGCCGTTCCAGCCGACAACGCCGCGCCGAAGCTCATTCTGCTCCAACCGGGCGCGTTCTTCGGCCACACCGTGCTCAACAAGCCGTTCGTCACGTTGCGCGGCTCCGGTCCGGATTCACTCCTCACCTACAACCTCGGCCAAGCCATCCCCGGCGCCGACGGCCAGGAAATCACGTGGCGCGGCGCTTCCGCCCTTCTGCTCACGCCCGCCGCGCACGATGCGTTGATCGAAAACCTCACGCTCGAAAACACCTTCGGCAAAGGCATGCAGGCGCAGGCTTGCTCGGTGGAAGCCGACCGCGTCGTTTTCCGCCGCTGCCGCATCCTCGGCTGGCAGGACACGATACGGCTGGAAACCGGCCGCCAGCTCTTCGAGCAGTGTTACATCTCGGGACACGTCGACTTCATCTACGGCGGCGCGACGACGTTTTTCGACCGCTGCGAGATCCACTGCCGCGACCAAGGCTACATCACCGCACCCGCCACGCCGGCCGGCCGCACCGGGTTCGTGTTCACCGATTGCCGCGTGACGTTTCCCTGGGGTAACCCGGCAACCTATCTCGGCCGCCCATGGAAGGAATCCTCGCAGGCCGTCTTCATCCGCTGCGAGCTCGGCGCGGGCGTGAAGCCCGAGGGGTGGAAGGAATGGCGCGTCGAGCCGCCGCTCATCCGTTTCGCCGAGTACCAGAGTCGCGGCCCCGGCGCCGCGAATCCCGCGCGTGTCGCCTGGGCCATCTTCTCCGCCGAGCCGGCGCCCGCGGAGTTTGCGCGCACCGCCGTCCTTGGCGACTGGAACCCCGTCTCCGCTATCGAGTCCGTCTCATCCCAGCCATGATCCGCCCGCATCGCCTCCTTCCCCTCGCGGCATTTGCGCTGCTCTCCCTCGCTGCGCCGGCCGCCGAGCCCGTCGAGCAGTTCGCTGGCGCCACGCCCGTCGAGTGGTCCACGCGGCTCGCGCAATCGGAGCTCGCGCGCCAAGCGGGTGCGCTCGAGTCCGGCGCCACGCCCAAGTCCAAGTGGGACTACACCGCCGGCCTCTTCGCGTTCTCGCTCCAGCAACTCGCGGCGCACACCGGCGACACCGCGTTGCGCGATGCCGGCGACCGGATAGTGACGACCTAC
Organism: Opitutaceae bacterium; assembly: GCA_035299125.1. Classification (GTDB taxonomy): domain Bacteria; phylum Verrucomicrobiota; class Verrucomicrobiia; order Opitutales; family Opitutaceae; genus CAJCBL01. Next base: position 16,408 of record DATGXA010000150.1, read on the forward strand.
ATCGGCGCCGATGGCGCGATCGCGACCTACCGCTTCGACGACTTCAACATCGACATGGTCACGCCCGGCCGCGCGCTTCTCGGTGTGTACGAGCGGCAGCCCGAGCCGCGCTACCGCACCGCGCTCGCCACGCTCCGCAACCAGCTCGCCAAACAGCCGCGCACGAGCGAGGGCGGTTTCTGGCACAAGCTGCGTTACCCGCAGCAAATGTGGCTCGACGGCCTCTACATGGGCTCGCCGTTCCTCGCCGCGTACGGAAAGGCGTTCGCCGAGCCCGCCGCCTTCGACGATGTCGCCAACCAGATTCTGCTCGTCGACAAACACCTCCACGACCCGAAAACCGGTCTTTATTACCACGCCTGGGACGAAGCGCGGAAACAGGACTGGGCCGACAAGGCCACCGGCCTCTCCCCCAATTTCTGGGGACGCTCCATCGGCTGGTACGCGATGGCCATCGTCGATGTGCTCGACTACCTCCCGCCCACCCAGCACGAGCTCGAGGACATCAACGCCGTGCTCCGCCGCGTCGCCGACGGCATCGTGCGCTGGCAGGATCCGAAGAGCGGCGCGTGGTGGCAGGTCGTCGACCATGGCGATCGGCCGGGCAACTACCTCGAGGCCACCGCCTCGAGCATGTTCGTCTACTCGCTGGCGAAGGCGATCAACCGCGGCTACCTCCCGCGCGAGAAATATCTCCCCGCCGTCCGCCGCGGCTACGAGGCGCTCATCCGCGAGTTCGTCCGCACCGGCGCCGACGGCCACGTGAGCCTCACCCGCTGCTGCTCCGTCGCCGGCCTCGGCTACACCAACTCCGCCGGCCGCGCGCGCGACGGCAGTTTCGAGTACTACGTGAGCGAGCCGATCATCGACAACGACCTCAAGGGAGTCGGTCCGTTCATCCTCGCCGGTCTCGAAGTCGAACAACTCCTCTCCGCCCAAACCGCCACGCCCGCCGTCGTCCGCGGCTGGGACGACGCCGCGGCGATCCTCGCGCGGATCAAGGCGCCCACGTTTCCCGCCCGCGATTTCGCGATCACCGCCTTCGGCGCCAAGCCCGGCGCCGACGCCACCGCGGCGCTCCGCGCCGCCATCGCCGCGTGCAGCAAAGCCGGTGGCGGGCGAGTCGTTGTGCCCGCCGGCGAGTGGACCACCGGTGCGATCCACCTGCTCAGCCACGTGAACCTCCACGTCACGAAGGGCGCCACGCTCCGTTTCAGCACCGATCCCGCCGCCTATCTGCCCGCGGTGTTCACGCGCTGGGAAGGTGTCGAGTGCTTCAACTACTCGCCACTCATCTACGCGCTCGAGCAGACCGACATCGCCGTCACCGGCGAGGGCACGCTCGACGGCGGCGCGACCTTCGAGACTTGGTGGGCCTGGAACGACAAGCGCCAACGCCCCGTCAAGCAGCTCGCCGCGCGCAACCGCCTCCTCGAGATGGGCGAGACCGGCGTACCCGTCGAGCAACGTCGCTTCGGCGCCGGCGACTTCCTCCGGCCGATGTTCATCCAGCCGTACCGCTGCGCCAACGTGCTGATCGAAGGCGTCACGATTCTCCGTTCGCCGATGTGGGAACTCCATCCGGTGCTCTGCACTAACGTCACCGTGCGCGGCGTGAAAATCTCCACCCACGGCCCCAACAACGACGGCTGCGATCCCGAGTCCTGTCGCGATGTCCTCATCGAGGACTGCGTGTTCGACACCGGCGACGACTGCATCGCCATCAAATCCGGCCGCAACAACGACGGCCGCCGCATCGGCGTGCCCACCGAGAACGTCATCATCCGCCGCTGTGAAATGAAGGACGGCCACGGCGGCGTCGTGCTCGGCTCCGAGTGCAGCGGCAGCATCCGCAACGTCTTCGTCGAGGACTGCCGGATGGACAGCCCCAACCTCGACCGCGCGCTACGTTTCAAGACCAACGCCGTGCGCGGCGGTGTGCTCGAGAACGTCTTCATGCGCCGCGTCGAGATCGGCCGCGTCGCCGAGGCCGTGCTCACGATCGACCTGCTCTACGAGGAGGGCGCGAAGGGCGATTTCCTGCCGACCGTGCGCAACGTGCACCTGCAGGACGTTCGCTCCGCCTCGAGTCCGCGCGTGCTCTACGTTCTCGGCTTCCCCGGCGCGACGATCGACGGCATCCGTTTCCGCGATTGCACGTTCCGCGGAGTGGAAACCGCCGAGGTCGTCCATGGCGCCGGCGAAATCTCCTTCCGCAACGTCACGATCGAGCCGGCCAAGAAGCCCAAATCCCTCAACACCGTCCCGTCCCCCGCCCCATGACCCCCGAGACCGACAACCCGCCCGGCACCCATCGCCCCATGAAAACGAGCAACGCTGCGCCGACCAACTACCGTTGGTGGATCTGCTCCCTGCTGTTCTTCGCCACCACGATCAACTACCTCGACCGGCAGGTGCTGTCGCTCACGTGGAAGGACTTCATCGTCCCCGAGTTCCACTGGACCGACAACGACTATGGCACCATCACCGGTCTGTTCTCCATTTTCTACGCGATCAGCATGCTGTGCGCGGGCCGCTTCGTCGACTGGATGGATACGAAGCGCGGCTTCATGTGGGCGATCGGCGTGTGGTCGGTCGGCGCATGCCTCCACGCGTTCTGCGGCATCGCCACTTCCGGCATCCTCACAGGCAACTGGTTGGTCGGCTTCGAGCACGCCCGCCAGCTCATCGGCGCGATCACCGCGGTCGATGTCGCCGCGCGGATCGCCTCCGTGAGCGTCTCGTTGTTCATCTTCGCCCGCTTCGTCCTCGCGCTCGGTGAAGCCGGCAACTTCCCCGCCGCCATCAAGGCCACCGCCGAATACTTCCCGAAGAAGGATCGCGCGTACTCGACGAGCATCTTCAACGCCGGCGCCACCGTGGGCGCGCTCGCCGCACCCGTCGTCATCCCGCCCATCGCCAAGGCGTGGGGCTGGGAGGCCGCGTTCATCATCATCGGCGCCCTCGGCTTCCTCTGGATGGGCTTCTGGCAGTTCATGTACCGCAAGCCCGACCAGAATCCCCACGTGAATGCCGCCGAGCTCGAGTACATCCAGCAGGACCACGCGGCCGACGCCGCCGTGCAGGCCGCCTCAGGCAACACTTCACACGCAACCAAGATGTCCTTCGCCGCCTGCCTGAAGTACAAGCAGACGTGGGCGTTCGCCGCCGGCAAGTTCATGACCGACGGCGTGTGGTGGTTCTACCTCTTCTGGACACCCGCCTATCTCAGCTCCGTCTACGGCATCAAGTCCTCCGACGCCGCCGGCAAACTCGGCATCTTCGTCCTCTACTCCATCACGATGCTCTCGATCATCGGCGGTTGGCTCCCGTCCTACTTCGTCGGCAAGAAGGGCATGGAGCCCTACGCCGGCCGCATGAAGGCCATGCTCATCTTCGCGTTCTTCCCGCTCCTCGCCCTCTTCGCGCAACCGCTGGGCAAGTACACCTTCTGGCTGCCGGTCATCATCATCGGCATCGCCGGCGCCGCGCATCAGGCCTGGTCGGCCAACCTCTTCTCGACGATCGGCGACATGTTCCCGAAGAAGGCGATCGCCACGATCACCGGCATCGGCGGCATGGCCGGCGGCGTCGGCTCCTTCATCATCAACAAGGGCGCCGGCAAACTCTTCGACTACGCCGGCGAGACCCAGATGACGTTCATGGGCTTCCACGGCCGCGAGTCCGGCTATTTCATCGTCTTCTCCATCTGCGCCGTGGCCTACCTCATCGGCTGGACGATCATGAAGACGCTCGTGCCGAGGCATCAGCCGATCACCGATCTTTGAGTCGCACCGTCCCCACGCCGCGCCGCCCATGTCGCCTCGCATTCTGATCGCTCTCTGGGCGGCGTTGGCAGCCGGCTCGCTGTCCGCCGCCGTCACGTGGCAGGAGATCAACCGCCAGCCCGCGGTTTGGTACGCCACCGACGAGGCGCGCGCCATCGCGGCATCGATCCGCCAATACCAGACCGAGTCCGGCGGCTGGCCCAAAAACCGCGACATGACCGCGCCGCCCACGGCCGCGTTTCTCGCCGAGACCGACCGCGACCACCGCGCGCCCACCATCGACAACGGCGCCACCTACACGCAGATCCGCTTTCTCGCCGCGGTCGCCAACCACGCCGGGCCCGACCTCGAGCTCAACCGCACCGCCGCCGTCCGCGGCCTCGAGTACCTCCTGAAAGCCCAGTACACCAATGGCGGTTGGCCCCAGTACTACCCGCTCCGCCCCGGCTACTACACGCACATCACCTTCAACGACGACGCGATGGTGAACGTGCTCCGTCTGCTCCGCGATGTGGCCGCCGGCAAGGAACCGTTCGCATGGATCGACCCCACACTGCGCGCCCGCGCCGCCGCCGCCGTCGACAACGGCATCGCCTGCATCCTGCGCTGCCAGATCGTCGTCGCCGGCCGGAAGACCGCCTGGTGTGCGCAGCACGACGAGATCACCTTCGAGCCCGTGCCTGCGCGCGCCTACGAACACGTGTCCCTCTCCGGCGCCGAGACGGTCGGCATCGTGCGCTTCCTCATGGGCGTGAAAAACCCTTCGCCGGAAATCGTCGACGCCGTCGAGAGCGCCGTCGCCTGGCTCGAAGCCGCAAAGCTCACCGGCATCCGCCTCGACACCCCGCCCGCGCCCGAACTCCCGCACGGCCACGACCGCGTCGTCGTCGCCGATCCGAACGCCCCGCCGCTCTGGGCGCGTTTCTACGAGATCGGCACCAACCGCCCGATCTTCGGTGGCCGCGACACCGTCGTCCGCTACAGCCTCGCCGAGGTGGAACCCGAACGCCGCGGCGGCTACCGCTGGTACCTCGACGACCCCGCTGAACTCCTGACGCGTGATTATCCGCGCTGGAAGGCGAAACTCTCCCAACAGGCCACCAAGGCCGCGAAACCGTGATGCGTTCCCTCGGGCACACGCCACGGCAGGTAGGGACGCTTCTCCGCAGCGTCCTCGGTGCGTTCGGAGAAACCGCCCGACCAGCTGCGACCGCGATCCTCTCTCTCGCCGTCGCCGCGCTCGCGCCCGCCGCCGAGTTCACGCGCGGATCCGCCCTCGCCGGCGCGCTGAAAACGCATCCCGCCGCCGCTCTCCCGTCGGACGATTTGCCCGCCGGTGTGATCGCCGCCGAGGGCATCGCCTACGCGACCGTCGCCGACCGGCCGCTCGCGCTCGACCTCTACCGCCCGGCGGCCGCCGCGCCGCTGCCGGCCGTTCTCGTCATCCACGGCGGCGGCTGGGATGCCGGCGACCGCACGATGGAGCGCCCCTTCGCGAAACGCCTCGCCGCCGCCGGCTTCGTGGCTGTGCCCGTTTCGTATCGACTTGGCGAAGCCGGCCGTTTTCCCGCCGCGCTCCACGACCTCAAGGCCGCTGTTCGCTGGTTGCGCGCCCACGCCGCCGAGCACGGCATCGACCCCGCGCGCATCGGCGCGGTCGGCGGTTCCGCCGGCGGCCACCTCGCCGCCCTGCTCGGCGCGACCAACGGCGTCGCCGCCCTCGAGGGCGAAGTCGGCGAGCGCGCCGCCTCAAGCGAAGTGCAATGCGTCGTCGATATCGACGGCCTCGCCGATTTCACCGATGCCGCGCTCGTCGCGCAGCAGGTCGCCAAGCCCAGCGCCCCCACCCGTTTTCTCGGCGGACCGTTCGCCGATCATACGGAAAACTGGCGCACTGCCTCGCCGCTCACCCACATAGGGCGAGGCAGTGCGCCGACCTTCTTCCTCAACAGCACCGCGCCCGCACCGCTCCTGCCCGGCCGCGAGGCGACGGCGAAACAACTCCGCTCCCTCGGCATCGCGAGTGAAGTCGCCGCTGTGCCCGACACTCCGCACGTGTTCTGGCTGCTTGAGCCGTGGTTCGACGGCGTCGTCGCCGCCACGGCCGACTACCTCCGGCGCGAAATGCCCGCGCCCGGCCCGGCGCTCCACCTCGCCGGCGATTCCACCGCCGCCGACAAGGCCGTGCTCACATTTCCCGAGCGCGGCTGGGGCCAGGCGCTCCGCCCGTGGGTCCGCGCACCGTGGCACCTCGTCAACCACGCCGCCAACGGCCGCAGCACGAAGTCGTTCCTCGCCCTCGGCCACTGGCAACGCCTCCTCGACCGCCTCCACGCCGGCGATGTCGTCGTCGTCGAGTTCGCGCATAACGACGAGAAGAAGGAGGACCCGACGCGCCACACTGATCCGGATACGGAGTACTCCGCGAACCTGCGCCGCTTCGTCGCCGACATCCGTGCGCGCGACGCGTTGCCCGCGCTCGCCACTCCGATCGTCCGCCGCACTTGGAGCGACGACAGCACCCTGCCCGACATGCACGGACCGTACGTCGCCGCGATGCGCGCGGTGGCCGAGACCGAGCACGTGCCGTTGCTCGAACTGGAGGCGCTCACCCGTCAGCTCCTCCTCGAACTCGGTCCCGAGGATTCGAAGAAACTTTTCGTCGTCTACGCGCCCGGCGAGCACCCCGGCGTACCGGAAGGCAAGGTCGACAACACCCACCTCAACGAAGAAGGCGCGCGCCGTGTCGCCGCCCTCGCCGCCGCCGAACTGCACCGCCTCGGTCTTCCGTGCGCGGATGCCATCGAGGTACCCGCCGCGCTGAACACCGCCACCGGCGAGGCCGATACGCCCGCTGGGACCGAACGCGCGACCGCCGCGTCGCCGTGAACGACCGAGCCGAGCGGCTTGCGCCCGGCCCAACGCCCTGACCAATTCTCTTTCTATGAACCCTGAAACCTACCTCGCGAATGTCTTCGGACTCACCGGCCGCGTCGCCGTCGTCATCGGCGGTACAGGCGAACTCTGCGGCGCCATGGCCGAAGGCCTCGCCGGTGCGGGCGCCGAAGTCGTCCTCGTCGGCCGCAACGTCGAGAAAGCCCAGGCCCGCCTCGACAAGATCGCCGCCGCGGGCGGCAAGGCGTGGTTCCACGCCGCCGAGGCCACCAGCAAAGCCGAGCTCGAGGCGTTGCGCGACGCCGTCATCAAACGTTCCGGACGCATCGACATCGTCGTCAACGGCGCCGGCGTGAACTCCGCGACGCCGTTCTTCGACATCACCGAGGAGGAGTTCGACCGCATCGTGCGCGTGAACCTCAAGGGCGTTTTCCTCGGCTGCCAGGTCTTCGGCAAATACCTCGTCGAGCGCGGCCAGGGCGGCTCGATCATCAACCTCGGCTCCATGTCCGGCGTCGTCCCGCTCTCCCGCGTCTTCACCTACTCCGCGACGAAGGGCGCCGTGCACAACCTTTCGCTCAACCTCGCCCGCGAGTGGGCGCCGCACAAGGTGCGCGTGAACGTCCTCGTGCCCGGCTTCTTCCCCGCCGAGCAGAACCGCAAGGTGCTCACGCCCGATCGCGTCGCCAGCATCATGGGACACACTCCGATGAAACGTTTCGGCGAGGCCCGCGAACTCATCGGCGCCACGCTCTTGCTCGCCAGCGACGCCGCCGGATCGTTCATCACCGGCGAGGAGCTCGTCGTCGACGGCGGCTACCACGCCATGACGATCTGAGCAGATCGGAATCCAGCCCGCGGAAACGCACCGGACCCGCGTTGCCCTCTTTCTCCCACCCGACCCTTTCAACTATCCGACCTATAGGCCCCCTTACCCCGATGAAGCCCATCAACGCCTTCCTCCTCGCGCACAATATCCGCATCGCGCAAAACCCCTGCATCAGCCCCGACTTCTGCCTCGACTGGCCCGCTCTCCAACAGAGGTTCTTCGACTCCACCGCCGCCGGCCTGCGCTTCCACGACAAGTCCGGCTTCGACACCGCGGTCGGCCGTTGGACGCTCGTCGAGGACAAGGCCACCGGCGACTGCGCCTGGCGCCTCGAAGCGCAGAAGATCGCCGACCCGAGCGACGTGCTCGACGACGGCGTGCTGCTTTCCCCTGGTCGCGCGATCTTCCCCGCCTCATGGGAGAACCTCCTCGCGCTCAAGAATCTCATCCAGGAGCACGACGCCGATTCGACCATCTTCCCGACCGCCAACGAGCAGCTCGGCCGCAGCACGCTCGGCGTCGGCGCGCGTTTCACCACGCTCCACTGGCCCGCCGTCGAATGGGCGATGAGCGCGCTCGAGATTGGCCTCACCGCCAACCAGAACTCCATCCCGCGCGAGCTCGTCTACGACGTCGACGCCATGCTCGCCGGGAAACTGGATACCGTGCCGTTCCCCTTCATCGGCGCGGCGGTCCCCGAGGGCCACCAGGGCCAGAGCGTCGAGGGCATGAGCCACGGCTCCGTGCTCTCCAAGCTCAAGACCGGCTTCCACCGCCGCCGCATCGCCTGGAGCTTCAACGCCGACCACCAGCCCATCGGTGGCAAGTTCGACAGCCGCGAGGACGCACTTGTGCGCGGCTGCCTGCTCGCCAGCTACATCACCTTCGACCTCTCGCCCGAGCTCGCGCTCAACCAGCCCGCGACCACCGCCGACGTCCCCGCCGATCTCCTCGCGAAGGTCCGCGCGCGCGTCGCCGCCGCGGGCCTCTCGCTCGACGAGGCGGCGTTCGCCAAGCTCGTCGGCACCGTCTGGCCCTCGCTGCAGAAGATGAAGCGACGCGACGCGAAGTACGCCGCCGCCCGCGCCGCCGCGTTCACCACCGAGGTCGGCCGCAAGTACCTCCGCGAGCTCTCGATCGACGAACTCCCCGGCCTCACAACGCCGGAGACGACCGCCGTTATGCTCGCGTTCTGCGAGGCGCTCGAGATGCCGGTGAACTTCATCGCGCCCGCCTTCGGCTTCCAGAAGAACATGCCGTATCCGGACAACACCGCCCTGCGCGCCCTCATCGCCAAGCAGTGGGCCGTCTGCGAGAAGTTCGGCGTCAGCATCGGCTTCCACTCCGGCTCGGGAAAATCAGCCGAGAACTACCAGATCATGGGCGAGGTCACCGGCAGCCGCCTCGAGATCAAGACCAGCGGCCGTTACACCTACGAGATGAGCCTCGCCGTGGCCGCGTCGCAGAATCCCGCCGACCAGGCACTCTGGCGCGACTGGTACCGTTTCACCCTCGAGCTCGCGCTGCTCGGCGCCTTCAGCGCCGACGCCACCGAACAGAAGATGGCGCGCAGCTTCATCACCACCGCGCTCGCCGCCTCCGGCAAACCGACCGAGGTCTTCGCCGATGCCGCCGCGACGCGCGCCGCCCTCGAGGCGCTCCCCGTGAGCCCGAACCACATGTTCGTCTTCGAGTACAACTTCCTCTACGTGCTCGCCGGCGGCGGCCGCGCGGAGAAGGCCGCCCTCGGCGACCACACGCCCGTCGGCTACGGCCAGCGCGCGCGGTTCTACGCGATCAGCCCAGAGGCCCAGCTCCTCTTCGCCAAGGGCATCGCCAGCTACCTCGTTTTCCTCGCCGAAAACACCAAGCTCGTGCCCGCCGCCCGCTGCGCCGCCGCCCGCGAGCTCCTCAACGGCTACCAGACCTACGACGCCTTCTACAATGCGATCAGCCAGTGACCGCAGCGAGTAGCGAGCGTGCCCACACTTTCCGACGAGCTGCTCGCTACCCGCTACTCGCTACTTCCGAAATGAAACCGTTCATCCACGACAACTTTCTCCTCCACACGGAGGCCGCGCGCGATCTCTACCATTCCTTCGCGAAGGACGAGCCGATCTACGACTACCACTGCCACCTCCCGCAGAAGCTCATCCTCGAGAACCACCGCTTCGCCGATCTCGCCGAGATCTGGCTCGGCGGCGATCACTACAAGTGGCGCGCCATGCGCAGCAATGGCGTGCCCGAGCGCTTCGCCACCGGCAACGCGACCCCGCGCGAGAAGTTCGACGCCTGGTGCGCCGCCGTGCCGCACACACTCCGCAACCCGCTCTACCACTGGTCGCACCTCGAGCTCGCCCGCACCTTCGGCCTCGACTGCCTGATCAGCCCCGCGACCGCCGACCGCATCTGGCAGGTCGCCAACGAGCGTCTCGCGACGATGCGCGTGCACGACATCCTCGCCGCCAACAAAGTCGCCGTCATCTGCACGACCGACGACCCGGCCGACTCGCTCGAGCAGCACGAGCAGATCAAGAAGCTCGGCATCAAGACCCGCGTGTATCCGACCTTCCGGCCCGACAAGGCCTTGATCGTCGACGCGCCCGCGGCCTTCAACGCCTGGCTCGAGAAGCTCGCCGCCGCCGCCAGGATGCCCGTCAACTCCTTCGACAACTTCCTCGCCGCCCTCGACCAGCGCCACGCCGACTTCCACGCCGTCGGCGCCCGCGTCTCCGACCACGGCATGGAACAGTGCTTCGCCGAGCCCTGCACCGCCGCCGAGGCCAGGGCGATCTTCGACGCCGCGCGCGCCGGCAAGGCCGCCACCCGCGAGCAGTTCGCGAAGTTCGCCTCGTTCATGATGCTCGAGTTCGGCCGCTGGGACGCCAAACGCGGCTGGACGAAGCAGCTCCACCTCGGCGCGCTGCGGAACAACAACACCCGTCTGCTCACCGCCCTCGGGCCCGACACCGGCTTCGATTCCATCGGCGACTTCCCGCAGACCGTCGCCCTCTCGCGCTTCCTCAACACGCTCGACTCGTCGAACGAACTCCCGCGCACCGTGCTCTACAACCTGAACCCGGCCGACAACTACGCCTTCGCGACGATGATCGGCAACTTCCAGGACGGCACCGTGCCCGGCAAGATCCAGTACGGCAGCGGCTGGTGGTTCCTTGACCAGAAGGAGGCGATGGAGTGGCAGCTCGGCGCGCTCTCGAACCTCGGCCTGCTCGGCCGTTTCGTCGGCATGCTCACCGACTCGCGCAGCTTCCTCAGCTACGCGCGCCACGAGTATTTCCGCCGCGTGCTCTGCAACCTCCTCGGCGCCGAAATGGAAAAGGGCGAGCTGCCCAACGACCGCGAGCTCGTCGGCGGCATGGTGCGCAACATCTGCTTCGCCAACGCCCGCGAGTACTTCCGCCTCGAGCTCGACCCCGCCTTCGCGGGCTGAGACATAACGCTTCGGTCGAGGGACGAGGGCCGGACTATCGCTGCGCGGAGATAGCGCGGAGGAGAGCTTGGCCATGTCGTCCCTCCGCTGGCCCGGGTCACTTGCGACGTGGCGCCGCTCGCGAGAGCGGCGATTGCAGGAGCGGCGCGCCGCCTTACCCGACCGGCGCCCAGTCTTCCGGCACCCAGCGGTACTGCTCGTTGCCGCCTGTGAGGGCGACGATCCGCCCGAGCCCGGGAAACGGCGTGTGGCTGCCGAAGACGCGCGTGCCGTCCGCCGCCAACTCGGCAAAGACCCGTTTCCGCGTTGCCGCCGCGAGCGGCTCGTCGCAATCCGAGCCGATCGTCCAATCGGGATGCGGCAGCATCACGTGGGCGTTATGCGTGAGGTCCGCCATGTGGTAAAGGGAGTCGCCCTGCGACTCGATCCGCAGCGTCATGTGCCCGGGCGTGTGCCCCGGCGAGAGGAGCGGCATGATGCCTTCGGTCAGCGGCACACCGTTTTGCAGGCGCGTGAACGCGATCTTCTCGAAAACGCGCCGCGCGGGCCCGAGCACCCAGTCCGGATTCATCCGCAACTTCGCGAGGTCGGGCTGCGGCGCGGTCCAGAAGTCGATCTCCTCTGCGAGACAGCAGTGTTCCGCCTGCGCGAACACCGCGCGGCCGTCGCCATCGAGCAGCCCGCCGCAGTGGTCAAAATGCGCGTGCGTGAGCACCACACGTGTCACATCCGCCGGCGCCACGCCGAGCCGCGCGAGATTCGCCACGAGGTCGCAGTCGGCCGCCACTTTTCCGCCGGGACCGGCGTCGATCAGGATGATCTCGGCACCGCGCCGCAACAGGAGCGCATTGAAGTGCATTCGGCCTTTGCTGCCCGCGGCCGCGGCCACTGCGGCACCAAACTCCGCTTCGCTCGCCTGCGGCGCATAGAACGGCTGGCCCGGTTCCGCGCCCATGAAACCGGTAACGAACGCCGTCGCCTCGAAGGCGCCGAGGCGAAAACGGTAGAAGCCCGCGTTCAGCGGGAGCGCGGCGGGAGTGGGTGCGGACAGCGCGGCCAACCGCGCCGGCAGCAGCGCCAGGCCGGCACCAAGCCCGGCCCACTGAAGCATTTCGCGACGGGAGAATTGTGTCATGGGAGTTTCGTTTCAGCAAAGACCGGCGCCCGCACAACGTCGACCGAAGAACCCTCCGCCGCGTCGCCCAGCAGTGGCGCGCAACGGCTCGCGAAGGATTCCTGCACCGCGCACTCCAGCTCCGCCGGAAACGCGATGCCTCGGGCCGCGCAGGCGGCGCGGGCGTCGTCGCTGAAATTCCGGCACGCTCGCACGAGCTGGCGCGCCGCGATCGCTGCGTCGGCTGGAGCGAGATAGTCGCGTAGGTGCACGACCCGCTCGGCGGGCGCGTCGAGCGCGAGTCGTGTCTCCGGGCTGCCCCACTCGGCGCGGCGATACACCGCGAGCAGCACCTCGGCGTGGGCGTGGTAGAGTTCACGCAGGAGTTTGCCCATCTTCAGAAAATCGGGGCGCAGGAGGTATTTGATGATCATCTGCGCGTGGAAGTAATAGGTGTCGATTAGGTAGCCGACATTCGGCGGAGCGGCGGATGCCAGCCCGGGCCCACGCGCGAGCAGCGCGGCGACCTCGCCGGTCTTGTCGAAGATCACGTGTTCCGGTGTGCAGCCGAGGCGATGGGCGCGGCAGAAGTGCTCGTCGACGCGATCCGCGCGCATGAGAAAGAGATCGAACTGGAAGAGCTCGCCGCGGTGCTCAAGCAGCGCGCCATAGTTGCCGAAGAAATCGTTGTTGTACCGCTCGGGCCAGATGACCTGCAGCCGGTCCGCCGCGCTCCGGTAAAACTGCGGCAGCTCGCGCACGAGTGAAACGTAGCCGTCGGACGTCACGAGCACGACCGGATCGACATCCGAAAACGCGTCGGCGAGCCCGCGCGAGAGCGAGCCGAAATGCCAGGCGCCGAGGCAGCGGTCATCTGCGGCGAGCAGGCGCATCATCCGGTCGAAGACTTCGGCCAGCGTCGGTAAGAGGATCGAGACAGGGGTGCGGGACATCGGGGCGGGCAAGCGTGGCGACCGCGCTGTCGCGGAACAAGGCGCGTGCCGGAATTCCGGCGACTGCGGCTCCGACGGCTCGCCGCGTTATTGCACTGCGGCGCAAAAATCCCGCTCGCCCGCGCAGCATTCGGCTCCAACCGTTGCACCCCATGAAACCCGCCGCCCTTCTCGGTCTCCTCCTCGCCACGGCCTTCGCCGCGATCGCGCCGCTCGCCTCGGCCAAAGCCGATGCCGACACGCCGGTGCCCTACAAGCGCGAGGCGCATTTCGGCCGCCGCTGGAAGCGGGACATCCAACCGGAGCATCCCGCCAAGCTTCTCATGCCGGCGCCGCTGATCTATCCCCAGAAATGGCGCAACTGGGGCCAGCCCGCGTACGCGGTGGTCGAGTTTCTCGTGCTCGCCACCGGCCGGACCGATGAGATCCAGTGCACCGAAGCGACCGACGCGGCGTTTGCGAAGGCGGCGGTCTGGACGATCGAGCACACGGTGTACACGCCGGCGCTGAAGAACCAGCAGGGCGTGACGTCGAAGGTCACACAGCGCTTCGAGTTCACGCTGAAGAAGCCGGAGGCGCCGAAACCCGAGGGCGCCGCGGCCGCCGAGAGCAAACCGGCCGAAGCCGCGAAGCAGTAACTCCCGACGAGCGGCGCGGCGCGACGTTTCCCAAGAAAACTCGCCGAGCTTCGCTGAAGCTCCGGACTCTGCGCGCACTTTCTCGCGCCAGCGGGGAAGACGGCCCGCCCCCACTGGCGGTCCGTCTTCCCCCTGTCGCGAAACGTCGTTTAGGCGACATTTCGAAATCAAGCGGGCAGCCCCGGCGCTCGGCCGGCTCGGCTGCTGTCGTGGGCCGCGGTGGCGGCCGGTGCGCTTCAAAGAGGGGATCCTCGGCGTTGGATTGGGAGCAACTCCGCGGACAATTGACGGGGCCATTGATACCCCAAAGCGGCAGCGGCCACTATCGGAGGTTTTCCTTTTGTGCCTTGCTGGAAACCCCGGCGACGGGTCCGAGCCCCGCCCGAAGTGCCTGCAGCCACGGCCAACCACTTAGGCGGAGTAGCTTGCTCGGTCGTCGCGACAGCAGGGAAGAGGCCCGCCCCCACTGGCGGTCCGTCTTCCCCCTGTCACGGCGCGATGGTGGTGCCATCGTTCCGAAATAGGTCAGGTACGGAAGCGGCGGAGCAACACGACCAGTCCGAGCACCCCCATGGCGGCGAAACCGTAGGTCGCCGGCTCGGGCACCGGGGCGATCGCGCCGTAGAGACCGTGCGCCTCGTCCTCGATGCCCGCAGCGAAGTAGAGCGTATCCATGGGACCGCTGCCGGCGCCGTTGCCGAACTGAAGACCCCAGAGCCCCTCGATCTCGAACGGGTGCCCGGACGCGTCGCGGAGGACGTCGATGAAGTCGCCCGTCGCGAGGTCGAACGCGTTGATCCGGCCGTCGCCGAAATTACCGACGAGCAGATCGCCGCCGAAAGCGCCGAATCCCATCGGGGCGATCGCAAAACCCCACGGGGCGTTGAGCACGCCTCCGGAAGCGAAGCGCCCGAGGAAGTTGCCGGAAAGATCGAAGCGGCTGACGAAGCCTGCACCCGGCCCGGGGACCTCCTCCTCGGCATCTGCGTCCTGCAGGGCATAGCTCACGAAGAGCGAGCCGCCGAGATTCTGCACGTTGAAGGGGGCGTAGCCGACGGGCAACGTCGGGTCGGCAAACGAGCCCGCGAGCGTCGTCGAGCCTAGATTATTGAACACATCGATGCGCGCGTTGTGGAAATCCGCCGCGTACAGGTACGAATCGGTGCCGACGGTGCCGAAAGCCAATCCCTTGTAGCTCGCGTCGCCGGCGGACATGTCGAACAGCGTCTCCGCCGTGGTGCCGAGCGCGCCCCGCCAGCCGGCGATCGTCCCGTTTTCCGTCGCGAAGATGAAGCGGTCGCCGTTGAAGGCGGAGGTGCCGTTGAAGATCTGCCCGGTGGGCGCCCCGGCGCCGCCACCGGGCCCTGGGACCGCCACGACCAGAGGGAGGGGAAGACCGGCGCCATTGTAGATGGTCGACGTACCGCTGTCGGCATTGGAGACCCACATCGGGCTCGTGCCGCTGGCCGCCAAGCCCCAGGGGTTGACGAGATTCGGGTCGGTGTAGGTCGCCAGTCCAGGAATGTCGGACACGAGGTTGGACTGCTTGAACGCGTTGTTGGCGGCGAAGGCCGGCGTCAGTCCTGCGACGCCAAACAGCGCCGCCAGAACCGGGGACCGAAGACTGCGTAGTTTCAGTTTACGTTGCATGTTGTGCTCCTGTGCGAGGTTGCCTCGGGCATGGCGCGATGTCGCAGGAGACACGGGGGTGGGCTGCAGGCCAGGAGGCTTTCCGGGATGTCCCCTGCGGTGCCCGCCGCGCCGGGCGGGCAGGTTGCACCGGATATTCCTCGGTTGGCGTGGGAACAGCGCGGGGAAACAGGTATCGGTCGTTGATACCGTGTATGGGACCTCGGCGCCATCGGTAGATTTCCGTTTTCCGCTTGCTGGATTGTCCGGCGCACGGCCCCGCCGGGCGGCGATGGCTCGCCGCTGCATTTTCGAAGTGCGCCGGCCGGCGCCGCCCCCATCTTGAGCGTTCACGAGTGAACATACTTGAATACACGCTCTTCGCTTTCACCTCCATGTTCGTGATCATCGATCCGATCGCGATCATCCCGATGTTTCTCGCGATGACCGAGCGCGACACGCCGGCGCAACAGAAGCGCATGGCCGGGCTCGCCAGCACGGTCGCGGCCCTGGTGCTGATCCTCTTCGCGCTGGCGGGGAAATGGATCTTCCAGTTCCTCGGCATCACGATGGCGGCGTTCCAGATCGCGGGCAGCGTGCTGCTCCTACGCATCGCGCTCGACATGCTGTACGCCAACCGCGCGCGCGACCGCCAGAGCGACGAGGAGGTCGAGGCCGGCGCCGCCAAGGACGACATCGCGATCACCCCGCTCGGCGTGCCGATGCTCGCCGGCCCCGGCGCGATCTCCACCTCGCTCATTCTGCTCGGTCAGGCGCGCGGCTGGGCGCAATATCTGGCGCTGTTCGCCTGCATCGGCGCGGTGTGCTTCGCCTCGTACTTCATCTTGCGTTTCGCCAGCAGCGGGGCCCGTCGCGTGAACCCGTTGGCCATGAAACTGGTCACCCGCATCATGGGTCTGCTGCTCGCCGCCGTCGCCGTGCAGTTCACGATCAACGGCCTCGAGCAGACGCCGTTCTTCGCGAAGTGAGCCGCGGTCCGGCGGTGGGGCCTCAGCCTTCCACGCCAGACAGCACCTGGGCAACACAGGTCGCGAGTTCCTCGATCTCGTACGGCTTGCGCACCATCCCGCGGAAACCGGACGCGCGGTAGTCGGCGAGCACGGGATCGTTCGAGTAACCGCTCGAGACGATCGCGCGCACTTCCGGGTCGAGCGCGAGGAGCGCCTGCATGGCGTCCTTGCCACCCATTCCGCCGGGCACCGTGAGGTCGGTGATGACCAGGTCGAACGGGTTTCCCGCCGCGCGTGCCGCGCGAAATGCCTCGACCGCCTCCGCGCCGTCGCCCACGGCCACGACCTCGAGGCCCATGCGGTGGAGCAACGTCGTCACCAGACGGCGGATCTCCGGCTCGTCGTCCATCACGAGCACCCGTTTCCCAGCCACGACAACCGGCAACGAGACCGGCGCAGCCTGCGCGGCCACGACCATGCTCGCGCTCGCCGGCAGCCATACGTGGAACGTCGTGCCACGGCCCTCCATCGAGACGACGTCGATGTAGCCCTTGTGCTTGCGCACGATCGAATGGACGGTCGCCAGACCGAGGCCGCTGCCCGCCTTCTTCGTGGTGAAATAGGGATCGAAGATGCGCGCGCGCACCTCGGCGCTCATACCCGGGCCGGTGTCGGCCACGGCGAGCTTCAGGTAGCGGCCGGGCGCGAGCGGCATGACCGCGCCGACGCCGATCTCGACGTTCTCCAACGAGAGCCGGACCGCGCCGCCCTCAGGCATCGCCTGGAGGGCGTTGAGCACGAGGTTGTGCACGACCTGTCCGATCTGTCCGCGATCGGCCTCCGCCGGCCACACGCCGTACGCGAAGTCGAAATCGCAGGAAACTTTCGTACCGCGCACGACGAGCTCAGCCGCCTCGCGCACGATCTCCGGCAGCGAGACCGCCGTGCGATGGGGATCGCCGCCCTTGGCGAACGTGAGCAGTTGCTGCGTGAGGTCGCGCGCACGCTGGGCGCCGCGCTCCGCATCATCGAGGCAGTCGCCCGCCGCCGCCTCGACCGTCGGATCGAGGCGCGCCAGCGTGAGATTGCCGAGAATCACCGTGAGAAGGTTGTTGAAGTCGTGCGCGATGCCGCCTGCGAGCAGGCCGAGCGACTCGAGTTTCGCGGCCTTCTGCAGCTCGCGTTCGAGCGCGCCCTGCTGCTCGAGTTGCCGCCGGATCTGGAGCGTCTGCGCGTGCACGCGGCGACGCAGGAGCACGTTCCAGCTCACGGCCGCGACCGCGCCCACCGCGAGCAACGACGCGAGCGCGAGCAGGCGCCCGCGCGTGAGCCACGACGGAGTCTCGATCACGACCAGATCGGCGGACTCGCGCAACAGAAGCTGGAAGTCGCGTTGCTGGCCGTACTCGTCGAAGATAGCCCGATACACACCGATTACGCGCACGGCGCTCTCGGGCGGCAGGCGCTCGAGCTGCAACGTCGCGGGGGCGACCGCGGTGAACGTCACGTTTTCCGCCCGCAGGGTCAGTTGCCGCGCATCCACCAGCTGCACTTGCCCCACGAGGCGCCCGTCGAGGCGCACGAGGCGGTTGTGCAGATCGGGGCGAAGCTCGGCCACGACCGGCAGCGGCGGGCGCGCGACGCCTTCGTCGGCCACGCGCCGGAACACCGCCTCGCGCAGGACCGGATTGCCGCACTCGAGCCCTGGAAAACCGACCACCTCCACCATCGCGCCGATCGGCAGGCGCTCCTGGCCGCGCGCCAGGACCTCAAGCCCGTCGTCGCCTTCCTCGAGCAGCAACAGCCGGCCGGGCTCGTGGTATGTGACCCGGCCCGCGGTGCGGATACGACGGTAGGGAGTCTGCAACGGGCTAAAGCGACGCAGGCCGGAGAGTCTCGTCGTCGGCGCGGAAAATGGATCCGCCGGCGCCGCTTCGCTCACCGTGAGGCTGGAGGCCCCCGCGACGAGCAGCTCGATGCCGACGAGTTGCCGCCGGTCGTTGGCCACCGCGGTGCACACGCCACGCACGCTCAGCACGGCCCCGATCATGCGCTCCAGTCCGTCGGTCTTCGGCATCCGCGCGACAAATTCACCGCTGGGGCTGGTGAGCGAGAGGAACGACCACGCACCATCGCGGCGCACCGTGCGCAGATAGCCGTGCAGCTCGACGAGTTTCCCCTCCTCGGCACCACCGCGCACCTGGTCCACGGCCACTTCGCGCGGTTCCGGCAACTGGTAGCCGCTCACTTCCTCGTAGCGCTCGAACTCCACCGCGGGGGCGAACTGACCCATCGTCGTGCGACCGAAGACCCGCACCGATCCACCGAGCCGCGGCGGCTCGCGCAACCAGCGACCCGAGCACCGGATGCATACCCCGCGCGTCGAGTCCTGGATGTAGAAGAACGATGCGTCCGGGTGGGACCACGTGACCACGCCGACGACCTCCACCGGATGACCGCGGGCAGCTTCTTCCGGGGCCAGCTCCAGCACCTGCACGGCGCGCCGCAACTTCAGCCGGACTTCTGCGGGCGGAGGCGCATTCGCGACGCGCCAGAGAGCGTGTTTGAGGACGATCGCGGTGCCCCGGATCTCGGGATCGCCGACGGCCTGCAACAGATCGCCCTCCTTCACGGGCGCCCTCTGCGCAGACTCGACCAGGACCTCGCCCGACTCGTCCCAAAGCGTGACCGATTGCCCCGGCTGCACCTTGCGCACCCGGCCGTCGAAACGGACCGCGCCACGTGGTCGCCTTTCGAGCAACTGCAACGAGGTGAGCGGCTCGGCCGCAAACCGCGCCTCGGTCGCCAGCGAGCCGACGATCGCAAGCTGCCGAAGGCCATCGACCCACAGATCGATCGAGGCAACTCGCCCCGAAGGATCGCGACGCACGGTAAACATGCCGACCACCTCGACCATCATCCCGTCGAGCCGCTGCACCGGCTCGGCGTCGCTGGAATGGGCGATCACGGTGATCGGCGTTCCATCGGAGATCAGGACCAGCTGCACGTGCCGGCCATCGGGTTCGGTGGTGTCCTCGACCACCCCGCGCACCCGGGTGCGGCGCTCGTTGTACCAACCCGGTTCGGCCCGCGGATCGAAGACCAACGGCGCGGGGAGTTGGGCGTCGCCGATCTTCGTCAGCCGCAGCCCGTCCAGTTCGTAACCGTGAGGAGGAAACACCGTGCCCTGCACCAAAACGCGATCGCCGGTGGCGATCGGCCATCGGGTCGAGCCGAGCCGGAGAAAGAAGGGCACGCCGTTGTTCTCCAGCCAGATGATCTGCCAATCCGCGTCGTAGTAGAGCACCACGGCCTCGTACTCCACCCGATGCCGTTGTTGCCTCGCGGAATCCGCGAGCCCCCAGAACGTCTGGTAATCGCGCAGCACCGGCAGCGTCTCGCCGGAAACCTCCGGCTCGGGCGAGGGTGGCGAGTCCTGCGCACACAAGACGCCTCCCGCGCAAAGCGCTCCGCACAATGCGAACAGGCGAAAAGGGCGTTGAACAGACATGATGGGCACGGGAGCGCCGTTGCCCCGTTTATCGGCCGTTCCCGCGCGCGCTTCAGCCCGCCCTTCCCGCCAAACCGGGAGCCGCGGATCTCAGGTGCCGCCAAGGCCGTGCGGTTCCGCCCAGCGCCGGCCGTAGGCACGCCATCCGGGGTAACGCCCGAGCAACGCGAAACCGATCCGTTCGTAGAACGCTATCGCACCGGCGTTGCGCTCGCTCACCCCCAACCGCACGCCGGCCGCCCCGCGCGCCCTCACCTCCACGCAAAACCGCTCGATGAGCCGCCTTCCCCAGCCCAGCCCTTGCGCCGCCGGAAGCAAGTCGATGTGCAGCTCGGCCGGGTGATCGCGAAATCCCGGCGCCACCGCGAAGCCGCGGTGGATCAACCGCAACAGCGCCGCATCGGCCGTTAGGTCCTCCTCCCGCGGCCGGGGCAACCGCTCCCGCAGCGCCGGGAACCACTCCCGCTCCGCGCGCCCCGCAAACTCCACTGCATCCCGCGTCCCGAGCACGTAACCGCAGACCTTTCCGTCACCGGTAAGCACATAGCACAACTCCGGCTCGAGCACCGCGTAGGGCGCCGCGTAATAGTGGCCCAGCAACTCGGGATCCGCGTAGAGCGCCGTCGCATCCGCGCCCGCGTCGCCCGTCAACAGACAGATCCGATAAAGCGCCGGCAAATCGGCGGGCTCGTAGGCACGGACGGCGAACTCCATGGCGGAAACGTGC
>DATGXA010000151.1:0-15327 GCA_035299125.1 Opitutaceae bacterium
TGACAAATCGTTCTAAACGCATGAGAATCAGCACTTGATAGGAGCTCCGCGCCGAATCCCTCGCCAAACTCGCCGACTGGCGCCGCGCCGAGACCGCCGCCCTCGACGCCGCGCGCGTCGCGCAGCTTCGCGCCGCCGCCGGCCGACTCGATCCCGTGGATGCCCTTGCCACTGAGCGCTCCGCCTTGCAGACGCAACTCGCCCGTCTCCGTGCCGAGGCCGATCTCGCCAGCGCATCGATCTTTCTCCAACAATCCCTCGCCCTCGATCGATGAACCGCCCACGCCTCGCCCACGTCCCTCGCCACCGGAGGTCCCGGCGATGAGTTTCGGTTTTGCCCAGCTCTCCCCGCCAACGCCATACCCGCCGCGTCGCCGCTGGTTGGGCACGCGCCCGTACTGGCTCTGTCAGGCGCTCGGTTGGGGCGGCATCTTCCTGATGATGACCGGGCCGCTGCCGTTTCGCATCCGCGCCTCGGCGGCGGAGTTCGTTGCGCTGCTGCTGTTCATCTTCACCGGGCTCGCCTGCTCACACCTGCTGCGTATCGGCGTCATCGCCACACTTCCGCATGCCCACACCTGGCGGGGTCTCCTGCTCCGCCTCTTCCCCTGGATCGGCGGCCTCACGATCACCCATGTCGGGCTGCAGATCGTCTGGGCGCGCTCGGTGCTGCCACATCAGGTGACGTTCATGACGACGCGCCCCGGCGTCGATCCGGTGCTGCTCACGTTCGTCGACCTTGCGGGCCTCTCCACCGGGCTGTTCATCGTCTGGACCG
The DNA here is from genome assembly GCA_035299125.1 of Opitutaceae bacterium. GTDB lineage: Bacteria > Verrucomicrobiota > Verrucomicrobiia > Opitutales > Opitutaceae > CAJCBL01. The sequence continues at coordinate 779 of DATGXA010000151.1, forward strand.
GCGCGTATCTCGGCCTGCGCATCTATCGCCAGTATCAAGCCGCCCGCATCGAACGTCTCGAACTCGCCGCGCACGTGCAGGAAGCCGCGTGGCAAGCCCTCCGCGCGCAGCTCAATCCCCACCTGCTCTTCAACAGCCTTAACTCCATCCGCGCGCTCATTCCCCAGGACCTGACCGCCCCGCGCGAAGCGCTCACGCATCTCTCCGAACTCCTCCGCAGCTCCCTCTCGCTCAAGCAGGACGAGCTCATCCCGCTGCGCCGCGAGATGGAGACGGTCGAGAGTTTCCTCGCGCTGGAGCGGCTCCGGTTCGAGCAACGCCTGCGCGTCACCTCTTCCGTCGCCCCGGCGGCGCTCGACTGGCTCGTGCCGCCGTTCCTCGTGCAGCTCCTCGTCGAGAACGCCGTGAAATACGGCGTCGCACCGTACGAAGAGGGCGGTGACATCGCTCTCCATCTCGCGGTCGAGGACAACACCCTCGTCGTCGAGGTGACCAACCGCGGCCAGATCGCACCACGCCCCGGCGCACGCTCCACCGGACTCGGACTCGCCAACCTCCGCTCGCGCCTCGCGCTGCTCTTCGGCCCCGCCGCGTCGCTCACCCTCGCCGACGCCGGCCCCGACCTCGTCCGCGCCCGCGCCCTCGTGCCCGCCCGCCGCGCCACCTCCGCCACGATTTCCCCATGAAAGCCGTCATCGTCGACGACGAACGTCTCGCCCGCGAAGAACTCCGCGCGCTCCTCCGCGCCGCGCCCGATGTGGAGATCATCGGCGAAGCCGCCAACGCCACCGAGGCCATCGATCTCCTCGGCCGCACCACGCCCGACGTGCTCTTCCTCGACATCGAGATGCCCGGCCGCAACGGCTTCGACCTCCTCTCCGCGCTCCCGAAGAGCCCGCGAGAAGTCGTCTTCGTCACCGCCTACGACTCGTTCGCGCTGCGCGCGTTCAGCGTCAACGCGCTCGACTACCTCATGAAGCCCGTGCGTCCCGCGCGCCTCGAGGAGACGCTGGTCCGCCTGCGCGCCCGCCTCGGCGCCGCGCGTGCCGAGGAAGCGGAGTCCGAGATCGGCGGCGACGTCCCCGCGACCCCGCTCGGCGAGGACGACCAGTTTTTCCTGCGCGACGGCGACCGTTGTTGGTTCGTGCCCGTGCGCACGTTGATCCTCGTCGAGGCCGAGGGCAGCCACACCCGCATCCATCTCAAGGACGGCAAACCGCTTCTGCACCGCTCGCTCGCCGCGATGGAAGCACGCCTGCCCGCGTCGCTCTTCCTCCGCGCCAACCGCTCGCAGCTGGTCAACCGCCTCTTCATCGCGCACGTCGAGCCGTGGTTCAGCGGCGGGCTGAAGGTCACGCTGCAGAACGGCGTCGCCCTCGAGTTCTCCCGCCGCCAAGCCCAAGCGTTGCGCGAGAAGCTCGGCCTATAGCCGCCCGCGCAAGCTCGGCCGCAGCTCGAGTGTGGCGCCGCTCGCGAGAGCGGCATGCCGGCGGGCCCGGCGAGGCCGCCCTACGAGCAAGCATCAACTCCGCGCGAGGTTCAGCGATATGCGTCCATCCGCGGCTCCCTTCCGTCTCCGAGTCCGACCGCCTCGAGCCGCGAAACGCGCACTCGTCTCGCGCCCCACCCGCGCATTCCGAGCTTCTCCTTCGCGGCCCGCCCAATTTTCTTCCTAAGAAATCGCGGGCTCGTGCGTGGTCCTCATAGCCCGCAGCCCCGATCTCGCCCACCAACCCCAACTCGGAATGAGCCCGCCCCTCGATGAACACACTGCCTTCGTGCGCGAGGCCATCCGCCTGCATGAACGCCCGCTCCTCCGCTACGTCGCCCACCTCCTTGGCGATCCCGATCGCGCGCGCGACATCGTGCAGGACACGTTCATCAAACTCTGCCGCCAAACTCCCGCCGAGATCGGCGGCCACGTCGCCGAGTGGCTCTTCACCGTCGCCCGCCGCGCCGCGCTCGACGTCATCCGCAAGGAAGGCCGTATGAGCCCGTTCGCCGAAGGCCAAGCCGAGCGCCTCGTCGCCGCCGAGCCCACGCCCGCCAGCCAGACGGAGACGCGCGAATCCTGCCAGCAGGTCCTCGCGCTGCTCCCGCGCCTCCCGCACAACCAGCAGGAGGTCGTCCGTCTGAAGTTCCAGGAGGGATTCAGCTACAAGGAAATCGCCGCCATCACCCATCTTTCGATGGGCAACGTCGGCTTCCTGCTCCACACCGCGCTCGCCACCCTGCGCCGCGAGCTCACCCGCCCCAGCGCCGTCTAGCCGCCGCACCGGAGAAACCTCGCCATGCCTCAGATCGATCAGAACGACCCGCGCCTCACGGCCTACGCGCTCGACGAAATGTCCGCCGCGGATCGCGCCGCGTTCGAACAACTCCTGCGCGACGATCCCGCCGCGCGCGCCGCCGTTGACGAGATCCGCCGCACCGCCGATGCCCTCGCCGCCGCCCTCGCCTCCGAGCCGTTGCCCGAGCGCAGCGTCGTGCTCGCCACCCCGCGCCCGCATTGGCTGCGCCGGCTCGTCTCCGAAAGTTGGACGCTTTGGCTGCCGGTCGGCGCCGTCGCCTGTTTCGCGGTGTTCTTCTGGCGCGTCTACCTGCCGGACCACCAACGCCGCCCTGCCGGCACCACCAACGCGAGCGCACCGGGTCGCCCCGCCGGCATCCCGCTCGAATTCGCCGACGCCGGTTCGGCCGACGGCGTGGGGGCGGCCAGCGCCGAAGTCCACCCGCGGCCGGGCCCGCCCACCGGCCTCACCTCGTCGGCGACGACGCTCAAGCCCGCGCACTTCCTCACCGCGCGCCAAAACCCCACCTCGCAGTTCGCCGTGAACGTCGGCACCGCCGGCTACGATGTCGTGCGACGCAGCGTCGAATCGGGCGAACTCCCGCCCACCGGCCTCGTCCGCATCGAGGAAATGGTGAACTACTTCTCCTACCGTTACCCGCGACCGCCCGCGACCGATCCGCTCGCCGTGAGCACCGAGATGCACGCCGCCCCGTGGGCCACCGGCCACCTGCTCGTCCGGATCGGGCTGCAAGGTCGCGAAGCTCCCGCCGTCGCCTCGGCCAAGGCTGCTCCGGTGCCCGCGCCGGCGTCGACCGAGTCGCCCACCGCCGGCCGCACCACGCATGCCGCGCGTGAGTTGCTCACCGCCGTCGCCGCCGACGAAATCCGCGCGATCGCCGCGCGCGACGTGAAAGTGCAGGTCGATTTCAACCCCGACCGTGTCCTCGCGTACCGCCTGATCGGTTACGAGAACCGTCTCGTGAAACGCGACGACGCCGAACTCGCCACGCCCGACAACAATCTCGCCGCCGGCCGCAGCGTCACCGCGCTGTACGAGATCATCCCGTTGCCGTTGCCCGCCCCGCCGCGCACCGCCGTCGCCGCGAAACCCGTCCCGCCGCCCACTCCGGATCCGGCCGACACGGCCGCCTGGCTCACCGTGAAACTCCGCTACGCCGAACCCGCCGCACCGCAGGGCCGCACCGTGATCGTGCCGCTCCACGCCAACGCCCCCGCCGATCTCCCGCCGCCCAGCGCCGATTTCAAGTTCGCCGCCGCCGTCGCCGGCTTCGGTCTGATGCTCCAGAACAACCCGAACAAGGGCACCATCTCGTGGGACATGATCGAGGAACTCGCCCTGCCCGGCCTCGCCGACGATTCCGGCGGCCGTCGCCATGATTTCGTGTCGTTGGTGAAAAAGGCCCGCGCGCTCGACTCCGCCCCGACGCCCCCAGCGAAGCCCGAGTCCACACCAGCGACAACCTCACCCTGAGCGAGCGCGCGCTCCGGCACCGGGAGACAAATGGCCAGCCCCGGCCGCTCCGCCGGCCGGAGCCCGCGCATCGCGGGCCGCGAGCAAGGCATCGGCTGTCTGGCGCTAGTCGTTCGACCCACGTCCGCAGCGCCGCGGTCGCGTCGCATGTTCGCGACACCGCGCCGTGCGGCATGCTTATGCACACGAGCGCGCCGAAGCAGAATTCAAGCGGGCGCGCCAATACCCGATATTGGCGACGACTCGCCTGCAGGCCACTGGTGGATCGGAGCGGGTCCCGCCCAAATGAACTGGACCATTCGCACTCGTCTCTACCTCGGCTGTTGCGTGCTCGTCGCCGTCACCGGCGTCGCCTGTTGCATCGGCTGGCGCCAAGCCGTCCGCGCCCAGGAAGATATCGGCACGCTCCTCCGCACCTCCGAACACAATGCAGGCCTCCTCGCCGCCGCCAACACCGCGCTGAACGAATTTCCCGCCGCGCGCCGCGCCGAGCACGAGTTCATCTTCGAAAAGACCCAGGCCAGCGCCGCCGCGGTCGAGCGCTCGCTCGCCACGATCCGGACCGCACTCGGCACGCTCTCGGCCGATGCCGTCCTCCGTGACCTTGCCGATACCCACACCGCCGCCGCCAGATCCGCCGACAAGTACGCCCGGAGCTTCAAGCTCGTCACCGAACTCGTGACCCGCCGCGGGCTCACCATCGACACCGGTCTCGAGGGCGAGATGCGTGTCGCGACACACGCGGTGGAAAAAGCCGTGGCCGCGCAGAACGATCCGGCACTGCAGGTGCTCGTGCTGATGTGCCGCCGCCACGAGAAGGACTATTTCCTCCGCCGCGATCCGAAGTACCTCGGCGAAGTCGACAAGCGGCTCACCGAGTTCGACCAGAAGGCCGCGCAACTCGACCTGCCCGAGGCGTTCCGCACCGAAGCGAAGACCAAGTGGGCCGCCTACCGCTCCGCGCTCGCAGCGATCGTCGACATCGACCAACGCGTCTCCGCGGCCACGATCGAGGCGACCGGCGCCGCGGCCGAGTTTGAACGCGCGCTCCACTCCCTGGCCAACGCCGTCGCCCGCCATAGCGCCGAGAGCCAGGCGGCCACCGCGCGCGCGATGGCCGCGGGCACGACTCTGCTGTTGTGGGTGCTGGCCGGCGGCCTGAGCATCGGCGGCATCGTCGCGGCTGCACTCACCCGCGCCACCACTCGGCCGCTTCAGAAAGCGATGGAAACGCTCAAATCGTCCGCCGACCAGACCACCTCCGCCGCCGCCCAAGTCTCGCTCGCGAGCCAGCAACTCGCCCAAGGCTCGAGCGAGCAAGCCGCGTCGATCGAAGAGACGAGCGCGTCCCTCGAGGAGATTTCGAGCATGGCAAAGCACAATTCCGACTCGGCCACCCAAGCCAAAGACCTCGCCGAACGCACCCGCCGCGCCGCCGAGGACGGCGCCGCCAACATGACCGAGATGAGCCAGGCGATGGATGCGATCAAGGACGCCTCCGCCAACATCGCCAAAATCGTGAAGTCGATCGACGAGATCGCCTTCCAGACGAACATCCTCGCGCTCAACGCCGCCGTCGAAGCCGCACGGGCCGGCGAGGCCGGCGCCGGCTTCGCTGTCGTCGCGGAGGAGGTCCGGAATCTCGCCCAACGATCCGCTCAGGCCGCCCGCGAAACCGCCGATCGTATCGACGATTCAGTTTCCAAGAGCGAGCACGGCGTCGCGATCGGTGCGAAGGTCGCCGGCGGTTTCGCCGATATCGTGACCAGCGCACGCAGCGTGGATCAGCTCATCGGCGAGATCGCCAACGCCTCCCGCGAGCAGACACAGGGCATCGTCAAAGTGAACGGATCCATCGCGCAAATGGACCGCGTCGTGCAGACCAATGCCGCCAGTGCCGAGGAGTCGGCGAGCGCCGCGGAAGAACTCAACGCACAAGCCGAGCTCCTGCGCGAGGCGGTCGGCGGACTGCAACGCTTCATCGGCATAGCCGCAGCCGAGCGCCACGCATCGCCCCGTCCGCTCGCTGCGGATGCAAAGATCACCTTCCCGGCCGCCGTCCCGGGCATCGCGCTTCGAGCGTGAGCGCCTCCGGGGCGCTAATCCCTCACCGCATAGACCATCTGCCTCGCGGTGCTCACCGCGAGATCGCGGCTGACGAACCGCCCGACGAGATGCAGGCTCATGTCGATCCCGGCCGAGATGCCGGCCGAGGTCACCACCCGACCCTCGTCGATCCAGCGCATGTTCTCCTCGACGCGCGTGGCGGTCGCCATCCGGCGCAGGTCGGCGATGTCCTCCCAATGGGTCGTCGCGCGCAATCCGTCGAGCAGGCCGATCTTCGCGAGCAGAAACGCGCCGGTGCACACCGAGGCGACGATCTGCGCCCCCGCAGCCTGCGCGTGCAGCCATGTTTCGACCGCCGGCTTGCGCAGCTCAGCGTCCACCACGCCGCCGGGCACGAGCAACACATCCGGCCGCGGGTGCGCACCGAAAGCGAACTCCGGCAGCACCACCAACCCGCCGCGCGCTCGCACCGGCGCGCCGCCCTCGGCGACGGTGAACACGCGAAACGGCGCCTCCTCGGGCGGTCGCTCGCGGCGCACGAGTCGGCTCGCCGTGTTGAACACCTCGAACGGCCCCGCGAAGTCGAGCACCTCAACCTCGTCGTAGATGAAGATGGCCACGTTGAGCATACGTCAGGTTCCTCCTTGTCTGCCTTCAGGGCAACGGCTCCCTGCCGCCAGATTTCGATGCGACACGGCAGCGCGCGATGACCGGCGGTCTCGCCGAGTGGCCCGCGTCACCGGCCGAAAGTGGATTGAAAAGCGCCGTGCGCCCTCCAATCGTTCGCCCGCAATGTCCGCCGCCACTCCTCAGGAATCACTCAGCTTCGAGGACGCACTCAGCCGCTTGGAAACCATCGTCGACTCGATGGAACAAGGGCAGGTGCCGCTCGCCGAGCTGATTTCGCGTTACGAGGAGGGCTCCAAACTTCTGAAGGTCTGCGAGGCCCGGCTGAAGGACGCCGAGCTCAAGATCGATCAGCTGAAGAAGACCCGCGACACCGTCGCGCTCGAACCCTTCGCCTCCGAGCGCGCCGAGCGCTGAGCGCACGCCCATGAGCGCCGCACTGCCCGCCGGAAAACCGGCTCCGGCTCCGCCTTCGCCCTTGCTCCCCACCCTGCGCGGCCCGGCCGATCTCAAGGCCATGCCCGCCGAGTGGCTCCCCGTGCTCGCGCAGGAGATCCGCGACGAGTTGATCCAGGTCACCGCGCGCAATGGCGGCCACCTCGGCCCGAATCTCGGCGTCGTCGAGCTGAGCATCGCGCTGCACCGCGTCTTCGACACACCGCGCGACAAGTTCGTCTTCGACGTGAGCCACCAGGGCTACGTCCACAAGCTGCTCACCGGCCGCGCCGGCGACGGTTTCCGCCAGATCCGCAAGACCGGCGGCGTATCCGGCTTCCTGAATCGCTCCGAGTCCCCGCACGATGCCTTCGGCGCCGGCCACGCCGGCACCGCGCTCTCCGCGGCGCTCGGATTCGCCACCGGCCGCGACCTCCTCGGCACCAGTGACCACGTGGTCGCGCTCTGCGGCGACGCGGCGTTCACCTGCGGCATCACGATGGAGGCGCTCAACAACATCGTCCACGCGACCAAGCGCCTCATCCTCGTCCTCAACGACAACGAGTGGTCGATCGCCCGCAACGTCGGCGCGATGGCGAAATATCTCAACGAGCTCTCCACCAGCCCGACCTACAACCGGATCTACCACGACATCGAGGAGTTCTTCCGCAGCACCCCGCGCGGCGAGCGCCTCCACCAGATCTGGATGAAGTGGAAGCGCGAGACGAAGGACTTCTTCGTCGAGTCGTCGCTGTTCGAAAAATACGGCCTGCGCTACCTCGGCCCGATCGACGGCCACGACATCCCGCTGCTCGTCAAAAATCTCGAATTCGCGAAACAGGCCGACTGCCCCGTCGTCGTCCACGTGCTCACGAAAAAGGGCAAAGGCTACGAGGTCGCGCGTGAGTTCCCCGAGCGGTTCCACGGCACCAGCCCCTTCGACATCGCCACGGGCAACGGCCACTCGGCCCCGGGCGCGAAGCCGGCCTACCAGGATGTCTTCGGCCAGGCACTCGTGCGCGAGGCGCAGCTCGACAACCGCGTCGTCGGCATCACCGGCGCGATGCCCAGCGGCACCGGACTCTCCGCGCTGGCGAAGGCGCTCCCGCGCCAGTTCTTCGATGTCGGCATCGCCGAGGAACACGCCGTGCTCTTCGCCGCCGGCCTCGCCGCGCAGGGTGTGAAACCGGTCGTCGCGATCTACTCGACGTTCCTCCAACGCTCGTACGACCAGATCGTGCACGACGTCTGCCTGCAGAAGCTCCCGGTCGTGTTCTGCCTCGACCGCGCCGGTCTCTCGCCCAACGACGGCGCCACCCACCACGGCCTCTTCGACCTCTCCTACCTGCGCAACGTGCCGCACGCCGCCATCGCGCAACCAAAGGATGAGGACGAGCTCTGCGACCTCCTCCACACCGCGCTGCAACAGCCGCTGCCGACCTTCATCCGCTATCCGCGCGGCGCCGGTCCAGGCGCCACGCCGAAGGCGCAGCCCGTCGCGCTGCCCGTCGGCAAGGCCGAGGTCCTGCGCGAAGGCATGGATGTCGCCCTCTGGGCGCTCGGACCTTGGGTACCGGACGCGCTCGCCCTCGCGGACCGTCTCGAACGTGAGCACGGTGTACGCGTGGCCGTGGTCAATGCCCGCTGGGTCAAGCCGCTCGACCGCGAACTCCTCCTCGCCCACGCGCGCACCGCACGCCTCCTCGTCACCTTCGAAGACAATGTCGCAATGGGCGGTTTCGGCAGCGCCGTCCTGGAAACGTTGAGCGACGCCGCGCTCGCCACGCCGGTCGAGCGCATCGCCTGGCCGGATGCATTCGTCGAGCACGGCAACAGCGTCGAGATCCTCCGTGCCGCGCACGGTCTCGACACCGAGTCCATCTACCGCCGCATCGTCGCCCGCTTGGCGTAGCACCGCGAATTACGAACGGACGTCCGGTGTCGCGGTGACGCGCAGCCGCTCGCGCATCCGGCGCAGCAGCTCGTCCGCCCCGAAGGGTTTCACGAGGAGGTTGCCCCCGGGGTCGAGTTCCTGGTCGCCGGTGCTGGCCTCGAAGTGCCCGCTCATGAAGAGCACCGGCACCTTGCGCGGCTGCTCGGCGAGCTTCTTCGCGAGTTCGAGCCCGGACATGCCCGGCATCACGATGTCGGTGAGCACGAGATCGATTGGCGGCTGCGCCGCGGCGAAGATCGCCAGCGCGGACATCGAATCGTTTGCGTTCGTCACGCGGTATCCGCCATCGACCAGAGCCCGCTCGACGAAGCGCCGCACCGCGATCTCGTCCTCGACGAGCAACACGTGTTCGCCCCCGGCGAGCACGAACTCGGGTTTGGGCACGGCGCCCGCGGCCGCAGGGCCGGCGACCGCGCACGCGGGCAGGAAAACGCGCACCGTCGTCCCGCGTCCAGGCGCGCTCTCAATGTGGATCGCGCCTTCGTTCTGCAGCACGATGCCATGCACGATCGAGAGACCGAGTCCGGTGCCGCGCCCACGCGGCTTGGTCGTGAAAAACGGCTCGAACAGTCGCGCCTGCACCTCCGGCGTCATGCCGATCCCGTTGTCGGTCACGGCGAGCATCACCTGCCGTTCGGCGGCGAGAGCGGAGCCCAGCTCCAGCGCCGGTTCGCGATCGAGTTCAGCGCACGCGACCGCCACGGTGCCGCCGTCGGGCATCGCGTCGCGCGCGTTGCTCACGAGGTTCAGCAGCACCTGCTCGATCTGCCCGCGGTCCGCCAGCGCCCGGCACGCGGCGTCGAGGTGCAGCGCGAGGCGGTGTTGTTCGCCGAGCACGCGCTCGAGCAGCCGGTTCATGTCGCGCACGGCCGCCGAGATCTCGAGGACCTCCGGCCGGCGCACGTCGCGCCGGGCAAACGCGAGCAACTGGCGCGTGAGCGTCGCCCCGCGGCGGTGCGCTTCCTGGATGTCGGCCGCCATCTCCCGCACTGAAGGATCCGGGTAGTCGATCAGGAGGCCGGCGTTGCCGCCGATCGCGGTGAGCAGGTTGTTGAAATCGTGGGCCACGCCGCCCGCCAGCCGGCCCACCGTCTCCATCCGCTGGGTATGCGCGAGTCGCTCCTCCAGCTGCCGGCGCGCCGTCACATCTCGCAGGATCAGGAGCGTGCGCGCCTCGACTCCGAGCCGTTGCTGCACCGCGATCTCGATGCTGCGCGACGAAGCCGAGCCGGGCCGAATCACGACCTCGAATGGCACGCCGGGGCGGACCGCCTCGAGATGGACCTGGGTGTTCGCGCCGGAGCTGCGCAGGAGCCATGCGAGCGATTCGCCGATCACATCGCCCCGCTCCTGACCGAATAGATGCAGCGCGGCGGCGTTCACGTCACGCACGACAGAATTCTCGTCCAGCTCGAGCAAACCGTCCGGCGCCAGGGCGAAGAGCTCGCCGTAGCGTTTGCGGGCGCGGTCGGATTTCTCCAGCGCCGCGCGATAGGAAACGATGATCGCGCGCACCAAAAAAGCCGTGGCCACAAACGACGCCTCCGCGGCGATCAGCACATGCCCGTGCGAAGCGACGTCGAAACGCATGCCGCCCCGCAACAACGGCCACGGCGCGAAATACGCCACCGGCAACGCCACGCAGGAGACGGCGGCCGTCGCAAGCGCGCCCCGTACGCCGAACGCCATCCCCGCCGCCACGATCACCACGGGCAACGCCACCAACGCCCCGCCGCCGTAATAACCCCACTGCGCGATCGCCAGGAAAAGTTGGCACCACGTCGCACAGAGCACGAGCAGGAGCGCGAGTTGCGGACGCCTGCGCGACAGCGGCCATGCGATCGCCGCCACCACCAACACGCCGAACTCCTCGAGTCGCGCCGGGAGGTTGCCCGGATCCGACCAGAGCCCGACAGCGGCAGACGCGCCGTACGCCGCAAACGCGACCACGATCGCGAGCCCGGCCCAGTGTGGGTCGATCGCCAGCGGGGCGACAGCGGGACGGGAAATCGCGCGTGGCAGGTTGGCGGGCATCGGCCGGGCTCCTCGGAGTCGACACAGTATCGGAAAACGTTTCCGCTGCCACTGCGGTTTCACGACAGCGGGCGTCCCGTCGCTCCGCGCACGCATGAACACCGCAGGCGCGGCATCGCCGCTTGCCGGCCGCTCAGCCGTAATCACACAGTCGAGTATCGAGTGGACGAGCGACGAGAGCCGGAAGTCCGAGCGGGCGCCCGATCGCACAGGGCCGATGCTGTCCACGCACCAAGCGACTCGCCCTCGTCCCTCGACGCTCGAGTCTCGACCGAATCGTTGCGGCTCAGCCCGAAGTGCCCCAGCGCCGGTGGAGAAAACTCTCCCACGGCGAGAAGAGGATCTTGTCCGCCGCCACGCCGATGCCGACGATCACGAGCATCACGCCGATCACCTGCTCCATGGCGTTGAGCTCGCGGCCGTAGTGCAGGAGATGGCCGAGCCCGAAGCCGGTGAGGATCGTTACGTAGATCTCGGCGGCCATGAGCGAGCGCCACGCGAACGCCCAGCCCTGTTTCATCCCGCTCACGATGAACGGCAGCGACGCCGGCAGGATCACCTTCGCCAGCGTATGGAGGCGTTTCGAGCCCATCGTCGCCGCGGCGCGGATATAGATCGGGTTCACGTTCCGCACGCCCGTCTCTGTCGCGAGGATCACCGACCAGAGCGTGCCCATGATCACGACGAACAACATCGCGCTCTCGGTCTGCCCGAACCACAGCAGCGCCAGCGGCACCCAGCACACGCTCGGCAGCCCCTGCAGGCCCAGCGCCAGCACGCCCACGGTGTCGCGCAACGCGCGCAACCGCGCTGTCGCCATCCCGATCGGCACGCCGGCGACCAAGCCGATCATGTAGCCGACGAGCAGGCGTTTCAGCGTGACCACGCAGCTCGAGCCGAGGGATCCGTCGAGCACGGCGTCGCGCAGGTACGCCGCGACCTGGCTCGGCGCCGGCAGCAACACCGGCGACCAGAGGCGGAGCGAATACAGCACCTGCCAGAGCAGCAGGAGCGCCGCGAAGAAGAGCACAGCGGTGAGCAGACGTTTCATTCGGCGACTTCCTCGGCGGGTTGGAGATGGCCTTTGAGCGCGCGCATGATGCGCGTCGAGTACGCGGCGAGCTCGGGCGAGTTGATATCGCGCGGCCGCGGCAGATCCACGCGGAACTGCTCCTGCACGCGGCCCGGGTTGGGTGAAAACAGCACCACGCGGTCCCCGAGGCAGGCGGCCTCGCGCACGTTGTGCGTCACGAACACGATCGTCTTCTTCCGCTCGAGCCAGATGCGCTGGATGTCGCCGTAGAGCTGCTCACGCGTGAGCGCGTCGAGCGCGGCGAACGGTTCGTCCATCAGCAGCACCTTCGGGTTCGGCGCCAGCGCGCGGGCGAGCGCGATGCGTTGTTTCATGCCGCCGGAAAGCTCGTGGATGTTCGCGTGTTTGAATCGCTCGAGCCCGACGAGCTGGAGGTAGTACATCGCCACCTCGCGGCGCTCGGAATCCTTGAGCCCCGGCTTGAGCTTCAGACCGAACATCAGGTTGCCCATCACATCGAGCCACGGGAAGAGCGCGTGCTCCTGGAACATCACCATGCGGTCGCGCCCGGGCACGCCGACCGGCACGCCGCCGGAAAGGATCCGGCCCGAATCCGGCCGCTCGAGACCCGCGATGATGTTGAGCAGCGTCGATTTGCCGCAGCCCGAGGGGCCCACGAGGCAAACGAACTCCCCTTCGCTCACCTGGAGCGACACGCGGTCGAGCGCGTGCACCACCCGGCGGCCGGTGCGGAAGGTCTTGCTGACTTCCTCGACCGCGAGCTTCGCGGGCGGGATCGGGGTGAGTTCCTGCTGGAGCGTCATGCGGCGCGTCTCATTTCGCCTCGAACATCCGCCCGATCGGCAGCGTCTGCTTCAAGAGACCGGCGGCCTGTGCGTCGGCCATGAATTTTTCGAGCACCGTGGGCTCGACCTTCTCCGTGAAATGGAGCCGTGCCCACGCGGCGGTGATCAACGTGGCCGAGATCTCGCGCCGCGTCTCGGCCGTAAGCCCGGCGCGAACCTGCGTCTGCGCCTCCGCCGGATGCGCCGCGATCCATGCGGTGAGCGCGATGTGCGCCGCGCGCAGCTTCTGCGCGAGCTCGGGACGCTCGCGCAGGAGCTTCACGCTCGCGACCAGGATCGTCGTCACCGTATCGGAGTCTTCGACCAAAACGCGGCCGTTGGCTTCGAGCACGAGACGCGAGACCCACGGCTCCACCGTCCACACCGCGTCGAGCTGGCCGGTCTTGAACATGCCGAGCTGGTCGGGATTCGGCGTCGGCACGACCATCACATCGCCGCCGGTGAGCGTGACTTTCAACCCCGCGCTGCGCAGCCACGCACGCGCCGCGATGTCCTGCGTGTTGCCCAGTTGCGGCGTGCCGATGCGTTTGCCGCGGAAATCTTCGGGTTTGGCGAAAGTGCTGTCGGCCGGCACGACCAACGCCGCGCCGCCGAGCGCCGCGCCAGCGAGCACGCGGATCTCCTCGCCCTGCGACTTGATGTAGGCGTTCAACGCGGGATTCGGACCCACGTAGGTGGCGTCGATCGACCCGGCGAAGATCGCCTCCATCGCGCTCGGGCCGGCGTTGAACGGGAACCACTGGATCTTCACGTCGCCACCGAGGCGTTCCTCGAACCAGCCCGCGCCCTGCCGCGTGCCGTGGGCGCCGATCACGCCCTGCGCATGTGTCACATTCGGGAAATAGCCGATGCGGAGGACCGTTTCCGCGCTGCAAATCGCCGAGGCGCCGCCGCAAAACGCGACGAGCGCGAACCAGAACGTCCGGAGCCGTGAGGGTACCGCTTGCATGGCGCGGCGAACGATACGGGCGCGCGCACCGTTGGAAACCCGAAACGATGGAACGCCGGGAGAAACACACGATGCACAGGGAGCCTGCGGCGCCGGATACCACGCGACGGCGTCGCCATCACGCGCGTCTCCCGCACGCCGATCCCACCGAAGGTAACCGCCGCGTCAAAATCCCCGATCCGCCGGCCGGGCACCGCCCGCCCGCCTCAAGTTCCGCACGACTTGGCCGATGGGAACGGCACGGTTGGGAGCGTCGGCTTCCGCCGTTGCAGCACACGCGTCCCGCGGTCCGCCCGGAAGCACTTTCCCAAACGCATTCATGAACGCAGTTGCCGGCCACCTTCGCCTCCTGCTCGTCGCAGCCGACTCCGAATCAATTCGCGGCCTCGCCCGCGACCTGTTCGTCCTTGATGAACATATCGAGACGGCGCACCGCACCGATGCTTCCGGCGCGCTCGCGCTGCTCGAGGCGGAGACGTTCGATGTCGTCGCGGTCGATCTGCGCCTGCCGATCGATGTGCTCGGATTGCTGTCGACCATCGCCGCACGTTTCCCGCGCCTCATTCGCATGGTCGTGGCCGATGATCCCGGCGATATCGCCTTCAGCCAGGCTGCGCATCTCGCGCACTGCCTGCTGCCGCGTCCCTGCGATGCGGGCACGTTGCTCGAAGCCGTGCAGGACACCGTCACCACCAGCCGGCGGATGCGCGATCCGGTCCTGAGCACCGCGGTCGCCGGCATCCTCGCGCTCCCGGAATCCCCCGCGATGCGCCGCGAGCTGCTCGGGTTGCTCGCCGAC
>DATGXA010000152.1:0-5781 GCA_035299125.1 Opitutaceae bacterium
GCCTTCCGCCATCCGCGCCTCATCGCACTCGCCGCCGAACTCGACTCCTCCGCCCCCACCGCCATCTACGCGCCCACCGCCGATCTCTGGCAGGCCGCCGGGATCTTCGTGACCGACGACGCCCTCGCGCTCTCGTCCAGCTCCGTCGCACAACACGGCGACCTCGGCATCCTCACCCGCCATGCCCGCCTGCTCTCGTGGCTGCTCTTCGAACTCCGCGCCGACAGCCGGCTCACCGGCGGCCCGTGGGCCGAGCGCGAGTTCTTCGGCCGCCTCGCCGACGCCGCCAACGCCTTCCTCGCCGCGCACCAACCCGAGGAGTCCGATGCCCGCCCGCTCCTCCTCGCTGTGCTACGCGAAGCCGGCGAGATCCTCCGCGAGCGTTTCGCCCGCCTCGAAGCGCAACGCCGGCCCGTTCAGAAGCGCCGCGCGAAACGCCGCACCGCCGTCTCCCACTTTCCTTCGCTCGCATTGGTCGCCGCCTGAACCAACCCGCGTCGGTCGGCTCCACGCCGGACTTCAGGCCTGGGGCGACCGTTCGACTCAGCACTTCCCGCCACGCCACACGTCACGCACGACCGACTGCGGTCGCCGGTTCGCCGTGAGGTACGCGCGGCCGAGGTACTCACCGATCACGCCAAGCATCACCAGCTGCGCGCCGGAGAAAAGCAGTAGTGCCGCCATCAACGACCCCCAGCCGAACTCCGGGCCGCGCTCCGTGAAATACAGGTAGACGACGCACACGATGCCCACCGCGCCGAACGCGCTGAGCACAAGCCCGAGCACGGTCGCCGCGCGCAGTGGCGCGACCGAGAAGCTCGTGAACATGTTCAGCCACAACCGCACGAGCCTCCGCAGATTGTAGCCGCTCTGCCCCTGCTCGCGCGGTTTATGCGCGACCGGGATCGCCGTCACAGCGCGCGTGCACTGGAGGATCAACCCGTCGATGTACGGATACGGTCCCTCGTAGCGCACGATCTCGTCCACGATGAAACGACTCAGGCAACGGAAGCTCGAGAGGTACAGCCCCGCCGGTTTGTCGAGCAGCCAGCCGGCGACGGCGTTGGTGAACGCGCTGCCCCAGTTCCGCCACGCGGCATGCTCCTTCACCGCGCGGTAATCGCCGAACACCACGTCGAACCCGCCGGCCTGCGCCGCGGCGAGGAGCTTCGGCACCTCCGTGGGCGGATTCTGGCCGTCGTCGTCCATCGTCACGACCCAGCGGCCGCGCGTGTGGCGCAGGCCGGTGAGCACCGCGTTGTGCTCGCCAAAATTCCGCGCGTGGCTCGCGACCGTCACCGGCACCGCGCACGTCGCCAGAATCCGGCGGCAGACGCCGAGCGTGTCGTCCGGACTGCAGTCGTTCACGAGCACGATTTCCAGCCCGCCTTCGATCCGCAACGCGGCCAGTTCAGCCACGACACGCTCGATGCTCGCCTCGCTCCGGTAGAGCGGGATCACGATGGAAACAGTCGGACCGGTTTCGCTCATGGCGGAAGATATCACGCTCGACCACCTTGCTCCCATGCGCGCACCGCGGCGGCCACCCCGCGCACCGCGGCCTCACGCAGCGCCGGGTGCACCGGTAGGCTCAACACCTCCGCACAGCAACGTTCGCACTCCGCAAGTGCGTGCGGCTCGCTCGGCGCCCAGCGCGCAAACGCCGGCTGTCGGTGCAGCGACACCGGGTAAAGCGCCTGCGCGACGATGCCACGCGCTTCGAGCCAGAGCCGAAGGCGCTCGCGGCCGGCCGTGCGCACCACGAACTGATGAAACACCGGCACCACCTCCGCGGTCGGTTGCGGCGGCAATGTGAGCCCGGTCTCCGCCAACTCCGTCGCGTAGACCGCCGCGAGCTCCCGGCGCCGGGCATTCTCCGCGTCGAGGTGCCGCAATCGCACGCGCAACACCGCCGCCTGCAGTTCGTCGAGCCGGCTGTTCCGCCCGCCCTCGCCGGTGCTCACGTAACGCTCGCGCCAGCCGTACTGCCGCAGCGCCTGCGCGTCGGCGGCGACCCGCGCGTCGTTCGTGACAACCGCGCCGCCGTCGCCGAGCGCGGCCAAGTTCTTTGTCGGATAGAAGCTGAACGCCGCCGCATGCCCCAGCGTGCCCACTTTTCGGGCACCGAGCGCCGCGCCGTGCGCCTGCGCGCAATCCTCGATCACGAGCAGTCCGCGCTCCGTCGCGAGCGCCAGGAGCTCCGCCATCGCGCACGGTTGGCCGTAGAGATGCACCGGCACGATCGCCCGCACTCCGGCGGCACGAGGCGAACCGAGCAACTCGCGCAATCCCGCGGGCGAGAGGTTCATCGTGGCGGGGTCGACGTCGCAGAAAACCGGCACGCCTCCCGCCGCGAGCACGCCGGCGATCGTCGCCGACACCGTGTTGGCGGGCAGCACCACGCCGTCGCCGGGCCGCACGCCCGCCGCGCGTAGCGCCAGCTCGATTGCGTCGGTGCCGTTCGCCACCGTCACGCAGTGGGCCGCGCCAAGCCAGGTCGCGAACTCCGCCTCGAACGCGTTCACCTCCGGCCCGAGGATGTAGCGGCCGCTGTCGAGCACGCGCGCGATGGCGGCACGCACTTCTTCGGCGCAGGCGGCGAGATTGGCTTTCGGGTCGGCGTTGGCGATCATCGGAAAACGGCGGCGAGCTACCCGCGGATCAGAGATAGTGCTTCAGCTCCTTGCGGTAGAACCCGAGCGTGCGGCGCAACGCGACGGGCAGCGCGGTGCGCGGCGCCCAGCCGAGCGTGTCGCGGATGAGCGTCCAATCCGCATAGTAGTCGCCGATGTCGATCTTCTTCCGCTCGGCCGGAAACTCGCGCACGACGTATTCGCCGGCTCCGTTCGCTTCGACGAGCAGCCGCGCCAGCTCGGCGAGCGAGACGCGTTCGCGCCCTCCGAGGTTGAACACCCGGCCCGCCGCCGCCGGGCTCCGCCCCGCAAGCAGCAACGCCGCCACGCAATCGTCGACGTAGGTGAAATCTCGCAGCTGTTCGCCGCCCCAGACTTCGATCGGCCGCCCCTCGAGGAGCTGCCGCACCCACACGCCGACAAACGTCTGCCGCGCGTCCTTCACGCGCATGCGCGGCCCGATCGTGTTCGTGAGCCGCAGCACGCAAGTGCGCAGCCCGTGCACCTGATGGTAGAGCGTGTGGTACCACTCGCCGGCGCACTTGTTGATGCCGTTCACGTCCACCGGTCGGATCGGGTGCTTTTCGTCGACCGGGAGATAGTCGGGTTTGCCGTAGATCTGGCGCGTGCTGGCGAAGACAACCGCGAGCGCGGGATTGTGTTTCCGGCACGCCTCGAGGATCGAGAGCTGCGCGCGGCAGTTGATCTCGAGGTCCGTCGCCGGATCGTGGATCGAGTCGAGATGGCTCGTCTGGCCCGCGAGGTTGAAGAGCACGTCGCGGTCCTTCACCAGCACGGGGAGAACGTGTTCGTCCCGCACGTCGGCGAGGTTCACCCGCACCTGTTTCTCCACGCCGCGCAAGTTGCGCAGGTTGCCGCCGTACTCCGGAATCAGGCTGTCGACGATCAGCACGTCGGCGCCGTGGCCGACGAGCGTGCGCGCGAGGTTCGAGCCGATGAAACCCAGCCCGCCGGTGATGAGCACCCGTTTGCCGGCGTAGAACTTGGCGTCGGTGGTTTCTGGGGAAGACACGATGCGCACAGGATCGCCGCGGCGTGCCGACGATCAACCGCGAAACGGCCCCCTCTTCGTCTCCGTTGCCGTACTGCTCCGCGGTTTCCCGGGCCAGCCGCAGCAGAGCGCGGTCAACTGCACTGCGCCACCGACCAAGCTCCAGGCCACCGAAAGCGTCCAGAACGCGGCGACCAGTAGAGCCACCGCCCCGTCCTCCGTGCCCCCGTAACCGAGCAGCCCCAACACTGAGACCAACGACATCTCCCGCACACCGTGTCCCCCGATGCTGATCGGAAGCGACGCCGCCACGTAGGCGGCCGCGGCCCCTACCGACACTTCCAACAGTCCGGCCGGGAGCCCCACGGCCCGCGCCAGCAGCCACAGCGAGAGGAAGTCCGCCAGCCACACCGCCACACTCAGGGCGGCTGCCCCCGCCAGCGATCCCGGCCTCGCGCCCAGAGCGGCGATGCTCGCCTGCAGGGCAGCCGCGCGCTCGGCGCCCAGCACCCGCGTACCAAGGGGCTGCCACCACCGCGTCTGCGCGAGGCTCCAGCCAGCCGCCGCGAGCACGGCCAACGCCGCCAGGCTGGCCCACAGCACCGGCCGCAGTCCGGCTCCCGCCCCAGGCTGTATAGTGTGGATACACAGCGCCCCGGCTGCGAGCACCAACAGGGCCCCCAGGCCCAGCACCCGGTCCGCGAGCAGGCTCGCCGCTCCCGCGGACTTTCGGTCGGGCGCCTGCCGCCACACCCACCCCAGCCGCACCGCATCGCCCGCCACGCCGCCCGGTAGGAACGAATTGTAGAACTGGCCGATCCAGGACACGCTTTGGACCCAGCTCGTCGGCACCGCGATGCCCAGCGCGCGCAGCAACACCTGCCATCTCCACGCCTGGAGCGGATAGGCCGCCCCGGCGAAGAACACCGCGGGAACTGTCAGCGTCGCCTCCAACGCGCGCAGTTCCCCCAACCGCACCCATTCCACCCGCGTCGCCAGCCAGCCGAGCAGGCCGAGCGAAACGCCGTAGCGCAGAAAGGTTCCTACCGGGGAGCGCAGAACTCGCAGGGCCAGCACCGCGCCATTCGACCAAACTCCCGCCACCTGAGGCAAGCTTCGGCACCGCGCCCGCCCGCAGGGGCACGCACACCAGCCCGGCGGCGCGGCCTGAGCGCGCCTCCGCCGCCGCACGAAATCGCTCGCCCGCGGTCCGTCAGGCTTCCATCACAACACCCGATGCATCTCGACGAATACCGCAAACTCGCCGCCGTCGAGGACCGCATGTGGTACTTCCATGCCCTCAATCGGCGCCTCGCCCACTGGCTCCACCGCGCGCTGCCCGAAGGGCCCGCCCACGTGCTCGACGCCGGTTGCGGCACCGGAGGGTTGATCGCTTTCCTCCGCTCCACCAACGCCGCCTGGCGGCTCACCGGACTGGATTTCATGCCCCTCGCCTGCACATTGGCACAGGAGCGGACGGGCGGCACCATCGTCCAAGGCTCCATTACAGCGCTGCCGTTCGGCGACGCCACCTTCGATGCCGTGGTCTCCGCCGATGTGCTCTGCCAGGTCGAGGATCGCGCCCTCGCACTGCGCGAATTCGCCCGCTGTGTCCGACCCGGCGGCGCCGTGCTGGTCAATGTACCCGCCTACCGCTGGCTCTGGTCCTACCACGACACGACCTGCGAGACCAAACACCGGTTCACCCGACCCGAGCTTGTCCGGCTGTTCCGGGCCGCCGGTCTCCGTCCGACTTACGCGACCTACGCCAACTGCCTGCCGCTACCGCTCTTCTGGGCGCGGCGAAAGCTGTTCCGCCCCGCCCACCCGACCAGCGACGTGCAGCTCTACCCCGCCCCGATCGAGGTGGGCTTCGCCGCCCTCGCCCGCGCCGAGTTCGCATGGCAGCGCCGCGGCCTCGCCTCGCCGTGGGGCAGTTCGGTCTTCGTCGTCGGCCTCCGCGCCGGCTGAAGTAGGCGCAGTTGTATCTTGCGCCCTTCCGCTCCTCCCGCGCTTCTTGGACCGGCCCTCGGCATGCGTTCCCCACCCACCCCATCGCTCCTCCGTCGCGCGTGGCCGTTCGTCGTCCTTCTCGCCACCATCCTTCTGTGGACTGGCTACACCGGTCGGTGGAAC
>DATGXA010000153.1:0-30630 GCA_035299125.1 Opitutaceae bacterium
GCTTGCCACCGATAGCGCCCCATGCCCGCCGCCGAAGAGCCCAAGATCATCTTCTCCATGCTCGGAGTCTCCAAGCGCCACGAGCGCAAGGAGGTCCTGCGCGACATCAGCCTGTCGTTCTACTACGGTGCGAAGATCGGCGTGCTCGGCCTCAACGGCTCCGGCAAGTCCTCGCTCATGCGCATCCTCTCGGGCCGCGACAAGGAGTTCGACGGCCACGTGGTGTTCGAGCCGGGCTACTCGGTCGGCCTGCTCGAGCAGGAGCCACAACTCACCGCCGGCGCGACGGTGCGGCAGTGCGTCGAGGAAGGCGTGAAACATCTCACCGACCTCGTCGCCGCGTACGACGCGACCTGGGAGGAACTCGATGCCGCGGCCGAAGACGCGGCGAAGGACGCCATCCTGCAGAAGCAGGGCGACCTCCAGGAGAAGATCGATGCCGCCGGCGCGTGGGATGTCGCCTCGCACGTCGATATGGCGATGGACGCGCTGCGCTGCCCGCCGGGCGACCAGATCGTGGACAAACTCTCTGGCGGCGAACGCCGACGGGTGGCGCTCACGCGCCTGTTGCTCCAGAAACCGGATATCCTGCTTCTCGACGAGCCCACCAACCACCTCGACGCCGAGAGCGTGGGCTGGCTCGAGCAGCACCTGCAACGTTACGAGGGCACGGTCATCGCGGTGACCCACGATCGCTACTTCCTCGACAATGTCGCCGGCTGGATCCTCGAGCTCGACCACGGCCACGGGATCCCGTGGAAGGGCAACTATTCCTCGTGGCTCGAGCAGAAGCAGCGCCGGCTCGCCGTCGAGCAGCGCACGGAAGATCGCCGCCAGAAGGCGATGCAGCGCGAACTCGAGTGGATTCGCATGAGCGCCCGCGCGCGGCAGGCGAAACCGCAGTCGCGCATCAACGCCTACGAGGCGATGCTCAAGCAGAACGCGGCCGAGCAGGAGCGGCAGTTCGAGATCGTGATCCCGCCCGGCCCGCGGCTGGGCACGCTTGTCGTCGACGCGAAGAAGGTCGCGAAGGCGTTCGGCGAAAACGTGCTCTTCGACGATCTCAGTTTCTCGCTGCCGCCCGGCGGCATTGTGGGCGTGATCGGCCCCAACGGCGCCGGCAAGACCACGCTTTGCCGCATGATGATGGGTATCGAGAAAACCGACGCCGGCGAGCTGCGCATCGGCGAGACGGTGAAGGTCGCGTACGTCGACCAGTCGCGCGATTCGCTACCCGACGGCCAGACGATATACGAGGCGATCAGTGGCGGGGAGGACATCCTCCAGCTCGGCGGTCGCGGCGTGAACGCGCGCTCCTACTGCGCGCAGTTCGGGTTCACCGGCGCAGACCAGCAGAAGAAGGTGGGCGTGCTCTCCGGCGGCGAACGCAACCGCGTCCACCTCGCCCGCCTGCTCAAGAGCGGAGCGAACCTGATCCTCCTCGACGAGCCGACGAACGACCTCGACGTGAACTCGATCCGCGCGCTCGAGGAGGGATTGGAGAATTTCGCCGGTTGCGCGGTGATCGTGTCGCACGACCGCTGGTTTCTCGACCGCGTGGCGACGCATATCATGGCGTTCGAGGGCGAGAGCACGGTGCATTGGTGGCCCGGCAACTACTCCGGCTATCTCGAAGATTATCGCCGCCGCAAAGGCGCCGATGCCGACCGTCCGCATCGGATCAAGTACCGCAAGCTCATGCGCTGAGCTGGCGCTGCCGCCGTCCGACACCGGGATGGATCGCGCCTGAGGTCCTGCTGCGCGGTCGGAGATCCGACTGTCGTTAAACGATCGGTACGAGGCGGAACGGTCGCGCTCACCGGCCTTTCCTGTCGGAAATATTCGTCCCCCCATGGCGTTGCCTCCGATCGGGGAGAGGAGTGCGCCCGCCACGCGAGACGCACCCCCTTGGTCGTCGCGGCTGGCTGAGGCCGCCCGCGGAGGTCGCGCATCTGGCCGGGCGCCGACGTTGCTCGGAGCGGAGCGCTTCTGTGTCGTCCAGGTTACGCGGACGCCTCGATTTTACCCTAAAGGTAGTGCAGTCGCCCGGGGAGTACCAAAGCGTGGATGCGCACCTCGAACGTGCGTCCGATGTGCCCGTTTGTATTCGGAAATATCGAATGAACGGCTCCGCAACCCGAACACCGTTCTGCTTCCTCATGAAACACGCATTGGCCTCAATCTCGGCTTTTCTTGCCGTCGCTCAATTCGCCGGCGCCCAGGTGCTCGCGACCTGGACCTTCGAGTCCAACACCCCGGCCGATCTGTCGAATTCGACGACGATCAGCGGAGTCGCCGCCGACTTCGGCGCCGGCACGGCCTCCGGTTTCCACGCGAGCGCGGCCACCGATTGGACGACCCCCGTGGGCAACGGTTCAGCGAATGCGCTCAGCAGCAACACCTGGAGCGTCGGCGACTACTACCAGTTCACGGTTGCGACCCTCGGATACTCCGGGATTTCGGTTTCCTGGGACCAGACGGGCAGCAACACGGGGCCGGCAAGCTTCGCGCTTTCCTACAGCATCAACGGGACTGATTTCACCAACGCGTACAGCTACAGTGTGACCAATGGCAGTTGGTCGGCGTCGTCCGCGGTCACGACGACGAGCTTCGCGTTCGATTTCAGCGGCGTCGAGGCGCTGAACAACCAGACGGCGGTGCAATTCCGCCTTACCGACCTCGGCACGGTGGCGATCAACGGCGGCACGGTCGCCGCTGGTGGCACCGGTCGGGTGGACAACTTCTCCGTCTCCGCTGCCGCCATCCCCGAGACCTCGACATACGCCATGATCTTCGGCGGGCTCACGCTGGGCTTCGTCGTTCTGCGCCGCCGGATGCGCCGCTGAGGTTCCCCTCGGTTTCGTGCTTGTGAAGCGGCTCCGTGTTCCGGGGCCGCCTGTTGTTCCACCCCGTGCGGCCGCCGCGCCGGCGGGGGCTCCCTCTCTACGTCCTCCCCCATGTTCGTCTCCGATCTAGCACGTCGGACTGCTGCGGCGCGCTGCGTACGCCGCGGCCGGTCGATCACCGCCGTTGTTCTCGGCCTCTTCCTCGTCCTCGAAAGTGCCGCCAAGCTCGGCATCGAGTATCAGGCGGTGCTGGGCAACCCCACCGGCGCAACCGCCGACGCGACCGACCACGACCACTTCCTGATCCAGCGCGCCCAATATGCGATGGACTACAGCGACAACCGTCGCGTGCCCAACTGGGTGAGCTGGAGCCTCAGCAGCTCCGACTACGGCAATGTTTCCCGAAGCGACAAATGGGCGCCCGATCCTGACCTGCCGGCTTCCTTCACCGTCGTCAGCACTTCGACCTACAATGGTGGGGCTGTCTACGACCGCGGGCACATGTGCCCCTCGGCCGACCGCACGGCGAGCAACGCGGACAACTATGCGGTCTTCTACATGTCGAACATCCTCCCGCAGGCTTCCCGAAACAATCAGGGCCTCTGGAATACCTTCGAAGCCTATTGCCGCACGCTGGCGAGCGCGGGCAACGAGGTGTTGATCGTCTGCGGCGCCCACACCTACGGGGGCGCCACCGTAGGCCCGAGCGGCACCGCGATTCCCGACCGTGTCTGGAAGATCGCGGTCGTCGTGCCCGAGGGGGAGGGCAGTGCGCTCGCGCGCATCGACGCCTCCACTAGAGTCATAGCGTTGGATACGCCGAACACCAACACCGTCGGTTCCGCATGGTCCGACTACGTGACCTCGGTCTCGAACCTCGAGGTTGCGACTGGCTATACCTTTTTCAGCGCCCTGCCGGCTGGGCTTGCCGCCACGCTCAAGGCCAAGATCGACGGCCAGGTCCTCACCGGCGCGCCCGCGATCGCCACCCAGCCGACTGACGGGACGACGACTCTCGGCGGAAGTGTCACCTTCTCCGTTGTCGCCACCGGCAACGCCCCTCTTGCCTACCAGTGGCGAAAGGACTCGGTCGTCATCAGCGGGGCGGATGCTGCCAACCTGACCGTCTCTCCGGTCACGTTGGCGGATGTTGGTGAATACAGCGTCGTTGTGAGCAACGCCTTCGGCGCGACCACCAGCCGTGCGGCCACGCTCTCCGTGGTCGGCCCGCCGGCCATCGTGCTCGGTCCTGCTGGTCGCACTGTCGCGGCCGGCGACGATACCACGTTCTCGGTCGTCGCGGCGGGCACGCTGCCGATGACCTACGAGTGGTTCCATGGCGACGTGCTTGTCGGCTCGGCCCTTTCACCCTCGCTTTTCCTGCCCGGTGTCCAGGCCGGGGATGCGGGCGACTATGCGGTCCATATCACCAACGCCGAAGGAGAGTGCCTCAGTGCCACGGCCACGTTGACGGTTGCTCCGGCCGCGCCGACCATCGTCTCCGATCCGTCCGGCCAATCGGTGTATGTCGGTGCCGATTTCGCACTTTCCGTCGTGGCCAAGGGAACCGGGCCGCTTGCGTACCAATGGCGCAAGAATGGCGTGGCGCTCGCGGAAGGGGGTCCTGTCTCCGGCGCCACCACCGCCACGCTGACCTTGACTGCGGTCGGTCTCGCGGACCGGGGCGACTACGATGTCGTCGTCACCAACCTCTTGCCGGACGGCACAGTCGGCCGCACCACCAGCGATGTCGCAACGGTCAGCGTGACCGCAGCCCCGTCGGCCAGCACCCTGGTGTGGACGTTCGGTACGTCGACCACCGACGAACAGGACACGCCCGCCGGGCAGTCCTCCGGACTGGGGGGCGGCGCGCTCGCGCGGGGCAACAACAACGGCACGACCGATCTGATCAACACGACGTCCCACTCGCTCGGCACCCCGGCCGGCAACGGCACCTATCCCGGCGCCTCAGGTGCGAACAACGCCGGAGCCGCCGCCAAGATCGGTGCACTCGACACGGCGGCGGGCGGCTCGACGTTTTTCACCTTCACGTTGACCCCGGCCCACCGCACGAAACTGTCGGTGCAGGGGATCTCCTTCGGCAGCCGCAGCACCAGCACCGGCCCGCAGGCCTACGCCGTCTTTTGCAGTGCCGACGGATTTGCCTCGCCGATCGCCTCCGGCACATTCGCCAACACCAGCAAGTGGCTCTGGCATACGCCGGCCGTGACCGGCGTCTCTGCGCCGACCGGTGCGCCGATCGAGGTGCGGATCTACGGTTTCAACGGGACGGGGGCCGCCCAGGCCGGGGTCGCGAACTGGCGGATCGACGACCTCACCGTTGTCATGGGCAGCGTGACGGCGCCGATGATCTCCTCGGGTCCGGCCGACCGAAGCGCCGAACTCGGCAGCACAGTCGTGCTGAGTGTGGTCGCCGCCGGTTCAGAGCCGCTCTCGTATCAATGGACCAAGGATGGTGTGGCTCTCGGGATCGGTGGCGATGCGGCGACCCTCGAGATCGCGGATGTGCAGCCCGGCAGTGGCGGCCGCTACAGCGTTGTGGTGTCGAACGAGGCTGGGATCGTCGCCTCCGTCCCCGCGGTCCTGCAGGTGGTGCGCACCTACGGGAGCTGGTGCGACGCGTTCGCGCTCTCCGGCGACGCCGCGTCTGGTACAGCCGATCCCGACGGCGACGGTCTGTCGAATCTGGTCGAATTTTTCCTCGGGCTCGCGCCGACGGCGGGCGACACAGTTGGCCGGCCGACACTGGCTCTCGAAGGCGGCCACCCCGTCTTCCGTTTCACGCACTCGAAGATCGCCTCTGGCGTGGCGTGGCAGGTCGAGACGTCGACGGACCTTGTGAACTGGGCTCCGACCACGGTCTCGGCCACCGTCGAGTCCGAGACCGCATCGACCGAGTCGCTCGCGTATCTCCTTCCATCCGATTCTGAACGTCTCTTCGTGCGACTGCATGTGGTGCGGCCCTGACGTATCTCCGTTCCATGTCGCGTTTGGTCTCGCGGTGCCGGTCTGAACAGGGGAGATGCGTAATACTCCTTTGGCGCGTGATCGCTCGCGCCGGCGGCGGCATGCCATCGGCTAGATTCATCGGCCTGCTGTGAACGTCGTATGGCGCTCAAGCGGCTGCGGTTGCGACCGATAGGTGGGCACGCGGTCACCGCCCGCGTCCCCGTTGTCCGGCGTGAAAGCGCCGGGCCAGGTTCCGTCATCTGCAGCCACAACCATGAACGCACGATCCTTGATTCTTGCCGTGGCGGCCGTCTGCGCCGTCGCGTTGGGCAGAGCCCAGAGCGCCGCATCCACCGAGGAGCAGGAACGCTCGATAACCGAGGAGCAGGTGACCGCGCTGGTGGCGAGGACCTGTGCCGATGTCGCGAAGGATGCGCCGGGCACGATCGCCCGCATCAACGAGGGCGCCGCGCCCTACAAGGATGCGGCGAATCCGGCGCTCTACGTTTTCATCTACGATCCCGATGTGACCATGGTGGCGCACCCGCGCGCCGACCTCGTCGGCAAGAGCGTGAAAGGGAAGCCGGATGTGAAGGGGAAAAAATTCCGCGACGAGATCGTGGAGCGCGCGATCAAAGGCGAGACCGGCTGGGTCGACTACCTCTACCAGAAGCCGGGCGAGACCGGCATCCATCCGAAGACGACTTATTTCGCGAAAGCGGAGGGCAGCGACGGCAAGACCTACGTGGTTTGCGCGGGCAAGTACCAGCGCAAGGACGCGGCGAAGTGACCTTCCCCGATGTCCGTGCGCGGCAAGCTGACGTTTGTGGTGGCGGTGAACGCCGTCATCATCGTGCTCCTGTTGGTGGTGGCGCGGTACGTGGCCGCCGCGCAGGAGACGAACTTCGCGCTCGCGCGACGGCATGTGGCCGATCTCCAGGCGCGGGCAGTGCTTGCGACGCGGTTGGCGGAAGTCGAGACGCTCTTCAATCGGAGCATCGTGCTCCAGATGATGGGCGAGGAGACGCTGGCCGTGCTCGGCGAACTCGAGCGCGGGCTGGGGGCCTTGGGCGAACGCGGCCCTGAAGCAGCGGAACCCGAAGCCACACGGGCGCTGGCCACCGCGCTCGAATCCGTGCGTGCGCAACTGCGGCCCGGCATCGAGCAGCTGAAGGGGGCAGACGCCTATGGCGCGAGCGAGACGTACATCAAGAAGGTGAAACCGGCGCTCAACGAGTTCGCCACCGCGATGCGAGCCTCGAGCGAGGCCGAGGAGCGGGAGGCGGCGGCACGCGGCGCCTCGATCGCCCGACAGGTGGCGTTCGTGCAGTACGGCAGTTGGGCCCTCGCGGTGGTGGCCGTCGCAAGCATCATTTTGGCAATCTTCATGACGAGCGGACTCACCCGCACGTTGCGGGAAGCCGTGGCGCGGATCCATGGCGGCGTGGAACAGACGTACGCTTCCGCACACACTGTCGCGCAAGCGGGCGACGCGCTCGCCGGCGGCAACACGCAGCAGGGTGGGGCGTTGGCGGAGACGACCGAGGCGCTCGGTTCTCTTTCCAAGATGACCCGCGAGAATTCTGCCGGCGCGGCCGAGGCGAAGAACGCCGCTGCCGCCACGCGTGCGGCCGCCGAGCAGGGCGCCAGCGAGATCGAGCGGTTGCGCGGGGCGATGACCGCGATCGACGAGTCGTCGCGCGACGTGGGCTCGATCATCAAGACGATCGAGGAGATCGCGTTTCAGACGAACATTCTGGCGCTAAACGCCGCGGTGGAAGCCGCGCGGGCCGGCGAGGCCGGGGCGGGCTTCGCGGTCGTCGCCGAAGAAGTGCGCAATCTCGCGCAGCGCAGCGCGGTGGCGGCCCGCGAGACCGCCGGCCGACTCGAGCGTGCGGGCGAGAACACCCGGCTGGGCACTGCCGCCGGTCAGGCCGTGGCGGTGAGTCTCCAGGGAATTCTCGAACGTGCGCGCCAAGTCGATCAGCTGGTCGCGCGCATCGCGACCGCCTCGGAGCAACAGATCCGCGGCATCGGCCAGCTCGGCGAAGCATCCTCGGCGATGGAGCGGGTGATCGGCGCCAACACCGGCCAGGTCGAGCAGACGGTGCGCATCTCGCATGATCTCGAGGAGCAGGCCCGCGCGATGGCGGAGGCGGTTGACCAGCTCGAGCGATTGCTCGGCGGTCGCTCGACGGCGAGCCCGGGCTCGCGGATTTCCGTGCCACAGCCGGATCGGAGACCGCATGCTTTGGCGACGGTGTAGTGCTCTTCCACGCCGGGCCCGCCGGAGCCTGCGGCTGAGGCAAATTGCCGATTCGATGCATTCCGCGGCCGTGGCGCGGATTCGTTCTGGCAGTGGCTGAAACCAAGTGCCTACGTTCCGCACTTTCCATCCCGTCCCCCGCGTAATCGCAGAACCACATGAGCAACACGATCATTGGCAGCGCGCTGCCGAACATCCCCTGGGAAGAGAAGCCGAAGGGCTACGTCCACGCCCTCTGGCGCTCCAGCAAGAACCCGTTGATCGGCTGGAATCCCACGCCGAACACCGCGCGCATCTACAACAGCGCCCCGGTGCCCTTCGAGGGCGGTTTCGCCGGCGTCTTCCGCGCCGATGAGCGCCACGGCCGCGCCGCGCTGCACGCCGGTCGTTCGAAGGACGGCCTCTCCTTCGACATCGACGACAAGAAGATCGAGTGGGTGGACGAGAACGGCAAACCCGCCACCCCGAGCTACGCCTACGATCCGCGCGTGGTGCTCATTGACGGCTGGTACTACATCACGTGGTGCGACGATTTTCCCGGCGCCTCGATCGGCCTCGGCCGCACGAAGGACTTCAAGACCTTCATCCGGATGGAGAACCCGCTCATGCCGTTCAACCGCAACGGCGTGCTCTTCCCGCGCAAGATCAACGGCGAGTACGTGCTGCTCAGCCGCCCGTCCGACAGCGCGCACACGCCTTTCGGCGACATCATCCTGAGCCACTCGAAGGACCTCACCTACTGGGGCAAGCACCGCATGGTCATGCGCCGCGGCGGCTCCGGCTGGTGGCAGGGGACGAAGATCGGTGCCGGCCCGATTCCGATCGAGACGAAGGAAGGCTGGCTGCTCTTCTACCACGGCGTTTCCGGCACCTGCAACGGCTTCGTCTATTCGATCGGCGCCGCGCTGCTCGACCTCAACAACCCCGAGAAAGTGCTCTATCGCGGTCGCGATTATCTGCTCACTCCCGAGCTGCCGTACGAGACGACCGGTTTCGTGCCGAACGTCTGCTTCCCGGTCTCCGTGCTCACCGACGCTCCGACCGGTCGCATCGCGCTCTACTATGGCGCAGCGGACACCTACACGGCGCTCTGCTTCGGCCAGGTTGACGAGATCATCGCCTGGATGAAGGCGAACTCGGAAGTCTGAGCGCCCGCCGTCGGGATCCGTTATTTCGAAGCCGCCCGGAACCGGGCGGCTTTTTTGTGCACCTGCTCGACGTTGGAAGCCGTCACCTCATGCGCCTGTCGATCCGGCTGCCGGTCGCCCACGGCGTCGTCAGTCTCTGGATGGGAGCACCAGGCCACCGGTTGAACCGTCAGCGGACTTGCGGCCGTACCGAGAGGCTGGGCGGGAATCTGGCCGATACAATGCCTGCGGCAGCGGAGTCCACTGACGAAGGGACACTGGTGAACCTAGTCTTTGCGGCACAATGCCCGATGCCGATTCCTGACAAGGCATCCGCAGAAGCCTACTTGCCCTACACCAAGGCGAGATGTCTGCGGCCCAGTCGCGGCAAGGCTTGGCGCGACCTCAAGGCGTGGATTACCGAACCGTTGCGTGAAACCGAAGCACTGGAAATGCCCGGTGTGAGCGAGGCCTACCTCGCGTGGACTTTCTCCGGCGAAGCGGAGTTTCAGGAGCGCGAAGGCAACGGCCCGTGGATCACGCATCGGATCAAGAAGGGATCGTTTTCTCTCACGACCGGCGGAGGGCCCTACGAGTGCCGGTGGAAAGCGCTCACGCCCGAGCCGTTTCTTTCGATGATGACGTTTGTCGAGTTGCCGCTCCTCAAGCGAGCCATGGAGGAGGTATTCGGCGCCAAGGTCTCGCAGGTGCGGTTGCGCGACCTGTCGGCCTTCACCGACGACACGCCTCGCGCGCCGCTACGCGGAGATTCCGGAAAGGTCCGCCGGCGAAAGCACGGCGCTGCCCGGCTTCAAACTCAAGCAGGTGACCGAGGGCTACAACGACAGTGTGACCCTCGTACAACGCACCGAAACACTTGAGAAGCTGAGCCAGCAGCGTTGGGCCGAAGCCGAACGAGGAGCTCCGGCCTACGGACCCGGCATGAACGAACTGAAAGGCGGCGAGCCGCAGTTCCTCGTGGACTACCACGACTACTACAAGACCCCGCGCGGTTTTCATCCGCGCGCGATCAACTCGAACGGTGCTTGGTCGGTCACCACTCCGCTGTCGTTCATGAACATGCCGATCCTGACCTACATCGCGGAAGTTTCCCCGCGTCCGATTCTTTTCGTCCACGGCGAAAAAGCCCACTCGCGCTACTTCAGCGAGACCGCTTACGCCGCCGCCATGCAACCGAAGGAACTGTTGATCGTTCCGGGCGCGAATCACGTCGATCTCTATGGGCGTGTGGACGTGATCCCCTTCGACCGAATCGCGGCCTTCTTTGATGGAAACCTGAAGTAGCGGATCCCTGCCGACACTCGCCGCCCGCTCCACAGCCAAGATGCGGGCTTGGGGGAGGGGCGCGCACGGCTGTCTGCCCACAGCCGCGGCCGCAGCGCTCCTCCGGACCGAGCGCTGCGACCGGGAAAACACCCGGAGCCGTGGCGACGGTGTTGCCATCGCCGGGCCGTTCTCCTTACTCGCGCCCATGGAGACGCCGCCGGACGAACGAGCCGACGCACGACGCACGGTGCGGATCCTCTATTTGTGCATGGCGGTGGGGATCGTCCTGCCGTTCGTGCTCTACTGGGTTCTCCGCTGATTTCTCCCGTCATCCATGGGCCAAAACCGAGCCATTCTCATCATCCGCATCTTCTTCGTGCTGTTGTGCGCGGCCGGGAGTCTGATCGCCGCCGCGGTGGTGAAGGATTGGAACCACTGGTGGTGGCTCGCGCTGTTGATCGGATTGCTCGGCGGATCGCTGGTCGTGCTCGTCGATGTGCAGTTGCGCGGTTTCTCGCTGCGAGGTCTCTCGGCGATGACCTTCGGGCTGGCGATCGGCGCATTGGTTTCGTGGCTGATCGGCTCGTCGCCGTTGTTCGTCTGGGGTGATCCGGCGGCGCTCTACACCGCGCGGCTGATCCTCTTCATCGTCTGCATGTACCTCGGCGCGGTGATCGCGTTGCGCGGCAAGGACGAGTTCAACTTCGTCATTCCGTACGTGCGCTTCGTACCGCACGAGGTCGACGTGCCGCTGGTGATCGTCGACTCCAGCGCGCTCATCGACGGCCGCATCGCGAAGATCTGCGACACACATTTCATCAGCGCCGCGCTGATCATCCCGCGATTTGTGCTCAACGACCTCCAGCGCATCGCCGACTCGCCGGATCCGGCGCGCAAGGCCCGCGGACGCCGTGGTCTCGATACCCTCAACGCCCTCCGCCAGATCAAGAACCTCGACCTCCGCATCCACGAGAGCGAGGTCGCCAACCGCCAGGAGCTCGAGTCGAAGCTCGTTTTCCTCGCGCAATCGATGAAGGCGAAACTGCTCACGACCGACTACAACCTCGCGCGCATGGCGGAGTTTCACGGCGTGCAGTGGCTGAATCTCCATTCGCTCGCCAAGGCCGTGCGCCCCGAGTTGACGCTCGGGGAGGTGATCGAGGTCGATCTCGTGAAGTCCGGGCGTGAGGAAGGCCAGGCCGTCGGCTATCTCGAGGACGGATCGATGGTGGTCGTGGCGGATGCCCGCGCCTCGATCGGCAAGAAGGCGACTGTGGAGGTCGTCAGCGTGCTGCCTTCGGCCGGCGGCAAGATGGTTTTCGCGCGTCTCCAGAGCGGGGCCGATGCCTGAGCTCCTGCGGAAATTTGCGGAAAAAATGCTTGCGGAGGTGGGGGCGGGTTCATGTCCTCGGCCCCTCAGTTTTGGCCGGACAATTAGCTCAGTTGGTTAGAGCACTTCCTTGACATGGAAGGGGTCACAGGTTCGAGTCCTGTATTGTCCACCATCTCGATGAAGCCTCCGGTTTTCGGAGGTTTTTTTGTGCCCGGCTCAGGCGGTCAGACCGGAGCGATGCGCACGGCGCAGGCTTTGTAGCCTGGTTGGCGCGAATGCGGGTCGAAGTTGGGCAGGGTGAGCTGGTTCACCGTGGCGCCGTGCATGGCCATGAAGATCTGCCCCGGGGCGACGGTGGACGTGAGGAACGCGACCGCCTCGGCGTCGCCGCGCCGAGACGAGACGCGCACCCGCTGGCCCGACGTGATGCCGTAGCGGGACGCGTCGGCCGGATTGAGCTCGAGCGCTTGTGCGTGCGAGGCGAGCTTGCGGAGGACGGCGCTTTTGTCGGTGCGTGAACCGGTGTGCCATTGCGCGGAGGAGCCGCGGCCGGTGTTGAGGAGGAGCGGGTACTCGGTGTCCGGCGGCTCGGGCAGCGGCCGCGGTTCGTCGAAGAGGAAAACGGCGCGCTCGTCGGGCGTGAAGAATCGGCCGTCGGCGAACAGACGTCGTTCGCTGAGACCGGAAATGTCGGGATCTGGAGGCAGCGCGTTGGCCGCGCGCCCGGCGCCGGCCGTAGCTCCGGTTTCTTGACTCCACGCTCCGCCCTCCGGAAAGGGCCACTGGATGCCGCCGGCGGCCTCGATGTGGTCGTAGTCGCGGATGCCGGTGAAATCGCACGGCTGGCCGCGCGAGAGTTCGCGGAGCAGCGCGAAGGCGGCCGCGGGCGAGGTCCACTTCGCGAAACGCTCGCCGCAGCCCCAGGCTTGGGCGACGAGCTGGAAGATCGCGAAGTCGCTCAACGCCAGCCCCGGCGCGCGGGAGACCCGGCGGATCACGCCGAGGCGGCGCTCGCTGTTGATGAACACGCCCTCTTTCTCGCCCCAGCCGGCGGCGGGAAGCACGAGGTCGGCGAGCCGGGCGGTCTCGGTCGTGGCGTACATGTCCTGCACGACGAAGAACTCCAGCTTGCGGCGGAGCTCGGCGAAATGACGGTGGTTCACCCAAGAGTGGGCTGTATTCGTGGCGATGATCCAGAGTCCCCGAATCTCGCCACGGTCGACCGCCTCGAGGATCTGGTCGTAGGCGAGGCTCTTCTCGGTCGGAATGGTCGACGGGTCGAGGCCGAGCACCTCGGCGACCTGGGCTCGGTGGTCGGGATTGGCGAAATCGCGGCCGGCGAGCAGCGAAGTGGCGTTGCCGAAGAGGCGCGAACCCATCGCGTTGCACTGGCCGGTGATGGAATTGGCGCCCGTGCCGGGACGGCCGATCTGCCCGGTCATCAACGCGAGGTTGATCAAGGCCTGGGCGGTGCGGGTCGACTGATGACTTTGGTTCACCCCCATCGTCCACCAGTACGAGACGCGCCCGCCGGCGGCTATGATGTCGGCGAGTGCGCGGAGGTCGGCCGTGGCGATACCCGACTCGCGGGCGACGCGCTCTGGTGTGAACTTCTCAACGAACTCGGCGAACTCGGCGAAGCCGCTCGTGTGGGCTTCGACGAAGACACGATCGACCTTGCCGCGGTGGATCAGCTCGCGGGCGAGGCCGTAGAGGAGCGTGAGATCGCTTTTCGGGTACAGGGCGAGATGGAGCGCCGCCTGCATCGCGGTCTCGGTGCGGCGCGGGTCGATCACGACGATGCGCGGATCGCGTCGGTTGCGCTTCACCCTCTGCCACAAGATCGGGTGGGCGATGCAGGGGTTCGCGCCGACGAAGACCAGCACGTCGCTCTCCTCGAAATCGGCGTAGGTGAACGGCGGGGCGTCGAACCCGAACGATTGCCGGTACGCCACGTGCGCCGTGGCCATGCACTGGCGGGTGTTCGAGTCGATGTGGGCCACGCCCATGCCGAACTTCGCGAGCGAGCCGAGAAACGCCATCTCCTCCATCGGGATCTGGCCGGTGCTGAGGACCGAGAGCGCGGCGCGCCCGTGGCGCTCCTGCACGCCCCGGAAGTTGTCCACGAAAGCGCGCAGAGCGGTCGGCCAGTCGACCGGTTCGAGTCTGCCGGTGGCGCGATTTCGCAGGAGCGGCGTGCTGGTACGGTCGGGCGCGGTGAGCGGCGTGAGCGCCTCCCAGCCTTTCGGGCAGGCCATGCCGAGATTCACGGGATACGCCTTGTCCGGTGTGAGGTTGATCGCCCGGCCGTTCGCATCGAGGTGGATCTTGAGCGAGCAGCCGGTGCTGCAGTAGCCGCAGATCGAGCGCGCGGTGGCGACCGGCGTGAGGCGTGCGGGCAGATTTCCCAATTCGCTCGGAGCGTGCGCGAGCTCGCGGGTCATCATGCCGGTGCGGGCGCGAAGCAGGTTTTCGAGGAGCGCATTCATGCTGGAACCGGGTTTCCGGGCATCTTCGGGGCGTCGACGGAGCGGAAGAACAGAATGCGCTCGGCGAGTTCGCCCGCGGCAAACAACGCGAAGGCGCCCCAGCCCGGCGCGGCGACAAACGTTGCGACGGCCGCGATGCCGAGCGCGAAGCGGACGAACAGTGTGGTGCGCAGCGGACCGCGTTGCAGGCGGGCGCTGATGCCGGAGCCGCGGGTTTGCGACGCCTCGGCGAGCAACTTGATCCCGAGCGCCACCGCCGCGAAGCAGGGCTGGGTGAGCGCGAGCGCCGCGACCACGGTGCAGCCGAAGAATCGCAGCGCGGTCGAAGGCGCGCGCCAGAAGCGGCGTCGCGTGTCGATGTAGATCATCGCGGAGCAAAACACTGCGCCGGCGGAGGCGGACACGATTGCCAGACGTAGCGGTACCGAAGCCGGCCAGAGCAGTGTCGCGCAGGCGAGCGGAACGAGCAGATTGAAGGCGAGGATTTCGCGGCTCAGCCAGGAAGTGCGCAGGCCGAGGAAGAAGCGCCACGCCCGCAGCGGTCGGCCGAGATGGAGAACGCTCGCGCCGAGCCCGGCGAAGAGCAGCGCCAAACCCACGAACAGCGGGCCATGCGCTGCCGGTTGTTTCGCGTAATGATCGACCAACTTGTGCAGCGGGAGACTCCCGGCGTGCGTCAACCAACAGTTGACATGATCAAGGGTGGCGGAGGGGAAGTTGCCGAGCGGATTTCGGGCGGCGGCGCTGATCGTGCCGGTGGGGTAGGCGGCGGACAACGGAGTCAGCGGGGCGGCGACGAGCAGCCCGAGGGCGAGCTGCGTGAGAACCAGCATCGCGACGAGCGGTCCATGGGCGGGTTGCAGGCGAAGGGTGTCGGCATCGGCGGCGCGCACATGCGGCGGAAGGCCACGGGCGGACACGTAGCGGGTGGTCGGTTTCGTGTACGACGGATCCGGTGCGGCGGGAAGAAAAGCGTTCGGGCACGAGCCGTGATGATGCAGTCGAATCGCAGGGGCCTCGATGGCCGGCGCCTGTTGGACGACACCTTTCCCGGTGGCCGCCGAAGAGCGGTGGGTCTCGGCGAGCGATGCCCCTATGCGCACCTGCGGCGCGCCATTCAACCGAGCTGGAAGTGAGCCGGAATGGACCGTCACGGCCGAGGAGGCCGAGTGCATCTGCGGCGTCGCGTGAATCGGCGGATCATTGCTCTCGCGAACAGCAGCGCCGTTGGGGACGGCGCCCGAGGAAGACTTCCGCTCGGAGTTGCAGCCGCAGAATTGGCCGCGTTCGCAGGAGGGATGATTGGCGTGCTCGGCCGGCGGGACGGACTTTGCGTCCGCCAGGCTAGAGAATTCGCGGAATGGCGGGCGGAAAACGCGCGGCGCAGCGACGCGGTAATCTGGTTTCGGTGACACATGTTCGACCGCTACGTTCACGATCCGGATCGCCTGGGTCGGGCAAGCTTGCGCGCATGCCGGTGCTTCGCCGACGGCGAGGCGTTGGTGGCACATGTCGCATTTGCGGACGATGCCGAGTCGGGCGTTGAACTTCGGCACGTCGTACGGGCATTTGAGGATGCAATAGCTGCAGCCGATGCACTGGTCGTCGAGGTGGCGCACGATGCCGGTGAGTGGATCCTTCTCGTAGGCGACGACGGGGCAGCCTTCGAGGCAGCCCGGCTCCGAACAATGGTGACACGCGGTGGTCACGGTCTGCTGCCAAGGCGCGCCCGCGGAGGAGACGAGTAGGCCGACATCGCGCCACGCCTCGGTTTCGTCGAGTCCATTGAGGGCGTGGCAGGCGGCGACGCAGGCCTTGCAGCCGGAGCACGCATCGAGGTCGATTTCGAACGCGTACTGTTCGCCGGGGCCGGGGGCTGAAAGCGGGATGAGGTCGCGGTGGAACGCGGAATCCTGAGCGGGGGCCGTGGAGCGGCTGGAGCGGGCGTCGTAGGCTGCGCTGGCGCGTGTGACGGGCGTGGCGAGGCGCTGCTGCACGCCGAGGAGCTCGGCGAGGAGTCGGTTGAGCTCGATGTCGGTGGCCGCACGGACTGTGCCGTCAGTAGACATCGCGTTGGTAGCGTTTCGTGGTGACGAGAGCGGCGATGTACTGCTCTGCGGCTTCGGCGGTTTTTCCGCCCGCAGTCTCGACGACCTTGAGCAAGGCGGCGTGGACGTCCTTCGCCATCCGGCTCGCATCGCCGCACACGTAGAAGTGGGCGCCGGCTTCGAGCCAGCTCCAGAGCTCGGTGGCGTGCTCGAGAATCCGATTCTGCACGTAGATCTTGGCGGCCTGGTCGCGCGACCACGCGAGGTCGAGCCGGTTCAGGAAGCCATCGTCGCGCAAGGCGAGCAGTTCGTCGCGGTAGAGGAAGTCGGTCGTTTCCCTTTGGTCGCCGAAGAGGAGCCAGTTCCGGCCCGCGGCGCCGCTGGCGCGGCGTTCGTGGAGGAACGCGCGGAAGGGCGCGATCCCGGTGCCGGGGCCGACCATTATCGCCGGCGTGTCGCCATCGGCGGGGGGGCGAAAGCCCTTGTTGGGATGGACGTAGATGCGGACCGTACCGGCGGCGAGGGCGCGCTCGGCGAGGAAGGTGGACGCGACGCCCTTGCGGACGCGGCCGCCGAGTTCGTAGCGCACGGCGCCGACGGTGAGGTGCACTCGACCGGCATGGGCTTTCGGTGACGAGGAGATCGAGTAGAGGCGGTGCTGGAGCGGGCGGAGGGCGGCGGCGAAGTCGGCCGGAGCGGGTTTGCCATCGGGCGCGGCGGCGAGTGCGTCGATCACGTGGTGCGGCGGGACGGCGCGGTCGAGCTTGAGCGCGGCGAGCAACTCGGCCGAGGGTTTGCCGAGATCGAGGTTCTCGGTGAGCGCGACGCGGAGCGGACGTTCGCCGGCCGGCGTCGGGACGGACTCGTCACCCGTGGCGCCGAGGTGTGCGAGAACATCCGCGACGAGCTCCGGATCGTTGAGCGGGACAACGCCGAGTGCATCGCCGGCCTCGTAGGTGAGACCAGAACCCTCGAGCGAGAATTCGATGTGGTTGACCTCCTTGCCGGAGCCGGCGGCGCTCAGGCGGCGGACGGCGAGTACGGGAGCGGGAAATGGGTTCTCGCGGTGGTGGGTTGGCTCGGGCTCATCCCCGGTGTCGGTCGCGGCCGCGCTCGCGTTGCTGGCGGCGGGAACGGCGGGCGAACCGGTCTTTCCTAGGGCGGCGAGGGCGGCATCGAGCCATTTCGCGAAGATGGCGGCATTGCCGAGTTCGCATTCGACGAGCGCAGCGGCGGGCTTGGCACCGAGCGCGATGAGACGGGTGTCGAAGTCTCTGCCGCATTGGCAGAACTTCGCGTAGCTGCGGTCGCCGACGGCGAGCACGCTGAACGAGAGACTCTCGAGGCGTGGCGCGCCGGCGGAGGCGAGAGCGGCGTGCAGCGTCTTGGCGTTGTCGGGCGGTTCGCCATCTCCGTAGGTCGAGGTGATGAGGAGCGCGGCGGGCGTCTGCGAGAGCGTGGAGAGTGTGACCTCCGCCATGTCGCAGACCTGCGGGACGAAGCCGCGTTTCTTCGCCTCTTTCGCAGCTTTTTTGGCGAGGCCCTCGCACGTGCCGGTTTGGGAACCGAAGACGATGAGAAGAGGAGTTGGCGCGGGAGACTGCGCTTGAGGCGCGGCGGCGGAAGCGGCGCGGCTGAAGATGCCGGCTAGGAAACCGTTGAGCCAGGCGCGCTGCTCCGGCGTGAACGGCGCGTTGTCGGGCAGGAAGGGGACGGCGGTGGTGGACATCGGAATCGCGGATTGCTGAATTCGGATCGCGGATTGGGCGACGACTCGGGGAGTGACGTGGGCGCGCTGTTACGAGAAGAACTCCTGGAGCTCTTTGACCGAGTGGCGGCGGGCCCACTGGACGAAGGTTTCGCCGGGCGCGTGTTTCGCCTGATAGACGGCGAGGATCCGCGGGATCACAGTGTTGAGCTCCTCGGCGGCGACGCCGTGAAACAGCGCGCGGGCGAGGCCCTGCTCGTCGCCCATGCCGCCGCCGATCACGAGGTGGTAACCCTCACGGCCGTCGGCGAGCTTGGTGGAGACGGCGCCGATATCGCCGCAGTAATGCTGAGCGCAGGAGTTGGGGCAGCCGGTGAGGTGGATGTTGACCGGGAAATCGGTTTGCGGGCCGTGTTTGGCGAGGTGTCGCGCGAGCGCGACGGCGTGGCCTTTGGTATCGGCGGCGGCGTATTTGCAGCCCTTGCGGCCGGTGCAGGCGATCACGCAGCCGGCGGACGTGCTGGATTCGGTGAACAGACCCATCGCGCGCACGGCGCGCTCCACGGCGGGGACGTACGCTTCAGGCACGTGCGGGATCAGCAGGTTCTGCCACACGGTGAGTCGCACCTCGCCCTTCCCGTACTGGTCGGCGAGCGCGGCGAGGCGGCGGAGCTGGGCGGCGGCGAGACGGCCCACCGGCACGCCCACGCCAACGTAACACAGGCCGGGCTGGCGTTGGCGGTAGACCCCGAGGTGGCCGTGTTTGACAACCGGATGCCGAGGCTCACATGCCTCGCGCGGCAGACGGCGGAGCGGAAAGGCGAGGCGTTTCGCGGTCTCCTCGACGAACTTCTCGAGACCCCATTTCTCGAGTAGGTATTTCAACCGCGCCTTCTTGCGGTCGGTGCGGTCGCCGTGGTCGCGGAAGACCCGGACCATCGCGGCGGCGACCGGCACGAGTTCGTCGGGGGCGAGGAGCAGGCCGGTTTCGCGGGCGAAGTCGCCGTGACCGGAGATGCCGCCGAGCTCCGCGCGGAAGTAGACGCCGGGAGCGAGGGAGCGAGGGAGCGCGGGAGCGCGGGCGGCGGCGAGGGTCTTCTCGGTCACGCGGACGGCGAAGAAGCCGATATCGTTCGTGTCGGCGGCGGCGGAGATCGCGCCGCCGGAGTCGAAGGCGATGTTAAATTTCCGCGGGAGGCCGAAGAGGTCGCGATGGTTGAGGATGTAGTGCGAGAGGGCCTTGGCGAAGGGGCGCACGTCGATGAGCTCGTCGCAATCGAAACCGGAGGTGGGTGTGGCGGTGAGATTGCGGATGTTGTCGGCGCCGGAGCCTTTCGAACTCAACCCCAGATCCTGGATGCGCGAGAGGACTTCAATGATGTCTTTCGGGCGGAACTCGCGAAGCTGGAGATTGGCGCGGGTCGTGATGTCGGCGAAACCGTTGCCGAGCTGGGCGGCGAGATCGGCGAGGCCGCGGAGCTGATGTGAGGTCACCTCGCCGGCGGGGATGCGCAGGCGGAGCATGAAGCTGTCCTGCGCCGGCGCGACGTGGAAGAGGCCGAAGTAGCGAAAACGGAAATTGTCGGCGTCGTCGGGCTCCTTGTCGGTGGCGGCGTGGGCGACGAGTTTGTCCCAGACATCGAGGCCGTTCTGCTCGTGCTTCCAGCGTTCGGGTTTGGAGAGTTCGGAGAGCGGCGTGCCGAAGACGGTTTCCTCATCGGGGGCTTCGGTGGCGGGGACGGCGAGATTTCCGGTGGTTGCCGCTGCCGGGACGCCGGTGAGCAGGCCGGCGGCGGTGTGGCCCACGAACGGAGCCGACATCAGGGCTCCGGCGAAGAAGCCTTGCAGGTATTCCTTCTGGGCGGCGGTGAAGGGCGCGGAGATGGGCGGCGAGGCGGTCACGCGAGAAGAGTCAGCAGCGCCGGTGCCGGTGGGCGCGCCCGAGCGCAGAAACCGTGTGAATGTTTTCGGCGAAAACGATGAAGAGGGTTCATCGCAAAGCGCGGCGGAACGCGGTGGGACGAGACGCGAAATCCTGTCCCGAGCGGAACAGGATCTTCTGCTGTGGCCGGGGCGGTCGGCTCAGACGGTGGCGAGGTTGCGCGGATTGCGCAGAAAACGGCGCAGCGAGTTTTCGTGCGGCGGTGCTGGTTCGTAGGGCCGCAGATCGGAGGGGCGCAGGTGGCTGCGTTCCTCGAGGAAACCGATGAGTTGCTCGCGATGGCGGTAGTACTCGGCATCCTCGAGCAGGGCGGCGCGGGAGCGCGGGCGCGCAAACGGCACGTGGAGGATCTCGCCGATCGTGGCGCGCGGGCCGTCGGTCATGCACACGACGCGATCGGAAAGGAACAGCGCTTCGTCGACATCGTGCGTAATAATGACCGCGGTGGTGCGGTCGCGTTGCCAGATGTCGAGGAGCACATCCTGCAGTTCGGCACGGGTGAGCGAGTCGAGCATGCCGAACGGCTCGTCGAGCAGGAGCAGCTTCGGGGCGAGCGCGAAGGCGCGGGCGAGGCCGACGCGTTGGCGCATGCCTTGGGAAAGTTCGCCGGGGCGTTTGTGCAACGCGTCGCCGAGTCCGACAAGCGTGAGGTAGTACTCGGCGATCTCGCGGCGTTCGCGGCGCGGCGCGGAGAAATAGACCTGATCGGTGCCGAGCATCACATTCTCCAGCGCGGTGAGCCATGGCAGCAGGCACGGCGCCTGAAAAACAACGCCGCGGTCGGGGCCGGCGTCGGTGACCTCGCGCCCGGCGAGGATGATTCCTCCGGCGGTGATGTCGGTCAGGCCGGCGACCATCGAGAGCACCGTCGATTTGCCGCAACCGGAGTGGCCGATGATCGAGACAAACTCACCGCGTTCGATCTTCAGGTTGAAGTCCTCGACGATGACGGCGGGACCGTAGGCCTTGGCGAGTTGGGAGAGTTCGAGAAAGGAGGACATGAAAGGATTCGGGGCGGCGAGAAAAAGGAGCGGGCGGAGCGTGGGGAGAGCCGGAAGTCGATCACGTGGCGAGGGTGACATCCTCGCGTTTCTCCTCGTGACGGCGGCGCGGGCGGGCGCCGAGGGCGAGCAACGGGCGGCCGCGCGAGAGGTCTTCGGGGAGGAGATCCGGGAGGACCAGCTTGCGGGAAACCGTCGTCGTGCGGCGGGCGCCGAAGGCGAGGAGCTGGCGCATGATGAGCGCGCGGAGGTGTTTGAACTCCGGATCGTGGTTGAGCGCCTTGCGGTCGCGGGGCCGGGCGAGGGGCACCGGCACCGGTTCACCGAGGGTGGCGCTGGGGCCGGTGCTGAGCGGGATCACGCGGTCGGCGAGCAGCAGGGCCTCGTCGACATCGTTGGTGATGAGCAGCACGGTCTTCCGGGTGGCCTGCCAGATGCGGGCGATCTCCTCCTGAAGCGAACCGCGGGTGAGCGCGTCGAGGGCGCCGAGCGGTTCATCGAGGAGCAGGATACGCGGATCCATGGCCAGGCCGCGGGCCACGGCGACGCGCTGGCGCTGGCCGCCGGAGAGTTGGCGGGGCAGCTTGTGCGCGTGCGGGGTGAGCCCGACCATCTCGATGTGCTGCGCGACGTGGCCGCGGCGTTTGGCGGCGGACCACTCCGGAAAACAACTTTCGACGGCGAGCGCGATGTTGGCGGAGACGGTGAGCCACGGGAGCAGCGAGTAGTTCTGGAAGATCATGCCGCGATCAGGCCCCGGGCCCGTGATGGGGCGTCCGTCGAGGAGGACCTCGCCGTAGTCCGGGCGGACGAGACCCGCGACGAGGTTGATCAACGTCGTCTTGCCGGAGCCCGAGTAGCCCACGACGGCGACGAACTCGCCCTCGTCGACGGACAGATCGAGATCGTGCAAGATCTCGGTGCGAGCCGGACCTGAGCCGTAGGATTTGGAGACGCCGCGGAGTTCGAGGAAGGACATGGCGAATTCGGAATGCGGATTACGGAGCTCGGCGGATGGGCGCCTGTGGTTGGGGCGGACGGCGACGGCTAGAACTTGATCGTCGTCTGGAGATAGCCGAAGGAGGCGTCGTCGCCGCGGCCCGGGATCCCGCCCACGGCACGGGCGGCGGGCAGGTAGTCGCCAGTCCAGAAGTGACTGAAGCCGACAAGAAGCTCGTAGGGAGGACTCGGCGACCAGGTCCAGGTGAGGTCGAACTCGCGGCCGATCGCGGAGGGCAGCGATCCACGGAGCGCGGAGGCGGGCGTGGCGACGGGTGTGATGGCGTTGGCGCGGTACCAGAGATCCTGCGTGGTGTGTAGCCACATCCAATGGTAGTCGAGACGCAGGACCGATTTCTTGAGCGACGAGTCGAGGGAGACGAAGGGCTTGAGGCGCGCGGTCACGGCGAGGTCGCGCATGTTCTTCCAGCCGAGGACATCCATGTAGCCGTAGAACTTGTGGTTCGTGTGGAAGAGATTCAGGAAGGCGTTGTTCTCGGTGTCGGCCGGGTCCTTGTCGCCCGAGGCGAGGTTGTACTCGACGGCGAAGCGGGGGAGGAAATGCGACTGCTCGTGCGTGTAGCCCAGTTCGGCGTGGGCGGCGTAGGCGCGATGGTCGAACCAATCGGGCACCTCGACCTGCGCGGGCGTGAGGCCAGGGCGCGATTTGCCCCACTGGAAGGCCGCCTCGACGATGTAGTCGAAGCCCCGGAGGCGCGCGCTGGAAACGGACTGCGCGCGGAAACCGAGAGTCCAGATCCGCTCGGGAATGTCGTAGGGCGCGACACCGGTCGGCCCGGCTTGCAGGGTGTTGGGTCGGTAGAACGGACCGTTGCGGTCCTTGTCACGATACATCAGGTACAGGTCGGTCCTCTGGTTCGGGACGAGGCCGGAGTTCTGCGCGTAGAGCCCGCCGAAGAAGTCCCCCGCATCGGAGTGGTTGAACTCGAGCTTCTGGTCGTCGCCGAAGTTGCGGCCCTCGATGGTGACGACGCGCGCGGCGAAGGCGTCGACCGTGGTCTTGAGGTCGGCGAAGTTGGCGACGACCTTTGCGGCGTCGAAGGTGCGGGCGAAGTTGTTCCATTCGAAACCGCCGACGAGGCGCTCGTCGCCGTAGGAGAGGATCTGGCGGCCGAGGCGGGCGGTGACGAGGTCGTCGCGCGGGTCGCCGATGTCGAGGTAGAGCTGGCGGAGGTCGACGGGATCGTTGCCCTCAGCGGCGTTGACGAAGGGGACGTTGGGTCGACGAGTATCTAGTTCGCGGGCATCCTGCACCTGCGCGTAGAGCGCGAACCGGGGCGAGAACGTGTATTTCGCCCCCAGGCGCAGGCGGGTGAGGAGGAAGGTATCGTCGTTGACGGTGCGGGTGGCGGAGTTGAAGTCGAAGGTGTTGTCGCGGCTCTCGAGGCGGAAGCGTGCGTTGAAATCGAGGAGGAGCTTGTTGTCGGCGAGGGTGATGGGATCGCCGAAGACGTAAGCAGCGGACCGCGGCGCGGCGATGGTAGCAGCGAGCAAGAGAGTGGCGGCGGAGCGAGGGAGCAGGGATGAGCGCATGGTAGTTTGGGAATGGTCGGTGAAGGGCGGAGAACGTCTCAGGTGGCGGCGCGCAGGCGCGTCTCGATCAGACTCATCAGGCGGTCGAGGAGGAAGCCGATGAGGCCGATGGCGACGACGCACATGACGATGTGTCGGTAGTTGAGGGCGTTGTACTCCTGCCAGAGGAAGCCCCCGAGGCCGGGTGCACCGGTGAGCATCTCGACGGCGACGATCACGAGCCATGCGATGCCGAGGCTGAGACGGAAGCCGGTGAACATGTACGGCAGCGTGGCCGGGATGATCACCTTCCAGAGCATCTGGAGCCTCGAGAGCTTCAGGACGCGGCCGACATTGAGGTAGTCCTGCGGCACGGCGCGGACGCCCTGCGCGGTGTTGAGCACCGTCGGCCACATCGAGCAGAACGCGATCGTGAAGAGGCCGGCGCCGTCGAGACCTTTGAAGAGGCCCAGGCCGATCGGGAACCACGCCAACGGCGAGATCGGGCGCACGATCTGGATGAAGGGATCGAACGCCTTGGTGAACGTCGGCGAGAGGCCGAGCAGGAGG
This sequence comes from Opitutaceae bacterium, assembly GCA_035299125.1. GTDB lineage: Bacteria > Verrucomicrobiota > Verrucomicrobiia > Opitutales > Opitutaceae > CAJCBL01. The sequence continues at coordinate 24,120 of DATGXA010000153.1, forward strand.
CCGATGGGGACGCCGAGGAGCAGGCCGAGGCCGTAGCCCTTGGCGACGAGGTACAGCGACGCCCACGCGAAACGCAGGATGCCTTGGTCCTGTTCGCCGCGATACGCGAAGGGCTGTGTGATGTAGGAGTTGCTGTGCTGCCAGGTCTCGGCGGGACCGGGGAAGTAGTTGTTCTCGTCGCGCGAACGGTCGTGCGCGGAGTAGCCCTGCCAGATCGCGAGGAACAGGACGATTGTGAGGAGCGGCAGGACCAGCCAATCGAGTTTGAAGGTCTTCATGTGTTTCAGCCCTTGCGGGAGTGGACGACGAAGCTGCGCGCGTAGGCCTCGAGGTCGCCGGCGGGATCGAACACCGAGCCGTCGAAGAGCCGTTCGGGCGCGTTGTCGATGGCGCGGCCGGCGACGCCGAGCTCGGCCATGGCCTCGCTGTAGAGATCGTGCCGGCAGACCTGATCGACGACTGCATCGTAGTCGGGCGCGCCGGTGACCATGCCCCAGCGGCGGAACTGCGTGAGCCACCATTTGCCGTACTTGGGCTGCGGCAGATTGCAGTTCCTCGCCGAAAAGATCATGTAGTGCGTGTCGTCGCGCTTGCGGCCGTCGCCGTAGTCGAGCTGGCCGAGCAGGCGACCGAGGAGGATCTCCTTCGGGCAGTTGATGTAGGCGGGCTGCGAGACGATGTCGCACTGCTCGGAGCGGTTCTCGAGGTTGTCGAGCCACACGCTGGCGTCGTGGAGCGCCTTGAGGACAGCCTTCACGGTGCGGGGGTTCTTGTCGGCGAACTCGGCGGTGAACGCGCACACCTTCTCGGGATGATCCGCCCACATCTCCTGCGTGGTGAGCGCGGTGTAGCCGATGCCGTCGTCGATCGCGCGGGCGTTCCACGGCTCGCCGACGCAGAAGCCGTCCATCTTCCCGACGCGCATGTTGGAGACCATCTGTGGCGGAGGAATGGTGACGAGGCTGATGTCGGCGCCGGCGCCGGCGGCGTCGCCCGGGTGAATGCCGCCGCTGGCGAGCCAGTAACGCAGCCACATCGCGTGCGTGCCGGGTGGGAACGTCATCGCGAACGTGAGCGGTTTGCCGGCGGCCTTGGCCTGGTCGACGAAGGGCTTGAGCGCGGCGGCGTCGGCGGCGACCTTGCCGCGAAACTCGCGTTTGAGAGTGATGGCCTGGCCGTTGCGGTTGAGCTGCCAGGGATAGACGAGCGGCTTCTTCGGCGAACCGAGCAGGCCCATGGTGGAGGCGTACGGCATGCCGAGCAGCATGTGCGTGGCCTGATTATCGCCGGTGGAAAGGCGGTCGCGGATGACGGCCCAGCTTGCTTCCTTCGATATCTTGGAGCGGATGCCGTATTTTTTGAAGAAGCCCTTTTCGTGGGCGATCACGATGGGCGAGCAGTCGGTGAGGGCGATGATGCCGAACTTCACGTCGGCCACCTCGGGTCCTTCGGCGGCGCTGGCGACGGTCGCGGCCCAGGATTTGTTGCCGAGCGCGGCCCAGAACGCGGCGGCGCCGGCAAGCGCCGCGGTCTGACCGAGAAAGTGGCGACGGGAGACGCCGGTGGTGGTGTCGGGCGGAGTGGCGGTGGTATCAGAGGACTTGTTCATGGCGCAGGGAGCGGGATTCGAGTGCAGCGTGGTAGAGATCTTCGCGGAAAAGCCGGGCGGGGAGGTCGGCCGACGCGAGGTCGGCGGGGAGGAGTCCGCCGGCGACGAGCTCCTGTTGGAGCGCCTTCGCGCGGGCGAGAGTGGGCGCGTTCGCGCCACCGCGATGGAAGACGATGAAGTCCGGCACCTCCTCGTGGCCGAGACCGGTGTCGAAGCGGCCTTCCAGCGCCGGTTGCAGGATCTCGAGCGGCAGATCGAGGTAGTTGGGTTTTGCCAACAAGGTGGCGAGGCGGGCGCGGTTCTGCGGCTCGTCGCACCAGAGGGCGGCTTCGTCGAGCGCCGCAACGAGGGCCGCGTGGGTGTCGGGCTGTCGCTCGGCGAACTCGCGGCGGACCATGAGGACTTTCTCGAGGTGGCCGGGGGCGAAGCTCGCGCTCCAGGTCGGGCACCAGCCCACGCCGCGCGCGATCGCGAGCGAGTTCCACGGCTCGCCCGCGCAGAAGCCGTCGAGGTTTCCCGTGGCGAGATTGCGCACCATCTGGGCGGGCGGCACGACGACGATGCGTACGTCGCGCTCCGCATCGAGTCCGGCCGTGCGCAGCCAATTGCGTAGGAGCAGGTGATGGGCGGAGAAACGATAGACGACGCCGAAGGTGAGCTTGCGCTCGCCGCGGCGTTCGTGTGCGAGGCGGCGCAGACTGGCGGGATCGTGCGCGCCGGCGTCGCGCAGGGCGCGCGCGAGGGTGAGCGCGTTGCCGTTGAGGTTTAGCACGAACGCCGTGAGCACGTCTCCGGACGGTCCTGACAGGCCCAGCGCAGAGGCCCAGAGCATCGGGGCGAGCGCGTGCGCCGCGGCCAGCTCGCCGAAGAGAAGCTTGTCGCGCAAAGTCGCCCAACCGACCTCGCGCCGGAGGTTCACCGCTAGCCGGTGGCGAGCGAAGAGGCCCAGCTCCTGGGCGACGAAGAGCGGCGCGGCATCGGTGAGTGCAAGAAAGCCGATCGAGAGCGGTGGGCGCGGTTCGCTGCGGCGGAAGGGAGGCATGGCACCGGCCTGAGCGCGGGCGATGCCAGCGGGGCGCGTTGGCTCAAGTCGTGCTCTTCATAATTCTCATCAAAACGATGAACGACCCTCATTCCACGACCGTGGGACCTCGGAAAGGCGCGCGATGAGTCGCTCGCTCGACAGCCGGCAACTGCAGGCCTTTGTCGCCGTGGCGCGGCGGCAGAGTTTCACGCTCGCCGCGAAGGACCTGCACCTCACGCAGAGCGCGGTGAGCCACGCGCTGCGCGCACTGGAGGACGACCTCGGTTGCCGGCTGCTCGACCGCATGGGCCGACGTGTGGCGCTGACGCACCACGGCGAGCAGTTCCTCCGTCGCGCGGAAGCGGTGCTGCGCGACATGGAGCGTGCGCGCGCCGAGCTCGAGGAGCTCACCAACTGGGGACACGGCCGCCTGCGCGTCGGCGCCAGCACCACCGTCTGCCAGCACCTCCTGCCCACCGTGCTGCGCGAATTCAAGCAGAGCTTCCCGCGGTGCGTGCTGCGGATCGAACCCGGCGACCTGCCGTGGCAGGTGGAGTTGCTTCAACGGGGAACGATCGACCTGACCGTGTCGCTGGAGCCGGTCGGCGAGGAAGAGATGAAGTTCCTGCCGCTCTTCGAGGACGAACTGCGCCTGATGGTCGGACCGATGCACCCGTGGGCTCAGGCCGGGCGGGCGACGCGCGAGCAACTCGCCGAGGAGACAGTGATGTTGTACAACCGCACCAGCTCGACCTACGCGATGGTCCAGGACTACTTCGCGCGGGAAGGCGTGGCGCTGGGCAACTGCATCCAACTTGGCAGCATGGAAGCGATCAAGGAGCTGGCGAAGGTCGGCCTCGGGGCCGGCGTGCTGGCACCGTGGGTGGTGCGCGAAGATCTAGCCGCCGGTCGGCTGGTGTCGCTGCCGCTCGGGCGCCGGCCGCTCAAGCGGCGCTGGGGCATCACCCACCTCGCACAACGTCAGCTCTCGCTCGGCGAGGAGACGTTCGTCGGGCTCTGCCAGAGCCTGGTCGACACCATGGAACTTGCCGCCGCCAAGCACGGCGCCTGAGGCGGTCGAGAGCTTCATCCACCGATCGCTGTCATGGGCCGGCAGGGACGATACGCGTCGAGGAACTGGTGCGCGCGCGGCTTGGCACGGAGCGCCGCCTCGAGCACGGAGCGCAGGTCGGCATCGGAGGTCGCGCGACGGAGCGTGGCGCGCAGGTCGAACTCGCCGTGGTCGCCGAGGCAGGGGCGGATCTTCCCGTCGGCGGTGAGGCGCATCTTGTTGCACGTCTCGCAGAAATGCTCGGTGGTAAGCGCGCCGATGAAACCGAGGAGCGTGCCCGTGCGGCGGAGTTGGAAGTAGCGCGCCGGGCCCCAGCCGAGGCGGCGGTCCGGCATGGCGACGAGCTCGTCGTGGGCGGAGAACACGCGCATCGCCTCGCCGACCGAGAGGAAGTTTTTTTCACTCAGCACCTCGGTGCTGGTGAGCGGCATGAGCTCGATCACGCGCAGGGGCAGCTCGTGTTCGGCGGCGAAGCGCGCGAGGGGCCAGAGCTCGTTCTCATTCACGCCGCGCATGAGCACGCAGTTGAGCTTGATGCGCTCGAAGCCCGCGGTGAGCGCGGCGCGGATGCCGGCGAGAACCTGTGTGATGTCGCCGCCGGTGATGCGGCGGTAGAGCGCCGGATCGAGCGCGTCGAGGCTGACGTTGGCGGTGCGCAGGCCGGCGGCGCGCAGCGCCTCGGCGACGGGGGCGAGTCGCGTGCCGTTGGTGGAGAGCGCGACGCATTCGACGCCGGGGACCCTGGCGATGGCGCGCACGAGCTCGACGACATCGCGCCGCACCAGCGGTTCGCCGCCCGTGAGGCGGAACTTGCGGAAACCGAGACCGGCGGCCACACGGACGACACGCACGATCTCCTCGGCCGTGAGGTGGTCGGGCGTTGTTTCCCAGCCCCGGTAACCTTCGGGCATGCAGTAGAGACAGCGCTCGTTGCACCGGTCGGTGATCGAGATGCGCAGGTAATCGACGTGACGGCCGAAGGAATCCATGGTGTCAGGACGGAATGGACGCGGCGTGCGGGTCGTCGCCGCGGAGGTGGGCGAGTGCTTCGCGTAACGCGGGGCCGAGAAGATCGAGGCATTCGGCGACCGCGGAGGGTTTGCCGGGCAGGTTCACGATCAGCGTCCGGCCACGCGTGCCGGCGGTGGCGCGTGAGAGGATGGCGGTGCGGACCGTGGCGAAGGAGTGCAGACGCATCACTTCGCCGAACCCCGGGAGCTCCTTCTCGAGCACCGCGCGCGTGGCCTCGGGCGTGACATCGCGCGGACCGATGCCGGTGCCGCCGGTGGTGACGACGAGCGCGCAGCGGTCTTGGTCGGCGAAGGCGCGCAGCTGTGCGGCGATGGCGGGCATCTCGTCGGGCACGAGGGCGGCGACAAACTCGGTCTCGCCGCCGAGGCTGGCGCGGAGCAGCCGCTCGATCTCGGGCCCGCTGCGGTCCGCATAGATCCCGGCGCTGGCGCGATCGCTCACAGTGAGGCGGCCGATCTTCATGTTTTCACCTTCTCCACCACGTGGACGCCTTCGATCCGCATGGTTTTGTCCACCGCCTTGCACATGTCGTAGAGCGTCAGCGCGGCGGTGGTGGCTCCGGCGAGCGCTTCCATCTCGACGCCGGTGCGCGCGTGCGTCTCCGCCGTGCAGGCGACCTCGATCGCGGCGGGCCGCACCCGGAATTCGACGACGATGCGATCGAGCGGCAGCGAATGACAGAGCGGGATGAGATCGGCGGTGCGTTTCGCGGCCTGGATGCCGGCGATCTGCGCGACGGTCAGCACGTCGCCTTTGGGCAGGGCGCTGGCGCGCAACGCGCGGATCGTGGCTGGTCGGCAGACGAGAGTGGCGGCGGCGACGGCACGACGGTGCTGCACGGGCTTGGCGCCCACGCCCACCATGCGGGCGGCGCCGCCGGCATCGAGGTGGGAGAAGGCAGCGGAGGAGTTTTTCGACGCGGGGCTCATGGGAAAGATGTGGCGACAAACGCGACCGAGGTTCCGCTCGCGAGGCGGCCGGTGCCGGCGGGTACACGCAGGAGGGCGTTGGCGCGGCCGAGCGCGGTGAGATCGCCGGAGCTTGTCCAGCGGAGCGGATCGAGGGTGAAGCTGCCTTGGGCGAACGTGGCGCGCGCGGGCCAGAGTGTTTCGCGCGCGGCGCCGTCGTTTTCGAGGTCGGCGGCGAGTCGGCCATCTCGGAACGGCTCGGCGACAGGCAAGCCTGCCAAGGTCTCGAGCGCCGCGTGTACGAACACCTGCAGGGCGACGAAATGGGCGAGCGGATTGCCCGGCAGTCCGAACGCCAGAGCCGGGCCGCGCCGCGCCACGAGCAACGGTTTTCCCGGCCGCACGGCGGCCTGCTCGACGAGGATCTCGTAGCCGAGTTCGACGAGGAGACAGCGGGTGAAATCGTGTTCGCCCGCGCTCGCGCCGCCCGAAAGGAGCAGGAGATCGACGGGTGATGGCGTGTTGGTGTGGGCGCGCAGCAGTCCGGCGGTACGGGCGAAGTCCTCGGGCGCGCGATGCTGCTCCACGGGCAATCCGCGCGCAGCGAGAAAGGCACGCACGAGCATGGAGTTGGAGTCGCGGACCCGGCCCGGTTCAGGCGTGTGGTCGGGCGGCACGAGTTCGTCGCCTGTTGCCACATGCAGGATGCGGGGCAGGCGCGTGACGATCGGCCGGGTGACGCCGACCGAGGCGAGAAGGGCGAGTGCGCCGGCGGAAAGGGGGGCGGGCGCGGTGAGCAGCGTCTCGCCTCGGCGGGCGTCTTCGCCTCGCGCGCGGATGTGGCGGGCGGTGCCACGGCGGAGGAG
>DATGXA010000154.1:0-28290 GCA_035299125.1 Opitutaceae bacterium
CCGGCGCCGAGCTGCCGATCATGCTCCACCCGGAAATCGACCGGCTCACACGCGTCTGCGAACAACTCGGCTTCACCTTTCCCGCCTATCGCGAGTTCGACGCCCTCGCCGCACCCGGTCATGTCGTCATCGCCCCGCCGCAAAGCTCCAAAGCCTGGCTCGGTCGCCTCGCGCCGCGCCGCACCGCGATGATCACCGGGTGGGCGCTCGACTCCTCCTGCAAGTACCAGAACGGCTGCGACGCCGCGTTCCCCCTCTCCGACCACGCCGATTTCCCGGAGCTGCTGGAGTTCGTCGAACGCGTGCAGCCGCGGCGCGTCGTCACCGTCCACGGTTTCGCCGCCGAGTTCGCGCAGACGCTCCGCGCCCGCGGCATCGACGCCCTCGCCATCGGCCGGGAGAACCAACTCGAGCTCGGCATCAGCTTCTGAACGCGCCGTGTCGTTCAGCCGAGCCGCTCGGTGACAAGTTCGCAGCTCACCGCCCGGCGCGCCGCCGGATCGTAGCGCACGAGCGCGCCCGAGAGGCGCACGTCGCCGCTCGCCACCTCGAAGCGCCGCGGCATTCCGTCCACGAAACGCCCGATGACCGCCTGGATGTCGCGGCCCAGCACCGATTCGTACGGGCCGGTCATGCCGGCATCCGTCAGGTAGGCCGTCCCCTTGGGCAACACCGTTGCGTCCGCCGTCGGCACATGCGTGTGCGTGCCGACCACCGCCAGCGCACGACCATCGAGATACCACCCCAGCGCGATCTTCTCGGAAGTCGCCTCCATGTGCGCCTCGACGAAGACCGCGTCGCAATCCGCCTCCGCCGCCTTGAGCAACCGGTCCGCCGCGGCGAAGGGGCAGTCGCCCTTCAGCCCGATGAAATTTCGTCCTAAGACGGTGAACACGCCGAGCCGGAAGCCGTCCTTCTCCACAACAAGCCGCTCGCGACCCGGGCAGACGGCGGGCAGGTTTGCCGGACGACACACGCGCTCGAACTGCCCGATCTCCACCTCGAATCCTTTCTGATCCCAGACGTGGTCCCCGAGCGTGATCGCGTCCACGCCGCACCCGAGCAGGTCGCGCGCGATCGCGCCCGTGATGCCAGCGCCGGCCGCCGAGTTCTCGGCGTTCGCGATCACGAAATCCAACGAGAACCGCTCGCGCAGCGTCGCGACCTTGTCCGCCACGATACCGCGGCCCGGCCGCCCCACGATGTCGCCGATGAAGAGAAGGGAAATCACGCGCCGCATTCCGCACCGCGCAGCCGCCGAGCGCAAGCCGTGGGCGTTGGGCGCGGCCGGCGCTCGTCGAGCAGACGACACCCGCCCCTGTTTAGACTTGAGTCTAAGTTCCTCCCATGAATCGTCTCCGCCATGCGCTCCGCCGCCAAGAAAACCAGTCCGCGTTACGCCGCGGCACGCCGCCGCCTGTACTCGGCCGCGATGGGCCTGTTTCGGAAAAAGGGTTTCGAAGCGACCACCGCCGACGAGATCGCCACAACCGCGGGACTCAGCCGCGCGACGTTCTTCAATCACTTCGGCAGCAAGTCGGCCGTGCTGCGATTCTTCGGAGAGGAACTGGAAGAAGAGGTCACGTCCTTGCTCGCCGCCCGGCGCGCCGACACCCCGCCGCTCGACGAGCTGCGTCGCCTCCTCCTCTCGATGTCCGCCGCCGCCGAAGCGCAGCGCGAAAACCTGAAGATCGTCCTCGTCCACAGCATCGAGGACGGCACCTATTTCTCGCAGCCGACGCCGGCCCGCGTCCGGATTCTCCACGAAATCGAGCAACTCCTCGCCGAGGCGCAAAAACGCGGCGAAGCCCGCACCGACCTCACCGCCCTCGCCTTGGCGAACCAGATCGTCGCCCTCTACAACCATGGCGTCGTCGCGATCCTCTTCTCCGGCCAACGCGCCGAAGACGCGGTCGCACGCCTCTGGGAATTCGCGCTCGGCGGCCTGACCGGCACGGCCGCGCCCGCCTCGCGCACCGCAACCAAACGGCAACTGGGCCCATGAGCATCCGTTCTATCGGCACGCTCGGCGCCGCCGCGGCGCCTTCGCTGGTCGGCGGCAAGGCGGCGAGCCTCGGGCGTCTTGTCGCTTGGCAACTGCCCGTGCCCGACGGGTTCGTCATGACGGTGGAGGCCTACGAGCAACAGCTCGCCCGCACCGGCTTGCTCGACCAGATCACACCCGCGCTCCGCAGCGGCGATTGGCTCGCTGCCGAGCAGATTGCCGCGCGCGTCTTCGCCGCCGCGGCGTTGCCGCACGCCCTGCAGTCCGAGATCGAAACGGCGTGGCGAAAGATGGGCGGACCCACTGTGGCAGTGCGATCATCCGCCACCATCGAAGATGCCGCAGACGCGTCTTTCGCCGGCCAGTTCGATTCGTTCCTCGATATCCAGGATTTCGACGCGCTGATCGCGGCCGTGAAGAGTTGCTGGGCGTCGCTCTGGAATCGCCGCGCGCTCGAGTACCGCCACCAACGAGGCGACGCACTCGACACGGCGAAGATGGCCGTCGTCGTCCAACGTCAGGTGGCAGCCACTGCCGCCGGAGTGATCTTCACGGTCGACCCGCTCACCCAGCGCCGCGATCGCATGCTCCTCGAGATCGCGCCGGGTTTGGGCGCCGCGCTCGTGTCCGGCGAAGTGCGCGGCGAGAGCTGCACACTCGAGCGCCGAGGGCGGAAGCGTCGCGTGGTCGGCCTGCCGCCACGCCTGCTCACCCGCCGCCAACTCCGCGAACTCGTGCGGTTCGCTTCGACGGTCGAAACGAAAACGGGATCTCCGCAGGACATCGAGTTTGCCGTCGCCGAAGGTCGACTCTCGCTCCTGCAGGCGCGACCAATCACCACCCTCGGGGAGCCACTGCCGTTGCCGCAGCCGATGAGTTACGTCGACCGCATCGTGCAACCGCTCACGCTCGAGCGCTATGCGATCGCGCCGCGACCGCTCGATACGGCGGTCTTCGTCCGCATGGTCAGCGCGGCGGCCTACGTCGCCCAGCAGGGCGGCTTCGAGATCACGCCGGACGATCTGGCGGAGTTCCGCCGGCAACTTTGGCACCAGCAATACCGCCTCCCGCACAATCGCATGCGGCTGCGCGCTCTCATCCACCCGCTCATCGCGTTTCGCCAATTGCGCGAAGACTGGCTGGGCTGGTGGCTCGCCGGGCCACGCCCGTTGCTGGAAAAACTCGGAGCACCAACCGATCTGACAGCGATGGACGACACCGCGTTGTTCACCCGCGCCGCCACGATCCTCAACGCGTGGGAAGAGCCGACCAACCGCCGCTTTCTCGCCGCGAGCTCCGTCAACGCCGAGACCTGCCTCCGGCTCCTCGTCGCGCTGGCGGTCGGACCCCGCGCTTCCGCCCGCGTGACCGGGCAACTTCTTGCCGGCATCGCCTCGCCCTCCAGCGAGGCCAACGCCGACCTCTGGCACCTATCACGCATGGCTCGTGACGAGCCGGAGACATTGGCGGCGATCCGCGCCGACCGGTGGGCGGAGATTCCGTTGGGGAGCCCATTTGCGACCGCACTCCGTGCGTTTTTCTATCGCTTCGGACATCGCGAAAGCGGCGGCTTTTACCTATCTGCGCCGACCTGGCGTCACGACCCCACCCCGGTGCACCAGCTCATCCGGACGTTGGTGGAAGTGACGCAACGACACGAATCATCCGATACTGCTCACCGCCAAGCCCGCGCTCTCGTCGAGCACAGGCTCCGGTGGTTTCCGTGGCTGGGCCGCCGCTTCGTCGCCCTGCTCGAGCGCGTGCGCGCGCTGCACGTGTTCCGCGAGACCAGCCATTTCGACCTCACGCGACCGCTCGATGCGCTCCAAGACATCGCCGCGGAGATCGCTCGGCGACTGCGTTCCCGCGGGCTGATCGCGGCCGATGACGATGTGTTCTACCTCACGTTCGAGGAGGCGCAGGAATGGCTCGCGCACGGACCACCGACAGGGCTGGCGCCACGCGATTTCATCGCGCGCCGCCGCGCCACCTATCGTCTAGTCAACGCCCGCTGGCAGGCCAACCGCCCGCGCGTACGCCAACGCGGCAAGGTGCTCCGCGGCACGGCCGCCAGTCCCGGCCGTGCGCGTGCGACAGCCCGGATCGTGCGCGACGAAACGCAGTTCGAGCGGCTGCGCCCGGGCGAAGTCCTCGTATGTCCGCGCTCGAACCCGTCGTGGACTCCGTTGTTTCTCACCGCCTCCGCAGTCATCTCGGAGACGGGCGGCGCGGCATCGCATGCGGCCATCGTGGCGCGCGAGTACGGGTTGCCCGCCGTCCTCGCCGTCACCGGCGCGACGGAGCTGATCGAGGATGGGCAACTGCTGGAGATCGACGGCGGCACGGGTCGCGTGACGTTGTTGCCGCGAGCGAAATAGCACAGCGGCCCGCCTCGCGGCCGCGCCGAATCCGCCCTTGCCGAGCGGGAGCCGACCGCCAACGTTGGCCGCCCCTTAACGTCACTACCATGACCGCCCAGACTGCCTCCGTCCCCGCACACGCCCACGCCAGCCGCGAGATGAAAGGCGCCGATTGCGTCGCCGAATGCCTGATTCGCGAGGGGGTCGACGTGGTGTTCGCGTATCCGGGCGGCGCGTCGCTCGAGCTGCACCAGGCGTTCACCAAGACCGACAAGTTCCGCGTCATCCTGCCGCGCCACGAGCAGGGCGGCGGCTTCGCGGCCAACGCCTACGCGCGCGTCACCGGCAAGGCCGGCGTCTGCATGGCCACCAGCGGCCCCGGCGCCACGAACCTCGTCAGTGCGATCGCCGACGCCTACATGGACAGCGTGCCGATGATCGCGATCACCGGCCAGGTGTTCTCGAAATACATCGGGAAAAGTGCGTTCCAAGAAACCGACTTCTACGGCATGACACTGCCGATCGTGAAGCACAGCTTCCTCGTGATGAACGTGCACGACCTGCCGCGGATCTTCCGCGAGGCGTTCCACATCGCGACCACCGGCCGCCCCGGCCCGGTCGTGATCGACATCCCGAAGGACGTGCAACAGGCAAAGTTCACACCGGTCTGGCCCGTGACGATGAGCCTGCCGGCCTACAAGCCGGAGAAACACGCCACCGAAGAACAGCTCGCCGCGCTCCTGCCGGTGATCGCCGCGGCGAAGAAACCGCTCCTCTACGTGGGCGGCGGAGCCATCTCGGCCGACGCGAGCGCCGAACTCCGCCTCTTCGCCGAGCGCAACCAGATCCCGGTGACAACGACGTTGATGGGCATCGGCGCGTTCCCGGAGACGCATCCGCTCTCGCTGCGTTGGTTCGGCATGCACGGGACCGTCGCCGGCAATCTCGCCGCCGACCATTGCGACCTGCTGCTCTGCATCGGCGCGCGTTTCGACGACCGCGTGACCGGCGACACCAAGGCCTTCGCCCGCCACGCCACCATCGTCCACCTCGACATCGACGCCTCCGAGCACAACAAGAACAAACGCGTGCAATACCCGATCGTCGGTGACGTGAAGCACGCTCTCACCCGCCTCAACGCCCTGCAGGCCGCACACAAGTCACCCGCGCCCGACACGGCCGAATGGCGCGCGCAATGCGACGCGTGGAAGACCGAGTTTCCGTTCTCCTTCGAGCAAAGCCCGCACATCCTGCCGCAGGAGGCGGTGCGCGCTCTCTATGAACTCACGAAGGGCGAGGCGATCGTCGTGACCGGCGTGGGCCAGCACCAGATGTGGGCCGCGCAGTACTATCAGTTCGCCGAACCGCGCCGCTACATCAGCTCGCTTGGCCTCGGCGCGATGGGCTTCGGCTACCCGGCCGCGCTCGGCGCGAAGGTGGCCCGCCCGGACAAGCAGGTCGTCGACATCGACGGCGACGGCTCGTTCACGATGAACATCCAGGAACTGGCGACCGCCGCGATCGAGAAGATCGCCGCCAAGGCGATGATCCTGAACAACCAGCACCTCGGCATGGTCGTGCAATGGGAGGACCGCTTCTACAACAGCGTCCGCGGCAACACCATTCTCGGCGACAAGGCCAACATCGGCGGCCCCGAAAACCTCGACGGCCTCTACCCGGATTTCGTGAAGATCGCCGAGGGCTTCGGCGTGAAGGGCCGCCGCGTGGTGAAGAAGTCCGAACTGCGCGCCGCCATCCAGGAGATGCTCGACCACGACGGCCCCTTTGTCCTCGACGTCATTGTGCCGTACACAGAACACGTCCTGCCGATGATTCCCGCCGGCAAGACCGTGAAGGACATGATCATCAAATAGACGGCGAGCAAACGCCGCGCGGAGCGCCATTTCGTCCGCGATCGCGCTCCGGCTCGCCCTCTCCACCCGCGCCCTACCCGGCCCGCCGCAATGCACCTCGACCAGATCAAAGTCGCGCTCCTCCAGTCCTACCTGGACGACGGCGGCATCAACCATCTCGACGGCTCGAATCTGCCGTCGGAAGCCGCTGTCGATGCACTCGCCCGCGGCTTCATGCATCTGCTGTTTCCCGGTTTCTTTGAGAAACAGGCACCGACGCGCGACGAGGTTGCGAGCCTGGTCGGCGGGCAGTTGGCGGAGATCGAGCGCAGCCTGCGCACCGAGATCGCCAAGGCCCTCGCTTACGCCGGCCACGCCGAACCGCAGAAGGTCGCAGCCGAGGAAAGCCTCCACCTGCTGAGCCAGTTTCCAGCGTTGCGCCGCCTGATCCAGACCGACGTGGAGGCCGCCTACAACGGCGATCCCGCCGCCCGCAGCCATGACGAGATCATCCTCGCCTACCCCTGCGTCCTGGTCATCTCCCTCCAGCGCATCGCGCACATCCTCTACAAACGCGGGGTACCGTTGCTGCCGCGCATGCTCACCGAATACGCGCACGAACGCACCGGCGCGGACATCCACCCCGGCGCGAAGATCGGCACACACTTCTTCATCGACCATTGCACCGGAGTCGTGATCGGCGAAACGACGACCATCGGCGACCACGTGAAGCTCTACCAAGGCGTGACGCTCGGCGCGAAGTCCTTCGCGCTCGATCCGCAGGGCAACCCGGTGAAAGGCGTGAAGCGCCATCCCGACGTGGGCGATCACGTGACCATCTACGCGGGCGCCACGATCCTCGGTGGCGACACGCTCGTCGGCGCGCACTCGATCATCGGCTCGAACGTCTGGCTGATGAATTCGGTCCCCGCTCACAGCCTTGTGACCTACGAGGGTGCCAATCTTTCCGTGCGCCACCGCCGCAAGCACGAAGCGCTCGAGGTCGAGTTGCCGTTCGCCGGCTACAACTACGAGATCTGACGCCCGGCGGACTCTCCGTCGTCGATCGGCATCGCCCGTCTCACGGAGGCGGGAACAGTCTGCTCCCTGAAACGCAAGAGCCCGGGCGAACCCGGGCTCTTGGAAACAAAGGCAGATCAGGTCTGCCTCCGAACGTGATGCAGCATCAGAACCTGAACGTGTTGGTCAGCGTCCACGTCTGGCCGGGTTTGATCGCGTACTGCGCCGGCGTGCCGTCGTACTGGGTCGCGATCGGATAGACTTCGTTACCTTGGAAGAGATTGCGGATGTTCAGCTGAATCCGCCAATCGATCTTCTCCGTGAGCTTGCGCTCGTAGCCGATCCAGAAGTCGTACGCATCCTGACTCGGGCCCCAATACGGATTGTCGATATCGTAAGTCACCTCGGAGGCGCTGACGCGGATCATCGGGTAACCGATCGCCACCTTGTCCTGCCAGCGGTAACCACCACCGACGTTCACACCCTTCAGACGACCTTCCGTGAAGTTGTAGTTCGTGATGAGGTTGAAGCGCCACTTGCGGAACTCCGCGGAGTAGGAGCCTTCCTGCAACGTCGCCTTCGTGTACTGCGAGAAGAAGTTGCCGTTCCAGCTCACCAGCGCGGTGCTGCCGGTGCTGTTGCCGCCCCAGGTGCGGATCTGCCCCATGGGTCCGTTCATGTAGGTGTTGGTGAGCGCAATGAACTCACGCAGCAACGCGCCACCGATGTGGTTGCGCATGGCTTCGGTCTTCGAGGCGTTCACCGTGATGCGCCAGTTCTTGGTGGGATTCGCCGTGAACTCATATTCCCAACCCTTGGAAACTTGGTCCTCTGCCACCGTGAAGTTGGCCGGCGGCGTCGCCATGGTCGTGAGCTGGGTGACGTTGAAGTCGTTGAAGCCCCAGGCATCGATGATGCCCTGGACGATCGGCTCCTTCGTGTAGGCGCGCCAGCCGGCGACGGCCGCCGCGGCGAGGGCATCGGCCTGATCCTGCGTCTCACCCGTGCGCGGCGCATAACGCCACACCCAGGAACCTGTCACGGAACCAGTGCCCGCGACCGAGTTCGGATTGCCGAGCTCGGTCAGGTGGTACTCGTAGGCGTCGGCGCGATTCTCCATGCGGATGAAGAAGTTGTCTCCGCCGAAAAGATACCAGGTCGCGAAGTTCACCGAGCTGCTCGCGTCGAAGACCTTCGTCTCGTACTTGTTCACGCGGAACGTGAAGCGATCATCCGGAGTGGAGATCATGATGCCACGCTCGTTGGTCGTGCCGGAGGGCAACGGAAGGGGGTTGCCGTGGATGTCGGTGCGAAAACCGGCGACTTGGAAGTTCTCCGACTCGTTGTAGTACAGACTGACCTTGATCGGGAAGCGCTCGCCGTACTTGCCGGCGAACTTGTTCAGCTTGGCTACGATGCTCCAGCTCGGGGAATTCTTCTCGGCCGTGGTCTGGGGGGCGCGGACCGCCGTCGCATACTGCAACTCGCCGTCGGCGTTGAGTTTCGAGAAATCCACACGGTTGTGTGCACCATCCAAATACCCGGCCGATCCCCACATCTTCACGTGATCGGCGCGGATTCCGTACATGCCGACGATGGCGCCATCCCAGAAGTAGGACTGCAGCACGGCGGCACGTGAATCGACTTTGCGGCGGCTGAGGGTCGCCGAGGTGGTGAGGAGGTCCTGATCGCCGTTTTCGGCGCTGAGCGTCTTCACCGGGACCGAGGTCCAGCCCACGTAGTTGGCCGGGTTCTCAGACTGTGTGCTGGCGCGGCCGTTGAGCGGATTCGTCCAAGCTGCGCCGGGGCTCACGCCGGTCGCATTCCAGGTGGAATCGAAGTAGCGGTATTGCACCTCGCTCGGAATCTCGACCGCCTTGCCGGCCCGCGGGATGTAAAGGCCGTTGTAGGTCGACGCACCGGATAGGGCGGTGTTGGACAGGTAGATTTGCGAGGTCAGACGGCGGAAGTTGCTGTCGATGTAGTTTGCATTGCTGCCAGCCGGGGCAGTGACGGCACCGAAGGAATCGTCCGTCCCGTAGCGGATGAAGTTCCGGTTGTCCGTCCTCACCATGTCTTGGCTGTAGAGGGCGCTGAGAGTGTGCCTGCCGAGCAGCTTCATCAGCCAACCGTTCCTACCGCCCTTGCTGAAATCGTGGGCGAAGTAGGCGCTTAGGCGTGAGGCCTCCCGCGTGGCATCGCCGGAGTTGTTGCCGTAACCGTAGGTGGTGAGGATGTACGGCTTGCCGACGTTCGGGTTCGGCGTCCCGTCGATGTTGTGGGAGTTGATGTCGACGTACAGCGTGCCGGCACCATCGAAGGCATATTGCCCGCGGCGGAAGCGTTGCTGGTCGTAGGCGGCTTCGAAGCCCAGCTTCTCCTTGAAGAAGGTCTGGGTCAGCGTGGCGTTGAAGTTGTGGAAGTTTTGCCACTCCCGCTTGTTCTCGCCGTCGATCAGGTTGTTGTAGAAGTCGAAGACGGAGGAGTTCGAGAGGGTGGTGTTGATCCAGCCGCCGAAATCCGAGAACGGCGTCGTGCCGTTGGGATCCATCACGCGGGTGTCGGCCCAGTAGCCCGTGCCGGCCACCGTCACGCGGCGATAATAGGGCAGGCCATTGATGCTGCCGTCAGTCGCACCGGTCGAGCTGAGGCCGCGGATATTGCTGAACTCCGGCAGGGTCGCGGTGTAGGCGCTGGTCTCGCCGGCGTTCACGGGCATCCAAATACCACCGTAGTACTGCGCCTGGCCGAGCCAGGGCTGGAACGTCGGGTTCGGCGTCGAGGTGTTCACGCCGCTGGCGTTCTTGAGGAATTTGTCCCATTGGCCGGTGTTTGGCTCATAGCCGGTGGTGCCATCGGCGTAGGTCATCAGCACCGAGTCCAGTTTCGCCGGGTTGTAGACGGCCTGTCCCATCTTGTCCCACCAGTTGGTGATGCGATCGCCCGGTGTGACCGTGCGGGGATTGTTGCTGCGCACCGAACCGGACTCGTAGTTGACCTTCACCGTCGTCTTGTGGCCGTTCCGGCTGAGGAACTTCGGGTCGTAGCGCAGGGTCGCGAACAGGCGGCGATCGAGACTGTAGGCCGGCTTCTGTTTGAACTTCTCGTCGTTGCGCAGGAGGTTGAGGCGCACCGAGAGTTCGTCCTCGAGGATGTTCTGGTTGAGGTCGAGCGTCTGGCGGTTCGCACCGAACGAGCCGTAACGAA
Source organism: Opitutaceae bacterium (assembly GCA_035299125.1). Lineage (GTDB taxonomy): Bacteria > Verrucomicrobiota > Verrucomicrobiia > Opitutales > Opitutaceae > CAJCBL01. The sequence goes on from DATGXA010000154.1 coordinate 10,446, forward strand.
ACTCGAACTCGCCAAACGTGCGGTGCTGCGCCGTCTTCGTCGTCGCATTGATCAGACCGGCGGGACTGCCGAGGCCGAAAAGGATCGAGTTCGGGCCGCGCTGCATGTCGACGCGGTCCACGTTATAGCCGTCCCACGGAATATCGCTCAGGAAGAAATTCCGGGTGTTGTCGGCCGAGGTCAGACCGCGGACGCGCGTGTTCTGATTCGGGCTCGTGAACTTGCTGCCCTCGTCCTGAGTCTGACTGATCGACGCACCAGTGAAGTTGCCCTGCGTGCCGCCGACTTCGGTGTTGGTGGTGTAGGCGAGGAGCGTCTTGTTGTCGGTCGCGCCGGTGTCCTTCAGGAACTCGGCGGTGACGACCGAAATCGCAGAGCCGACGTCTTCGAGCCGGGTGTTGATGCGGGAGCCGGCGAGCGTCTGCGTAGCGACATAGCCGGAGGACGACTCAGCGGTGACCTCGAACGGACTGAGGACGACAACATCCTCGTCGGAAGCCGGCGCAGCGGGCGCCGCGGCCGGGGCGGCCGTCTGCGCGAAAAGCCCGGTGGTGACAGCGGCTCCGGCCAAGGACAGCAGGGAGCGCACGCCACTCGGGAGGGGGCGTATTGGGTGCATGGTTAGCGATAGCTTGTGGTTGCGTTGTTGGGGAACCGGCGGGCTTGGGGACCGCCAGCTTCATCGCATCGACCGCCTGTGGAGACCGGCCGTTTGAGCGACAAAAGTGACTGGAAAAAGAACGACCCGCCGCGGTTTCAGCCGTGTGGCTCGCGGAGCGCGGCTCTTGGGGAAGCCTTCGCACCGAAGCTGGCTATGAGGCCGACGTTGAAATATCCTGACAGGGTTTGCTCAGATCGCGTGAAACTTGGGGATTTCGACGGAATCACTGGCCCCCATCCCGCCGGAGACAACCGGTGCAGGATTCTAACTATCGAGCGTGGGTCAGGGCCAGAATCCGGCGACTTGCGGGTCGCCGCGCGAAATCGCAGCGTCGAGTCCATGAGCCTGCGCCGCATCGCCGCCGCCCTCGATCTCTCCCCTTCCGCGGTTTCGCTCGCGCTCCGCAACAGCCCGAAAATCCCCGATGGCACGCGTGCTCGTGTGCTTCGCGAAGCCGAGCGCATCGGCTATCGCCCCAACGCCAAACTCAAGGAGCTCATGAGCCAGCTCCGCCACAGTGGGAAACGCACGCACGAAGCGTGCTTCGGCGTCATCTCGCTCTACGACACACCGCGGCCGTGGGAGAGCTCGCTCCACCTAACGCGGGTTTTCCGCAGCATGGAAAAACGCGCCGACGAGCTCGGCTACCGCCTCGAACCGATGTGGCTCAAGGCGCCCGGGATGACCATTGGCCGCTTCGGCGACATCCTCGACACCCGCGGCGTGCAAGGCCTGCTGTGCTTCGGAAGCCCAATTCTTTCCGACCCCTTCCCGAGGGAGCTCGACCACTACGCGATCGTCGCCCAAGGGCTGAGCATCGCCACGCCGCTGCATCGGGTCACCAGCCATTTCTACAACGACCTCTCCCGCGCGCTCTCGTTCGCCCATTCCCGCGGCTACCGCCGACCAGGGCTCGTGCTCGGGTGCTACGAGGAAGAGCGCAGCGCTCACGCCTATAGCAGCGCGTATCTCGGCTGGTGCGAGCACACGCTCGGCAATCCCATTCCAGTGCCGATCCTGCGCACCAATCAAATCGACGAGAAATCGTTCCTCGCCTGGCTCGCGGCCCACCGCCCCGACGTCGTCCTGTTCGTCCACCTCTACACCGCGTTGGGCGAGCTTCAGCAGGTGCTCGCCCGCAACGGCATCCGCGCGCCGCAAGATGTGGGCATCGTCGCGATCAGCCAGATCCTCGAGGGCACCTCGTTCACGGGCATGCAACAAAACCAGCAGCTGATGGGCGCCTGGGCCGTCGAGTTGCTCGTCGGCCGCATCCACAATCAGGATTTCGGCATCCCCGCTCATCCACGGATCGAGATGGTCGAGAGCAATTGGATCGAAGGGGCTACGCTGCGGCCGCCGAAACCCACGTAGCGAAACCCGCCAAGGGCTTCGTCCCTGTATCCGTCCGAAACCGGTTGCCCGAAGCTCCGGCAAGCTCCGCTACCGCAACAGCACCGTCCGCAATGCCGCGAGCTTCGCCGGATCCTTCCGCCCGGGCGATGCTTCCACTCCGCTGTTCACGTCGAGCGTCTCGGCACCGGTCGCCGCGAGCGCCGCCGCCGCGTTATCCGGCGCAAGTCCGCCCGCGAGGATCCAGCGACGGTCCGGATGCGCTTCGCGATAGCGGCGAAACTTCACCCAATCGCCGGTGTGACCGGTGCCGCCGAAGCTGTCGGCACGGTAGGTGTCGAGCAGCCAAGTCCGCGCGAGCGCGAGATTCTCCACCGGCAGCTCCGTTTCGGGTGGCAGCTTCGGCGCGAGCCAGAGGCGCTCCGCGCCAACCGTCGCCGCCACGTCCCGAGCCACGGTCCAATTCGTCACCGGGAAATGGATCTGAAAAAAATCGAAACCCGCCGCGACCACCGCCGCGAGCTCCGGCTCCGTCGGCTGGACCATCACCGCTACTTTCGGCAGTGCCGGGAGTTGCGCACGTAGCGCCACGAACTGCGCCAGCGGCAGGTACCGCGGGGATTTCGGGTACAGGATGAAACCAAGGAAATCTGCGCCGATGCCGCCGGCAGCCGCGGCATCTTCCGCCGTGGTCAGGCCGCAAACCTTGACGCGTACGCTGCCGATCATCCCTTGAAGCTGTTGATCGAGGCGACGACGTGGTCGACCTGCGCGTCGGTCAGCTCCGGGAAGATCGGCAGGCTCACACAGTTCGCGCAGACGGCTTCGGCGCGAGGGAGCGATCCCGGCTTGTAGCCGAGCGCCGCGTAGCACGGCTGCAGGTGCAGCGGCATCGGGTAGATCAGGTCGGTGCCGATCTCCGCCTTCGTGAGGTGCTCGCGAAGTGCGTCGCGGCGCGGATGCGTGATGGTGAACTGATGGAACACCGACTCGCCCCACGCCTGCGGTTGCGGCACGGCGAGTCCGTCGAGCTTAAGGCCGGCGCGATACCGCGCCGCGATCGCCCGCCGCCGCGCCGTCCAGCCGGCGAGGTGTTTGAGCTTCACACTGAGCGCACCGGCCTGGAGTCCTTCCATGCGGAAATTGCCGCCCACGAAATCGTGATAATAGCGTCGCTCGCTGCCGTGCACGCGGAGCACACGCACGCGTTTCAACACCTCCGCGTGTTTCGAGATCACCGCGCCGCCTTCGCCGCAGCCGCCGAGATTCTTCGTCGGGTAAAAGCTGAACGTGCCCGCGTCGCCCATCAGGCCCACAGGCCGGCCGCGGTACTGCGCGAGGTGCGCCTGCGCGCAGTCCTCGATCACCTTGAGCCCGCGCTCCGCGGCGAGCGCGAGGATCTCGTCCATCGGCGTGGGCTGACCGAACAGATGCACGACCACGATCGCCTTTGTCTTGGGCGTAAGCGCGGCGCGGATCGTGTCGGCCGTCACACAATAGTGCGCCGGATCGATGTCCGCAAAAACCGGACGCGCACCGATGTACGTCGCCGTCCACGCCGAGGCGATGAACGTGAACGCGGGCACCACGATGTCGTCGCCCGGCCCGAGCCCGAGCGCCAGCGCGGCGAGCTGGAGAGCGCTGGTGCCGTTGTCGACGCCGACCGAATCGGCCGCGCCGCACGCCGCGGCGAACGCCTTTTCGAACTCCTCCACATCGCGCCCGAGGCAGAAGCGGTTGCCGTCGAGCGTGGCGGCCCACGCGGCGAGGATCTCGGCGCGCAAGGGCTGATGCTGGAGCGTGAGGTCGAGGAACGGGACTTTCATCGAACCCCGACTAATTCAGACCGCCGCGCGAGAATCCACGCCAAACTCCGCGCCCTGACCACGCTCCCGCCGCACCGATTCGCCCGCCGTTCCGCTCGCGTCGCGCGAGCTCACGCGGTCACTCACCGGCCAACGCGCGCACTTCGATGCGCGGCTCGAGAAAGCACGCCGACATCGAGCGCCCGCCATCGGTCGCCGCTTCCGAAACTCCCGGCGCGAGCGCGGTGATCCTGAGCGTCGTCTCGCCGGGCGCGACGCGGAACGGTCGCAACCTGATCGCCGTCCAGCGCGGGTTGAGGCGCCCGCGCCACAGCTCGGTATCGGCGTGGAAGATCGCCACTTCGCGTTCGTCGAGGGAGCGCGCGCGCGCCGTGATCGTGAGCTCGGCGGCGCCGCCCCAACACTGCACCCGCCACGCGGCGTGCTGCTCGACCCAGATCCACCAGCTCCGCCCGAGTTGTTCCGGTCCGTAAGTGCCCTCGCCGCGGCGCACGAGGATCGCTCGGCCTTCCGCCCGCTCGGCCGCGACTTCGGGCGTGCCGGGATCCATTTCCACCACAGCCGCCGGAATCGAGAGGTTGATCAACAGGAGCCACAGCCACGCCCAGCGCCGCCGTAACGCGAGCGCGTTCGCGGCGATCAACAGCGGCAGCAGCACGCGGTTCGCCGCGCCGGGGAAACCTTCCCAAACCGCTCCGCCGAGCACCAAGGTGAGCACGACGAAACCGACGCCGAGCCGCCACCAACGGTTCTCGAGTTCAAACCGGCTCAGCACCAGCACCACCTGCGCCGTCACGGCCACCGTCGCGAGCAGACTCGCCCACTCCAGCCGCGGGTCGCCGTGGCCGAGGGCGGCGAGCGATTCGCGCCAACGGTTCACCAATCCCAACCCGGGCCATGCGAAATTCCCCGGCAAGCCGCCATCCGACGGCCCCACCTGCCAGCGGATGTACGCGAGCCAGGCGACCAGCGGCACGAGCGCGAGCAGGATCCAACCGGCAGTGCGCACAAGCGACCACGGACTTGCAAAACGGCGCGGCACCAATCCCCAAATACCGGCCAGCAACGTCTCGCGCGCGAGCAACGTCGCCGCCAACCAACCGGCGGCGCTCCCCGTCCGGCCGCGCTCGGCCGCGCGAAACGCCAGCACGAGCAGCACCACGCCCGGAAGATCGGTGAGCGAGTAGCGCACACTCGCCACCGCCCCTGCTGAAAGCAGCACGCCGGCCCACGCCGCCACGCCGCGCCAGCTCCGCTCGGCGTCGAGCAACGGCCAGAGCAGCACCGTGAGCGCGAACCAGCACACGATGTTCAGCCAAGAGTAGACGTGGAGCGCGTTCTCCGACCGGCCACCGCCGAGCGCCCACGCCACCGCCGGCACGAGGATGCGGCGCGCGCGGTAGGCCAGATTGTCGATCGCGCTGCGCAGCTCCGGAGCACGCAGCGTGGGATCGCAGGCGATCTGCGCGTAGTACTGGCCGTCGTAGCCGCCGTCGCTGAACAGGATCGGCTGCTCGCGCACCGCCGCCAATGCGGAGCTTTCGTTCGCCCGGTCGATCTGCAACAGCCCGGTGAACCGGTAAACCGGGTGCCACAGCGGCAGCAGCAAGGAGAGGAAAAATGCCACGCACACCGCGCCCGCGAAACGCCGGCTCCACGTCTGGAACTGCGGCGTCGCCACCCCGCGGCCGCACCACTGCACTGCCACGAACAGCGCCCGCCCGCATTGCAACAGCCTCGTTTCCATCAGGCGACGGCTTCGGGTTCGCCGCCGGTCTGTCGGCGGCGCGGGTGCACGGTTCGAGTACGCATCGGATCCACTCAGCCACGGCGCCCCGTCGAGTTCCAAACAAATCCGCGGGCACAGTCACCGGCACCCGGCGACAGCGGCGGCCGGTGCGAACCGCCGCCGAGTCCGCCACGCTCAACGTTCCAACCGGACGTGCGGACCGACGACCGCGCCGGTGAAATGGATGCCGCCGCCGGCCGCGTTGGTGGTGATCGGTTTCAGATCGGCATCGGCAACGAGTGCACGCCACTCGCCGTCGGGCTCGCGAAACGCGAAACCGCCGCTGAGCTCGTCGCCCTTGATCCGCAGCTCCAGCCGGTCGAGCACAGGAATGATGGCGCGGGCGAAGCGCTCGGGTTTGCCGCCGTTGGCGAGGTCGACGAAGACCTCGAGTCCCTCCGCCGTGCGGCGCACGCCGAAGAAATAGTGCTGCTTCTCGCTTTGGAACAACGCGAGCCCGGCCGCGACGCCCTCCTCCACCGGCACGGTGAGCTCGGTGGAAACATCGAACTTCGCATGCTGCAACCGGCGGCCGAGGAACGAAGGGTTGCCAAGACCGTCGAGGGTGTCCGCGCGCGGCGTGAGGCTGAGTTGTCCCTTCGGCGAGGTGAAGCTCCACCATTTCTCGGCGGGCGTGCGGGCCATCAGCCAGAGCTGCGCCGGCTGCTCGGCGCCGAAGTCGAACTCGTCGCGCCAGGTGAAGTTGCCCGAGAGCGGCACGGGCGCGGGGCTCGCGAACGCGGTTTGCGGCGCACGCACCGTGTACGGCACACGTTCGCCGGGCGGGAGAATGAGAGGCCAGCCGTCGTCCGTCCACTGCACGGGCAGCAGGAATGTCTCGCGGCCGGTGGCCTGGTAGCCGTGCTGGAACGGCCGACACGCGAGGAACACCGCCCACCAATTGCCATCGGGCCCTTCGACGAGGTTGGCGTGGCCGGTGGCGGTCACGGCCTGCGGCGCGGCGCCATCGAGATCGCGTTGCGTGAGGATCGGGTTCTTTTCCCACGGCACGAACGGCCCGGTGGGCGTCTTGCTGCGCAGGATGACCTGCGAGTGGTTGACGCTCGTGCCGCCCTCCGCGCAACAGATGTAGTACCAGCCGTCCTTCTTGAAGAGGTGCGGGCCCTCGATCCACACGGGCTTCTTGCTCAGGTCCACCCCGCCGTTCACCACGATCGAGCGCGGGCCGACGAGCTGCTTTTTCGCAACGTCGAACTCCTGGATCCAGATCGCGCGGTGCCCGTCGTAGAGCGGCTTGTTGTCGGGCGGGTTGCCGTTGTTGACCATCCAGGCGCGGCCGTCGTCGTCAAAGTACAGTGACGGATCGATGCCGTCGAACGGCAACCACTGCGGATCGGACCACGGGCCGGCGGGGTTCGTGGCGGTGACGAGGAAATTGCCGCCGCCGTCCACGAGCGTGCACACGACGTAGAACACGCCGTCGTGGTACTTGATCGTCGGCGCAAACAGGCCGCGCGTGATGCGCAGCCCGGCGAAGCTCATCTGCGACGGCCGGTCGATCACGTTGCCGAGCTGCGTCCAGTGCACGAGATCGCGGCTGTGGAAGACCGGGATGCCGGGAAAATACGAGAACGTGGAGTTGATCAGGTAGTAGTCCTCGCCCACGCGGCAGATCGCCGGATCCGGATAGAAACCGGCGAGGATCGGGTTGCGGAAATGGCCGGCGGGCAGCGGCGCCGCAAAGACGTCGTCGCGGCCGGTGTACTCGAACCAGTCGAAGCGCACGGGCTCGGCGGCAGCGAGTGCGCCGGGAAACAGGGCAACGGCCGCGAATGCGGTGGCGAGAAGTGTTTTCATAGGCGGAAAAACGTGGGGAACTTACCAGTTGTCCGATCGGAAGGGCGCAGCGGGCAGACCCGCGCCGTTGAAGAGTGTTGCGAGCGGATTCGCCTGCCACGCGTAGCGCACCGCGACCGGTTTCGGCACCGCGGGCGAGGAAACGACAATCGTGTCGCCCTCGATGCGCGCCTCGGCCCAGCGCCACACGCGGTCGGCGCCGGCGATCGCGAACTCCCCGAGCTTTTCGCCACGCGCCACGAGTCCGCCGTCCGTGCCCGTGAAGCGGATGCGCAGCGCGCCGGGCAGGGGTTCGAGCACGGCGAACGTCGGGCCGGCGGAGACGACCTCACGTCCGTAGACCTCGCGCAACGCGAGCAGGGCGAGGCGCTCGCCCACCGACGCCTTCTCGGTCGGGTGGATATCGTTGGCATCACCGGTGTCGACCGTGACCGCGCAGCCGGCATGCGGCACGGTGCGGCCGATCTCGAGCTGGATCTCGCGGATCTGCGTCCAGCCATCGGCCTGTGCCGGCGGGAGCTCTTTGCGGCCGGTGAACGCCGGCAGCGAGGCGATGTAGAACGGCAGCGTCTTGTGCGCGAAGAGCGCGCGCCAATCGGCGATCAACGCCGGGAGCAGCGTGCGATACTGCGGTGCGTTGAACTGGTTCGCCTCGCCCTGGTACCAGAGCGCGCCGGTGAGCGCGAGTGGAGCAAGCGGACGGATCATGCCATTGAACAACACCGAGGGCATTGTCGGATAGTTTTCGTACGCGAGTGGCAACGGGTGCGGCGCGCGGGCGTCCACGCTCACCGCGCCTCGCCAAGCGCCTTCGAGCGGAATCGCGGTGCCATCGCCCAGCACGAGCTTCAGATCGGCGGCGGGATTGGTGAAGCCACCGTCGGGCTTGGTCTTGAGAACGCGGATGGCGACCACGTTGCGGCCCGGGCGCAGTACGCCGGCGGGGATCGGATAGGCGCGCGGGTTCTCGACCCAGGAACTCGCGCCGACCCAGCGGCCGTTGAGAAACACCGTGTCCATCTTTTCAACCACACCGAGCAAGCACTTCGCGGCTCCGGCCGGCAGCGGTTCGGGCAACGTGATCTCGCGGCGCAACCAGACGACGGCGGGTGCGGCCGGCACGCCGAGATCGGCAAACGCCGTCTTGAGCGACGTCGCTTTCCACCCGGCAGTGTCGAGCGACTCGTCGCCCCACCCTTCGCGCTGGCCGCGGTCGAACTCGTCGTACCAGTGGCTCACGTAGTTGCCGTACTGTTCGCCGCCGCGCGCGTGGAGGCGTGCGATCTCGGCGAACGCCGGCCGGAACTCCGGCAACGGCGCGAGTGCCTCGGGCGACATCCAGCACTCCGCGAAGGTGCCGCCCACAGCGGCTTGAATCAGTCCAATGGGCACACCGGTCTCGGCGTGGACTTTGCGCGCGAAGAAGTACGCGACCGCGGAAAAGCCTCCGGCATTCTCCGGCACGCACGCGCGCCACTCGCCCTGCGGCACCGCGACCGCGGCGTAGGCAGATTTTGTCGCAACACGGAACAGCCGGATGCCGGGCTGATTCGCCGCGGCAGTCTCGGCTGCGCCGTCGCGCGCGCGAGCGAGTCCGAACTCCATGTTCGACTGGCCGCTGCACAACCACACATCGCCCACGAGCACGTCGGAAAACTCGAGGTGCTGCGGGCCGTCGATCGTCAGCGTGTACGGGCCGCCTGCGGACGGCGGAGCGAACTCGGCCTGCCAGCGCCCGTCCGCCGCGGCGACAGCGGACGCGGTCACGCCGCCAATCGCGACGCGCACCTCGGCGCCGGGCGTCGTCCAACCCCACACGCGGTTCGTCTGGCCGCGCTGGAGCACCATGTGTTCGCCGACGATCGGCGACACGAACGGCAACGTCGCCGGAGCGGCGCCCAGTCCAGCGCAGGCCAGAAGTCCGGCAAGAAAGAGGAGCGAGAAACGTTTCATGGAGTCGGTAACAGGAAGAAAAGTTCAGCGGGCCGACGGATCGCCCGGCCCGGAGCGCAGACGAGAACCACGGTAATACTCGAGCGGGTGAGCCGCGGGCTCGACGCCGGCCGGCAGCGTCCGTTGCGCGAACGTCTGGAAATACAGGGTGCAGCTGTCGCGCCAGATGGTGGCATCGCGTTCCTGCCGCAGCAGCAGCTGCGCGACATGCGTGTGGCGCTCCGCGTCGATGTGCTCCGCGAGCGACGCCCAGGCCCTGCGCCAGCCGCGCACCTGCTCGACGCCGGTCTGGTAGCGCAGGCAGAGCTCTTCCCAGAGCGGGCGGCCGGAGGCGAGCGGCCGGTCCCACGGCACGTGGTGGAACCAGAGCAGGTACTTCTCCGGACAACGCGCCGGATCGCTGAAAACCTGCGCCACTTCGGGCCGGTATTGTCCGACAGCGTTCGAGCCGTTCGCAGTCCGATCGAAACCGACACCGCGAGCATCGGCACGGTGGTAATAGACCGAGGTCCAATCGGCGCGAGCAGCACGGTCAACCCACGGACCGGGTCCGTAGTGGTGCCCCTCGGCCATGATGTGATGCAGACCGAGCGGCATGGAGTAGTTCACGACCGCCTCGTGCGAGGAGAGCAGCATGGCGGTGATCGGCTGCACGACCGCGGACGAGTTGCCAAACGTCATGCGCGTCCACTCGTCGGCGATCGCGGCCGAGGACAGCGCAGGATCCCAGGCGAGCCGGCCGAAGGCGTACCAGTTGGCGGCGGCGAGAGGATGGCCGGTCCAGTTGCGATCCGTGCCGGTGTTGGCGACGCCGGCGATGAGCGAGTCGGCATGACGGTCGATCGAGCCGTCGACCACGCGCGCCACCGTCGAGCCGGCACCCGCGCAGAACGTGTCCGAGTCGAGCGTCTCCTTCCACATCGGCGCGAGGAACGCCAGTTGCGCGGAGCCGCCGAGGTATTCCTGCGTGATCTGCAACTCGGGGGCGAGCGGCGTGCGCGGCATCGCGCCGAAGAGCGGGTGAAACGGCTCGCGCGGCATGAAGTCGATCGCGCCGTTCTTCACCTGCACGAAGACGTTGGCGCGGAACTTCCCGTCGAGCGGCGTGAACTCGCTGTAGGCCTGCTTCGCGCGGTCGTCGGGCGTTTCGTGGCTGTAGACGAACGCGCGCCAGATCACGACGCCGCCGTGCGGCGCGAGGGCGTCGGCGAGGAGGTTTGCGCCATCGGCGTGGTTGCGGCCGTAGTCCTGCGGGCCGGGCTGGCCCTCGGAGTTGGCCTTCACGAGGAAACCGCCGAAATCGGGCACGTGGCGGTAGATTTCGTCGGCTTTGCTTTTCCACCACAAGCGCACAGCCGGATCGAGCGGATCGGCGGTGGGCAAGCCGCCGATCTCCTTCGGCGCGCTGAACCGCGCGGTGAGATAGACGCGCACGCCGTACGGGCGGAACACCGCGGCGAGCGCGGCGATCTTCTCGAGGTAAGGCGCAGTGAGGATGGTGGCGTCGGCGTTGACGTTGTTGAGCACGGCGCCGTTCAGCCCGATCGAGGCGCACGCGCGGGCGTAGTCGGTGTAGCGCGCGTCGAGCACTTCGGGCAGCGCGAACCAGTTCCAGAGGGAGAAGCCGGCGTAGCCGCGCTCGACGAAGCGGTTGAGATTGTCCCAGTGGTTGAGCAGCCGGCGCTTGATGCGCGGCGCGCTCGCCAGGCCGTCGAGCTCCGCCACCGGACGCGCGGTCTGGATCTCGCGCAGCAACGCAAACGCGCCGTAGAGCGCACCGAGGTCGCTGTTGGCGGCGATCACAACGCACGAGCGCTCGCCGCGCTCAGCATTGAGCGCATAGGCATCGGGCCCACCGGCGATCGCACGGGCGGATTGCGCAACGCGCACAGCCACCTCGTGCCCGAGCAGTCCGCGCAGGCCGTTCGCCAGCTCGGCGCGCGCGGCGGCGAGCGTGGGCGAGTCGGCACCGGCGGGCGTGGCGAGCACCACTTCACCGAGCAGATCCGTGTACGCTGATCGAAGCGCGGCGTCGGTCACCGGTTCGTAACGCAACCAGAGGCGATAACCATCCTCGCCGCGGACAAGCGCAGCGGGAGCAAGGGCGAGCAGAAGCAACAATCGAAACAGGGAACGCAGAGTCATGGCGAAAGCGGAGAGGTTCACGGCGCGGGCGGGGCGTGGATGTGATAGCGGCCGCCGACCTGCAGGAGCGCGAGGAAGTAGAGCAGCCCGTCGTAGTAGCGCTCGCGGCCGGCGGGAATGGGCATGTCCCAGAGGCGTTGCACGAAGAGCTTCGCATCGGCGGAGTCGGCAGCGAGCGCACCGACCGCCGCCATCGCGGGCAGACCCGGCGAGTAGTCGGCCGTGAGCGGCCGGCCGTCGAGCGTGTAGTTGTTCGGCAGGTTGGCGCCTTGGGCGGCGAGGAAGGCGAGCACGCGGTTGCTCTGTTCGATCGCCCACGGATCGCGGCCGAACCACGCCCAGTCGAGCGCCACGTTGCCGATCGTGCGGTAGGCATCGAAGAGGAAGTTCTCGTGGCCGTCGCGCGCGTGCGGCCGCCCGTCGAACTCGGAATAGTCGGGCATCAGTCCGGTCGCCGGGTGCGCGGCGGCGCGGAGAAGCTTGCGACTCTCGACCGCGACTTCGGCGAGAATCGCGCGATCGGCGAGATCGGCGGCCCAGCGCGCCCAGAGTTCATAGAACGCCGGCAGATGGTAGGACGGATCGGTGAAGCGGCTGCCGGGACCGTGCGGCACGAAGACGATCTGCTTGTGCGCGGGGTCGAACATCGGCGGCACGGGCACGGCGCCGGGCCGCCCGTGGAGCATCTGGCGGAGCAGCGCCTGCGCCTCCTGCTCGTAGTTGAAAATCCCCTCGCCATTGCCCCAGCGGTGCGCGGCGAAAAACAGCGCCATCACGAACCACTCCTCGCCGTCGGGCGCGGGGCCCGGCCGGCCGATCTTCGTCCCGTCGTAGCGGCAGTGCCAGGCGTAGTAGCCGGCGGAAGAGCCCTCCTCCATGAACATGTGGCGTTTCGTCCAGCGCCAGATGCGGTCGAATTCGGCGCGCTCGTCCAGCTGCACCGCGAGCATCATCCCGTACGACTGCCCCTCGGTGCGCACGTCGTCGTGCGCGATGTCGGGCAGATAGGTCATCTGGTCGGCGGTCGTGTAGAAGAGCCGCTCGGTCGCGGGATCGCCGACGGTGAACTGCCGCCAAACCGCGGCGAGTTTCGCGTCGAGCTCGGCTTCCGTTCTGCCGAGGTGCTCGGCGAAGAGGTTGCGGTAACGGCCGGATTCGTAGGCAGGGCTGCTCACGGGATTGGCGCGTATGCCGATGCTCATCGCGAGGCCGCACGCGGCGAGCGTGAAGAGAGTTTTCATAGGGGATGAATTTGCCGGCGCCAGGCGCCGGAGAGTGAACCCGTCGGCTCAGTGAGCGGGCGAGGCTGGCGGATGAACGCGGAACCGGCCGCCGGCTTCGAGGAGGGCGAGGAAATAGAGCAGGCCGTTATAGTAGCGCCAGCGACCCTCGGGCGGCGGGGCATCCCAAAGGCGCTGGAGAAAGGGGCGGGAATTTTCCGGGTCGGCGGCGAGGCCGGCGACCGCCGCCATCGCGACCAGGCCGATCGACTCGTCCGTCGAGATCGGCCGCCCGTCGATGGTGTAGCGATCGGGCAGGAAATCGCCCTGGCAGAGCAGGAAACGCAGCACGCGGTTGCTCAGCTCGCGCTGCCGCGGATCGGCGGCGAACCACGCGTGGTCGAGCGCGACATGCGCGAGCGTGCGCCACGCGTCGTAACGAAAATCTCCCTGCGGACCGTCGAGCGGCCGCCCGTCGAAATGGGCGTACTCCGGCATGAGCCCGGTGCGCGGATGCGCGGCGCGGCGGAAGAACGCGCGGCTCTCAGCGGCGCAGGCGGCCCAGAAACGGCGACCCTCCTCATTGCGGTCCCAACGCGCCCAGAGTTCGTAGAAGAACGGCAGGTGGTACGAGGGATCGGTGAAACGGCTGGCCTCCTTTGTCGGAGCGAAGACGACTTGGCGGTGCTCGGCATCGAAGATCGCGGTGATCTCGCCGGCGCGGGCGTTGTCGCGCATCGCAGTGAGCAGCGCCTGCGCTTCGGCGGCGTAGTCGATATCGCCGGAGCCGGTGGTTTGGCCCCAACGGTTGGCGGCGAAGAGCAGCGCCATCGCGAACCACTCCTCGCCATCGCTGGCCGAGCCCGCGTCGATGTGCGTGCCGTCGAAGCGGCACTGCCACGCGAAGTAGCCGCGGCGCGGGCCGCACGCGTGGTACATGTGCGCCTTCGCCCAACGCCAGAGCCGGTCGAACTCGGCGCGCCGGTCGAGTTGCACCGCGAGCATCAGACCGTACGACATGCCTTCGCTACGCACGTCGCCGTTGCCGATGTCGGCGATGTACGCCTGGTCGGCGCCGACGGGATAGAAGAGTCGCTGGTCCTCGTCGCGGCCTTCGAAAAAGTGCGCCCACGCGGCATCGATCTTCGCCTGCACCTCGGCCTCGGATTTGCCGAGCAGTTCGACGAAGAGGTTGCGGTACCGGCCGGTCGCGAACGAACCGGCGGGCTCCGTCGCGGCTGCACAGCAAACGAGCGCCACGCCCGCAACGAGGGAGAGGAGGCGATGCAGCGACATGGCGAAAACGGCTCCGACGCGATCAGGCCGCCGCGGCCGCCTTGCGCCGACGGTCGAGTTCGTCGGCCATCTCAAGCGTGCGACCCTTCGTGAGCGTGCAGAGGGCGATCGCGATCGCGGCGCCGAAGAAGCAGACCGCCACGCCGAAGCTCGACGACATGTGGTAACCACGGATCGCGTTCGTCGCGCTCGGCGCGGAGGTTTCGTATCCCCAGACTCCGGACATCGCCCAGAGGAAGACGGCGGATCCGAGCGCGAGGCCCGATTTGAGCGCGAAGCCGATGGTGGCGAAAACCATGCCGGTGAAGCGGCGACCGGTCTGCCACTCGGAGTAGTCGGCCGCGTCGGCGTACATCGCCCAGGCGACGGCGATCGTGGGCGCGTACACGACGGAGCCGAGCGCAGCGAGCACGAGCATGGCGGTGGTGTTGGTCGGAGCGATCCAGTAGTACGCGCAGGAGTTGAGACCGCCGAGGAGGAAGCCCCAAAAGATCACGGTCTTTTTTCCAAAGCGTTTCGACAGGGTCGCGGAGAGGATGATGAACACGATCGTCGTCGCGGTGCCGACCATGTTGATGATGCTGTTGAAGACATCGGCGACGTTGCCCGGAAGGTTCTCGCGGGTGCCGTGGGCGATGTAGCCGAGCCACTCGAACACGCCTGTGCCGGGCGTCATGTCGGCGGTCGTCAGGCCCAGCTTGGCGATGAAGTCGAACATCGCGGGCTTGTCGGCATAGTGGTGGTAGAAGTTGTAGTGCGCCCCACCGCGGTAGGTGAGCATCGCGAAGTTGAAGATGGTGAACGCGACCAGTGCCATCCACGGCTTGTTCTTGAGGAGGTCGACGAAGTCCTGCTTCGGGGAGGCCTTGACCGTGGTGGTCGGCTTGATGCGCTCCTTCGTGGTGAGGAAGGTGACGAGGAACAGCACGAGACAGAGCACCGCCCAGAGTGTCATCGTCATCTGCCAGCCGTGCTGGCGGTCGTGGTTCTTGGCGAACTTGGCGACGAGAGGCAGCGTGCAGCCGCCGACGATGAACTGCGCGATGTTGACCGCGACGAAGCGGTAGGAGTTCAGCTTCGTGCGCTCGTTGAGATCGCCCGTCATGACCGCGCTCAAGGCCGAGTACGGCATGTTGTTCATCGAGTAGAGCGTCATCAGGATCGTGTTCGTGATGCCGGCGTACGCGATCATCATGCCGGTGCTCCACCCCTTCGGCGTGGTGTAGGCGAGGATCATCACGACGCACCACGGAATCGCGGTCCACAGCACCCAGGGGCGGAACTTGCCCCAACGAGTGTTTGTACGGTCGGCCAGGATACCCATGACGGGGTCGAAGATGGCGTCCCACAGGCGCGGCCAGAGAAGGATCGCGGCGGCGGCGCCGGAGGACAGACCAAACACGTCGGTGTAGAAGTTGGTCTGGAACAGCACCATCGTCATGAAGACGAAGTTGGCCGCGGCATCGCCGCCGCTGTAGCCGGCTTTTTCGAGGAAGGAGAGACGCTGAGGGGTCTGGCTCATGGGTGGAGCTCGGTGGGGTTGAAACGCGGAGAGGGGAAACGCGGCCGCTGGCCGCCGGCGGCGCTACTCGCGCAGCCAGAGGATGGTCGTCACGCCGCGCGGATAGTAGCGGCTGCCGCAGGTGACGCCGGTCTCGCTGTTGATCTGGTCGCACATCGCGTGCTCGCCGCAGCCGGGGCGGCGCTGCCAGTCGGCGTGCACGCGGTCCGCGGCGCGCGCGGCATCGGTCATCGCCTCGGGGAAAAGCGTGCGGACAACGTGCTGCGAGATCGCGATCTTGCTGAACCAGGTGTTCGTGCTGGTGCTGCTCATCTTCCAGCCGCCGGACTTGCCGTCGAGGCAGATGCCTGGCTGGAGGATGCCGCACAAGTGTTTCGAAAGGAGCCCGAGCAGTTCGGCGAAACGGCCGTCGCGCGCGGTGACGTCCTTGATGCCCAGGTACAGCGGATAGACGAAGCCCTCGACCGCGGGGATGATCCGCGAGCGGTTGCCTTTCTCGAACACGGCCGGGAACGACTGCGTGTCGGCCTCGAACTTCGTCGCGAGGGTCTTCGCCAGGAGACCAGCGGTGTCGTGCGCGGCCGCTGAGTCGGCCTTCCGGCCGAGGCGTTTGAACGCCTGCTCGAGCAGCACCCAGGCGCCGAGTGTCTTGACGGCGAGATAGAGGTTGTTGCGCGCCTGACCGAGCGAGACGTCGAGGCTGTCGTAGGTCGTGATCTCGGCGCCATCGAGCCCGCAGCGCGCGCTGTCATGCTTCATGATCCCGTCGCGTTTCTGCGGATTCGGGTGGTCGCGGCGGCGCATGCTCTCGGCGCAGGCGAGGAGCACGGCCTGGCGTTTGCGCAACCATTTCACATCGCCGGTCTTCTCGGAGTAGGTCACCGCGCAGAGCACCCAGTTGAGGAGCTGCTCCATCGTCATGTGGCTGAAGCAGCCGTGCAGATGGTCGCACTCGTAGCTGGAGTGGCCCGCGGGCGTGAAGTGGTTCATCACGCCCATGTCGTGGGTGAAGGAGAGGCCGCCGGGCACGAGCTTGCCGCCGACGCTGATCTTGTCGGTGTACGAGTAGCGGTCGACGAAGAGATCGAGGGCGTCGCGCACGGCCCACGGCGTCCACTCGAGTTCCCAGAAGAGGTGGTCGACGGTGAGGTCGAACGTATTCACCATCCGGTATTCACCCTCGTTCACGACCCAGAGCGGCTTGCCCTTGTGCCAGAGCAGCTGCGTGCTGCCGAGGTAGCTGTGGGCGGCCTGGGCGAGGAGGAATTTCTGGTCGGCATCGAGCGGCGCGCGGGCGAGTTCGCGGTCGCGTTGCGCGGCGATCTTCTCGTAGCGGGCGCGGTTCGCCAGCGTGTGTTCGAGCACATCCTCGAGGCTCGCGAAGAACTGCGCGTACGCGTAGCGCGCGGGGATGCCGGTGGTGACGATGCCGCCCTGGTAGAAGCCGAGCGCGAGCGGGAAACGTTTCCGCTGCCGGGCCGGCACCTGGAAAATGAGCGCGCTCTCCCCGCCGATAACATGTACCCCCCGGTAATCTCGGAACTTGGGAGCGAAAACATCAAACCCAAGCCGTTGTTCTACGGCGGAGGAGCGCGCGGTGACGTAGCCGAAATCCGGACCGACCGCAAAACCCGGCAGGTCGAGTCCTGCATCCTGCACGGGTCGTTGCAGGCGATCCAGCTCGCCTACGCCAAACATTAACTCGACCGGCTCGGCGCCGGTCCGGTTGTCGAACTCGATCCAACCGGTGATGGCCGGGGCGAGCGCGAAGCGGGCTGCCGGGCGCGAGAGGGTCGCGGGATCGGGCAGCTGCGAGAAAGGGGATAGCAGGCCGAAGCCGAAACGCCCAGCCTCGGCGCGCCAAGTGTCGCTGGCCCAGCCGAGCGTGCGTTCATACTCGGCCGGCGACAGCATCCGGAAACCGGTCGGGGCGACCGAGTTGCCGGGATCCGCGCCGGTGAACGCGGCTTCGTTCGATTGCGGCGGACGGAAGAACGGCAGCATCTGCCACTCCGCACCGGCGCCGCCCGCGCGGAAGCCGACATAAACATTCTGTCGGCCCGCACCGCGGAGCGACTGCCCGAAACCGCCCGGACTTCCGACCAACCCGATCGAGAAGCTCGCAAACGCCCCGAAGGGCGAATGCTGCGTGTGGAAACTCTCGACGGCGGGGTTGGCCGGAGCGGTCATGGCGGAGGGGTGCCGCGGGCTGAAGGATCAGCTGTGGAGGTAGGTGTTGAGGAGGTTCTCGAGGTACTCCTG
>DATGXA010000155.1:0-10954 GCA_035299125.1 Opitutaceae bacterium
GCGGCTCCGGCCGGCTGCGACGGCCTGCTGCTCCTCCCGTACTACGCCGGCGAGCGCACGCCCAACGTGCCGACCGGCTCGGGCGCGTTCATCGGCCTCAACGCCAAAACGAACACCCCCGCACACTTCGCCCGCGCTGCGATGGAAGGCGCCACGCTCGGCATGAACTATGGCCTGCGCCGTCTCGCCGAGCTCGGCGTGAAGGCGAAGGAAATCCGCATCACCGGCGGCGGCGCGAAATCGCCCGTGTGGCGCCAGATCATGGCCGACGTGTTCGGCGTGCCCGTCGTGGCGATGGTCGAGGACGAGGGCGCCGCGCTAGGCGGCGCGCTCCAAGCCGCCTGGTGCGTGGCACGTCAGTCGAATCCGAAGGCCAAGCACGAGGACGTCACCCGCCGCATCGTCGCGCTCGACGAGTCGACCCGGTGCCAGCCGAACAAGGCCAACGTCGCCGTTTACCGCAAGATGCAGGCGTTGCACGACCAGCTCAGCCAGGCGCTGCGCCCGGTGTTCCCGGTCCAGCGCAAGATCGCCAACGGCTGAGCCTCGCGGTAGCGATAGTCTATCATCCCCGCCCGACGGCTCATCGCCGTCGGGCGTCCTTTTTGGCAACAAGCCCGCTCGTGAGTCGTCGCCCCGCATCCGGAGAGGGTGATTTGTCATGTAAACTATTGGTTGACATGACATAAGCTGCCGAGCGGCCGATGCGCCGCAGAAAAGGTGGGGCGGTGTGTGCGACTCGGTGCGCCGGAGATCAGCGTGTGGCTGTCCGTCGGATGCGGCGCAGGAACGCATTCCGGCCATTGCTCCGGTCAGTCCCCAGGCTGGCCGCAGACGAGCTGCGACCGTAACACCAGCGTGGTGCGCAGCGCTTCAGGTGGGCGTCGCTGGCTGCGCCGCTCACACGGCGCCGCCCGCCATGCCGGCGGTATGCGCTTCGCCGAAGGCTTTCTCCTGAGCCATCGCGCGACTGCGTTTGGCGTACGGCAGCCACTTCCATTTGCGCCAGCGCCAGTACATCAACAGACCGCGTGTCCATTCGTCGCAGGCCATCGCGCACCAGATGCCCGGCATGCCCCAGCCGAGCTTCAGTCCGAGAAACCACGACAGCGGCACCCACACGCCCCACATGATGCAGAGGCCGACGAAGACCGGGAAGCGCGCGTCGCCCGTGGCGCGGAGCGAGTTGATCACGATCACGTTGAAGACGCGGCCGGGCTCGATCACGAGGCCGATGCGTAACAACAGCACGCCCACGGCGATGATCGACGGATCGTTCGTGAACGCGCCGAGCAGCCAGGGCGCGCCGAGCGCGAGCACGATCGCGCCGCCGAGCGCGCACAGCATGCCGAGCTTCACGCTGCGCAGCAGGCCGCGGTAGGCTTCGTCGAACTGGCCGGCGCCGATCAGGTAGCCGGTGAGGATCTCCGTGCCTAGGCCGATGGAGACGTTCAGCAGCACGACCCAACGGATGATGTTCATCACGTATTGCTGCGTCGCGAGCGCGCTGCCGCCCATCTCGGCGCAGAAACGCGTGATCATCATGAATGCGAGCCACCAGCTCGTGTGCTCGCCCGCCGCGGGGAGTCCGATGTGGAGGATGCGCCCGAGCTTCGCGCGCTGGATGTTGAAGAAATCGCGGGCGCGCACCTTCAGGTGCGTGCGCCACTCGAGGATGATCCAGAGCGCCACGCTCGCTGCGAGGCGGCTCACAATGCCCGAGATGCCCACGCCGATCACGCCGAGTTTCGGGAAACCGCAGAGGCCGAAGAGCAGGAGGCAGTTGCCGATGACGTTGACGACGTTCTGTCCGGCGGTGACCCACATCGCGTCGCGCGTGTGGGTGTGCGCCCGAAGCGTGGCGGCGATGGCGCCGTTCATCGCTTCGAGGAAGAGCGTGCCGCCCATCAGGAGCAGGAACGGCTTCGCGTAGGCGAGCGGCGCGCCGTCGAGTTCCATCAGCCGCAACATCGGACCGGCGAACGCCAGCACGAGCAGGCTCGCGACCACCCCGATCCAGGTGTTGGCGGCGATCGCGGTGGTCGAAATCTGGTCGGCGCTGGCCCGGTCGCGGCCGCCGAGGTACTGCGTGATCACCACGCTGCTGCCGATGCCCACGAAGGCGAAGAGGATGATGAACAGCGTGAAGACGTAGGAGGCCACGCCCACGCCCGCCACCGCTGCATCGCCCAGATGGCTGACCATGAGGGTGTCGACAGTGCCGATGAGCACGCGCAGCCCCTGCTCGACGAAAATCGGCCAGGCGAGGGAGAACAACTTCGGCTTCGGTGCGGAGGCGGGTGCTTCCATACGATCGGCGAGGCTCAACCCCTCGGCGGGCCTGAAACGAGCGAAATCTCGCCCCCGGAACCGGGGCGGGACGCCGCAACAGGGCGTTAATGCACGTGGGCCGTTTCCGCGTTCCCGCCTGCCACCAGCGTGCGGCGACGCGCGATCACGCCACCATCGTTCACCTACGTCATTGCATCCCGGGTGTTGGTAATCTTCCTTCAGCCGTTTCCCCCCCGGCCGATAGAGCGGTGCAGGGCGGGGACACCCGACCATCGAACATCAAGCACTGGCCATGAAACTCCAACGCAGCCTCTGCGTATCATTCCTACTCGCCGCCGGCGCGACCGGCGCGCTCGCGCAATCCAGCGCTGCTTCGGCCGAGAAGCCCGTCTTCGCCGTCAACGGCGATTTCCGCTTCCGCTACGAGGCCTACGACAGCGCCTACACGTTGAATTCCGACGCCGCCGGCCACCACCGCGGCTACTTCCGGGTGCGCCTGCGCCTCTGGGAGACGGTCAACTTGGCGCCAGATTTCTCTCTCTTCGGTCGGATCTCCGCCGAACCGCGCAACTGGCTTCAGGCTCCGGCCTCCGCCGCGCCCACCTACGGCCCGGAGTGGAAGTACGCCATCGTCGATAATCTCTACGCCAAATGGACCGCCGATGCCGCCGGCAACCCCCTCACGATCATCGCCGGCCGGCAGGACATCCAGCTCGGCGAGCAATGGCTCGTGAGCGACGGCACGCCGCTCGATGGCTCCTGGACCAACCACTTCGACGGTCTGCGCGCCACCCTCGACGCCAAGAGCATCAAGACCAAGTTCGACGTCATCGCCTTCGACCAGCAGGCGTGCCCCGGTGATCGACTCCCCGTGTTCGGCCTCAATCGCGACGCCGCCAACAAGAAATACCTCCTGCAGGAGCAGGACGAGACCGGCCTCGTCGTCTACGCCTCGAACAAATCGGTGAAGAACCTCCAGCTCGACGGCTACTTCATGTACAAAGGCGACGACGCCGTGAGCTCTACGATTTCGACCAAGGGCTACAACGCCGACGTCTACACCCTTGGCGCTCGCATTGCCGGCACACCCGCGGAGCACTGGCAATATTCCGCCGAAGGCGCCTACCAGTGGGGCCGTCGCAACGATGCCTCAGGGCGTTTCTCCGCGGCGAACAACCTTGCCGCAACCGGGGACCGCTCGCGCGACGTCTCCGCCTACGCCGGCATCGCCAAGGTCACGTACCTTTTCAAAGACAGTCTGAACAACCAGCTCACGTTCTGCACCGAGTACATCTCTGGCGACAAGGAGGGCACCGGCTCCAAGGACGAGATGTTCGACATTCTCTGGGGCCGCACGCCGCGCATCAGTGAAGTCTGGGCGGTGGCGATGGGGCAGGAGACCGGGCGCAATGCGCAGTACTCGAACCTCTTCCGGCTCGGCGCCAGCTGGAGCATCGCTCCCTCCAAGAAGACGAGCATCAGCGCCACATACAACGCGCTCTTCGCCCCGAACTATGTGCCCACGCGCAATCGCACGAGCGCACTGTTCACTCACGACAGCGCCTTCCGCGGGCACGAGTTCCAAGTCGTGCTCAAGCAGAAGTTCACCAAGCAGCTCAGTGGCCTGTTGCTCGCCGAGTATTGCCCGATGGGCGATTTCTACACGAACACCGACGCGATGACGTTCCTCCGCGCCGAGATGCTGTTCACCTTCTGAGCGGCTCGTCACACCCTCGTTTTCGAACCCGGCCGGCCTAGCGCCCGCCGGGTTTTTCGTTTCCCGCGTCGTGTGCTTCCGGCTGGTCGGCACAACTTGCCGCTTTCATCGCGTTGCCCCGCCAGGCCGCTTCAATCGCGCCCAGTCCAGTTCGCGAGCTATTGGTGATCAAGGTGTAACGCGTGGCCGCCGGCCATTGGCATCGGCATTGCTGAAACGGCTCCGATGTCATCCATGCCTAAACCCTGCCGGTGGCTGTGCCGGGCTGCGGGGCTCGTGCTCCCGCTCTTGCTCGTGGCTTCCGCGCACGCCCAAGGCACCACCCAGCCGCTCAAGCTCAACATCGACCTCTCCGGCGGCGCCGGCGGGATCGGCGATGTGAGCGTCTCCGTGCAGATCGTCATCCTGATGACACTGCTCACGCTCGCGCCGTCGATCGTGATGCTGATGACGAGTTTCACGCGCATCGTGATCGTGCTCGGTTTCGTGCGGCAGGCGATCGGCGTGCAGTCGGCGCCGTCGAATCAGATCGTCATCGGCCTTTCGCTCTTCCTCACGTTTTTCGTGATGACGCCCGTCGTCGACCGCATCCACGACGACGCGCTCCAGCCGTATTTCGACGGCAAGATCAAGTCGGTCGAGGCGCTTCAGCGCGCGCAGGAACCGCTGAAGGAGTTCATGCTTCACCAGACGCGCACGCGCGACATCGAGTTCTTCCTTGAGCTCGGCGGCTACGGCCCGACTTCCGTCAAGGAACTTCCGATGCGCGTGGTCATCCCGGCGTTCGTGCTGAGCGAACTCCAGACGGCGTTTCAGATGGGCTTCCTGATCTTCCTGCCGTTTCTCGTCATCGACTTCCTCGTCTCCACCGTGCTCATGGCCCTCGGCATGATGATGATGCCGCCGACGATCGTGGCGCTGCCGTTCAAGCTGCTATTGTTCGTGCTCGTGGACGGTTGGGAACTGGTGGTGCGGTCCCTCGTGCAAAGCTTTTCACAATGAATCCCGACCTCGCGATCGAGCTCTTCAAGCTCACCATGTTCAAGGCGCTCATCGTCGTCGCGCCGTTCCTGCTCGCGGCGCTCGCCGTAGGTCTGATCGTGAGCCTTGTCCAGTCTGTCACCAGTCTTCAGGAACAGACGCTGGTGTTCATCCCCAAGCTGCTCACGGTCGTGGGCGTCTTTCTGTTCCTGTCGCCGTGGCTCGTGCGCACGTTGATGGAGTTCACGGTCGCGTGCGTCACCCGCATGGCGGACATGACGCACTGAGCCCGCGCGATCCATGCCCGCCGCGCTTCTCATCGCCTGGTTGTTGATCGCGATCCGTGGGACCGCCTTCCTGATGCTGCTGCCGGGACTCACCGGGCAACCGATGCCGGTCACACTCCGCCTCGCGCTCGCGCTGACGGTCGCGACATTGCTCGCCCCGCTCGTGCCGACCCCGACGCAGGTGCCTGCCACGCTGCTCGCGCTCATCGGCGCGGTCGGTGGCGAGGTGCTTGTCGGCCTGATGATGGGCTTCGTTGGGCGCATGGCGTTTTACGCCGCCGAGATGGGCGGGCGAATCATCGCCACGGAAATCGGGCTCACGTCGACTCCCGGTATCGACGCGCCCACGGCGGCCAACGAGCCGTTCGCCTCGCTCATGCATCGGTTCGCCGTGGTGCTGTATTTCGGCGTCGGCGCGCACCTGCTGGCGGTCGGCGCGTTTGCGCGCAGTTTCCATTTCGCACCGCCCGGGCTCGCCGGCCTGAACGCCGCGGCTGCCGACCAGCTGGTCTCGATCACGGCGAAGACGTTCAGCGTGGGCGTGCAACTCTCGGCGCCGTTCATCGCGCTGAACTTCCTCCTGACCTTCGCTTTTGGCCTGCTCGGCCGCACCGTGTCGAAGGTGAACGTCTTCATGCTCAGCATGGGCGCTCGTTCGCTCGCGGGGCTGGCGCTGCTCGGCGGCGCGGGCGTGTTGTTCGCGCGCTACCTGCTCTCGGCCTTCGAGCGGCTGCCCACCGACATGCTGGTCTATCTCCCGCGTCCATAGCCCACCATGTCCGAGGACAAGGACCAACGCACCGAACCCGCGACCGCGCGACGCCGCAACGAGGCGTTCCAGCGCGGCCAGTTCGCGCGCAGTCCCGATGTGCAGGTGGCGTTCACGCTCATCGCCGCGCTCGTCGTGATGCTTTTCTCGGTGCCCGACATCGCGCGCGCCCTGCGCGATTTCGCGGCCTACAGTTTCCAAAACCTCGGCCGCACCACGCTCAGCAACGAGCTCATGCTCGCGCGGCTCCTCGAGGCGGTGCACCGCGGTGTCGGCCTCATGGTGCCTCTGCTCATCGCGTGCTTCGTCGCGGCGGTGCTCGGCGGCGGAGCGCAGACGCGTTTCCGCCTCACCACGCAGGTGCTCGAGCCCAAGCTCGACCGGCTGAACTTCGTCAACGGCCTGAAGAACATCTTCAACGTGAGCGCGCTGATGACCCTGCCGTTCGACCTGCTGAAACTTGGCGGCATCGGACTCGCGCTCTGGCTGGCGGTGAAGCGCGTGATGAAGGATCCGCTTTTCCACGTGCCGATGGAAGCCGCGCACCTCGCGCGTTTCCTCAACAGCTCGACGCTGCTCTTCCTCACGTGGATCTGCGGCGCGATGGCGATCATCGCGATCGCCAGCTACAGCTATCAGCATTTCAAGACCGAGAAGGACCTCCGCATGACCAAGCAGGAGGTGAAGGAGGAGCACAAACAGCAGGAGGGCGACCCGATGGTGAAGGGCCAGCGCCGCCAACTCGCGCGCCGCCTCCTTCGCAAGCAGATGCTCCAGGCGGTGCCGAACGCGGACGTTGTCGTGACAAACCCCACTCACTACGCCGTCGCCTTGAAATACGAGCGCGGCAAGGACGCCGCGCCGGTCGTGCTCGCGAAAGGCGAGGGCGCCTTCGCCCGCCGCCTCAAGGCGCTCGCGGCCGAACACGGCGTGCCGATGATCGAGAACAAACCGGTCGCGCGCCTGCTCTTCAAGATCGGCAAGGTCGGCGAGGCGGTGCCCGTCGAGCTCTACCAGGCCGTCGCGGAGATCCTCGCCTTCGTCTACCGCACGCACCGTTACTACTTCCACAACCTCCGCGCGCGCCGCGCCGCCGCCGAGGCTGAAGCCGCCCGCGCCGCTTAGCTCAGCGTTCCCCAACTCTTCTCGCCATGGCCGCAGCCCCCGCCTCCACCTCCATCCCGCTCCCCGCGCTCGGCGGCATCCGCCGCTCGGATCTGGCGTTCACCGTCGCGCTCTTCGGCGTGGTGCTGATGCTCATCCTGCCGCTGCCGGCGTTCCTGCTCGATGCGCTGCTGGCCGTGAGCATCGGCATCTCGCTGCTCATCCTGCTCCTCATCACCTACGTGAAGGAGCCCGCCGAGTTCTCCGTGTTCCCCACGCTGCTGCTCGGCATCACGCTGTTTCGTCTGGCGCTCAACATCACCTCGACGCGCCTGATCCTGATCGACGGCTACGCCGGCCACATCATCGACTCGTTCGGCAAGTTCGTCGTGCAGGGCAACTACGTCGTCGGCACGGTCGTGTTCGCGATCCTGGTGATCATCAACTTCGTCGTCATCACGAAGGGCGCGGGCCGCATCGCCGAGGTCGCCGCGCGCTTCACTCTCGACGCTTTGCCCGGCAAGCAGATGGCCATCGATGCCGAGCTCAACGCCGGCATCATCGACGAGACCGTCGCCATGGAGCGCCGCAAGAAGCTCCAGAAGGAGACCGATTTCTACGGCTCGATGGATGGCGCGAACAAGTTCGTCCGCGGCGACGCCATCGCCGGCATCCTGATCACCTTCATCAACATCATCGGCGGTTTCGCCATCGGCGTGCTCCAGATGGACCTGTCGTTTGCCGACGCTGCGAAGAAGTTCACCCTCCTGTCCATCGGCGACGGTCTCGTCTCGCAGATCCCCGCGCTGCTCGTCTCGGTGGCGGCCGGTATCCTCGTCACCCGCGCCGCGGACAACGAGACGCTCGGCGTACAGGTCACCAGCCAGCTGACACGCTACCCGCGCGCGATGGCGATCGGCTCGGCGATGCTCGGTGTGTTCGGTCTGCTGCCCGGCATGCCGCTCGTGCCGTTCCTCGGCCTCGCCGGCCTTGGCGGCTACTTTGCGATGAAGCTCCACAAGCAACACACCGCCGCCGAGGCCGCCGCCAAGACCGCCTCTGCCGGCGCTGCGCGACCGGGCGCGAAGGGCGGAGCTGGGGCCGCGGCGGGCGGTGAGCCGGCTCGCGGCGGTCCGGCGCGTCCGGCGAGCGACGAGGAGATGGCGCGCGCGATCGACCTCGATGTCTTTGCCATCGAAATCGGCTACGGTCTGCTCCCGCTTGCCGACGAGAAGAAGGGCGGCGACCTGCTCCAGCGCATCACCGGCCTGCGTCGCTCGGTCTCGCGCGAGAAGGGCGTCATGGTTCCGCCGATCTCCGTGCGCGACAACCTCGAGCTCGACGCCAACGACTACCGTTTCCTCCTGCGCGGCAAGCCCGTGGCGCGCGGCCAGGTCATGCCGGGCCGCTGGCTCGCGATGAACGTCAACGGCAGCAACATCCGCCTGAAAGGCATCCCCACGCGCGAGCCCGTCTTCGGCCTCGAAGCGAGCTGGATCGCCAACGACGAGAAGACCACCGCCGAGGTCAACGGCTTCACCGTTGTCGACCCGTCCTCGGTCCTCATCACCCATCTTTCGGAGACGCTGAAGAACAACATTTGGCTCATCCTCGGCCGCCAGGATGTTCAGCAACTCGTCGACCACGTGAAGGAGAAACACCCCGCGCTCGTCACCGAGCTCATCCCGGATCTCGCCAACCTCGGCCTCATCCAGCGCGTGCTCCAGAATCTCCTCCGCGAGGGCATCAACGTCCTCAACCTCCCGGTCATTCTCGAAGGCATCGCCGACTACGCCTCGGTCACCAAGAACGCCGACGAACTCGCCGAACTCGTCCGCCGCCGCCTCGGCCTCTACTTCGTCTCCGAGTTCGAAGCCGCTCCGGGCAAGGTGCGCGCGCTCACGCTCGACCCCCGACTCGAGCAATGGCTCTCCGGCCGCGTGCAGCGCACGCCCACCGAGACCGGCCTCGCCCTCGATCCCGGCACGGCACAACACCTTCTCGACGAACTCAGCCGCCGCAGCGGCGAGATGACGCAGCAGGGCCTGCCCGCCGTGCTCGTCGTGGGCGCTGAGACGCGCCTCGCGATAAAACGCTTCTTCGAGTCCTCGCTACCGCGTCTGGCCGTGCTCTCGTTTCAGGAACTCCCGGCTTCGACGGAAGTGGAGAACGTGGGCCTCATCCCGCTGCCGCCGCATCTCGCCCGCATGGAGCCGCTCCGCGGCGGCCAGCAGCAACAACAGCCGCAGCCCGCGATGGCCGCGTAGCCTGGAGGCCACGTCGCCGACGTCGCTTGTCCGGCTGGCGGCATACCGGACACCGGGCCGCCGACCTGGCCTACAGTCACGGCCCCGTCTTCACCGGCGGCTCCACCGGGGCGTTGTTGAGCGTGTTTCCCTCGATCTGCGCCGGCCGGTCGTGCCGGAGCAGGAAGAGGCGCGGTTTCGCCGGGGCGACGATCCGGTTGCCGCGGATCACCAGCCGCCCGGGCGAGTCGAGTTTCTGCGAATGGATGTCGCTCGTCGCGTCGAAGACCGTGAGCGGGCCGCCGGGCACCACGATCTCGTTCTCCTCGATGCGCAGGTCGCCGCAGGAGCGCCCGACGATCACCGCGCTGCCGAGCGTCGCCGGAGTCTGGAGCCGGCTGCGGCGGAGCGTGCCGCCGAAGCAGAACTCCGAGAACACGACGTTAGTTGCGACGAAGGTGCAGTTCTCGAAGGTGATGTCGCCGAACGAGCGCGCGAACTGCATCGGCGCCGGCTCGGTGCCGCGGATCGTGCAACGCGTGAACGTCGCGAAGCGGCCGCCGTCGCCATCGATGGTGAGGCCTCCGGGTGTCGTGGTGGCGTCGGGCCGGCGGACGAAATCGCAGTCGATGAAAGTGGTTTCGTAGCTGTTGGAGAGATTGAGCGCCTTGCGTCGGCCGAAGACGCGCAGCCCTTGCGCGGAGAAGTCGCGCGTGCTGCGCGTGAGGCGGATCACGCTGCGCGATTTCGCGATTTTCGTGCCGGTGGGGAGCACGGTTCCTGCCTGTGTCGGCACGCGGGCGGGCGCGCGCAACGTGACCGAATCGGCCTCGCGGCGGGTGATCTCCAGCAACGTGTCGCCCACGGTGATGGCACCGGCCTTCGGCACCTCGGCGAAACCGGCGCCGGTGCGCAGGCGGACGCGGACAGTCTTCCCCGGCGCAGGCAACGTGAACGGCTCGGCGGTCTCCGTCGCCCAGTTCAGCGCGGCGATCGTGTAGTCGCGCGCCAGCGGGTGTTTGAACACGAGGTCGCCCTCGGGCGTGGTGCCGGAGACCTCGTTGAACTCGCCGTAATCTTGGTCGAACAGGCAGCCGCCGTTGCGCACGAAAACGAGTTCGCCCGGCTGAAACTCGCCCGCGCGGGCCGGCTCGCGCAGGCGGATCCTATCGGCGCCGGCGACGCCGCTGTCGGAAGAGAACGGGTATTCCTTGTCGATGCCGTGTTGCCAGCCGCCGTGGCGATAGGGCGCGAGGACGAGCCCCTCGTCGAGTTTCGGCCCGGTGGAGAGCATCGTGTCGCGCGCGCCCGCACCCACGAGGCGCACGTGGTCGCGGTTGATCTTCCACCCGTGGATGGTGGCGATGTAGCGACCCGCGGGAATCCGTATCGTGCCGCCCTCGGGCGGCAGGGCGCGCAGCGCCGCTCGAAAGGCGACTTCGTCCGCGCTCCACTCGAGGGATGTGACAAACGGGTACGCGCGCTGGATATCCGCGAGATTTCTGAACTTCTTCGCCGCGACCCATTCGCTCACCGGATGGGGTTGTCCGTCGCCGAT
>DATGXA010000156.1:0-10531 GCA_035299125.1 Opitutaceae bacterium
CCGCCTCGATCGAGGCGGCGGACCACCTCAGCTCCGGCGGCAGCCAGCGGCGGAACCAAGTCTCGCCGAGTTTCGCCGTAACGCGGGTGTCCGCCAGTGTGCGCCGGTCGAGATCGAGCGAACCGCTCACCGCGATTTCGCTCTGCGAATCGAGGACCAGCTCACCTTGCTCCAATGTGAGTTCCGGCCAGCGCAGCGCACCGCGCAGTGACGCTCGCGCCACCTCCAGCCCGGCCAACCGCAGCCCTTCGCCGGCAAAACGAAACTCCTGCACGGCGAGTCCGCTCCGTTCGCGCACGGCAAGTTCGCCCTCGAGACGCCCCTGAGCGTCGAACCAAGTCTGTCGCCCGAGATCCGCGCGAAACGCGAGCCGCGCAGACGGCACCTCGACCGCGCCCACAAGCCCGATCGTGACAGGCGCGCTCAAGGTCGCCTCCGCAAACGGCGCGTCCACACGGAGCCGCTCGACCGTGATCGCAGCGCGGTCGCCCACAGCGGCAAACTGCACCTGCATCGCCGGCGCGTTCCCGCGCGGGACGGCCCGCCAGTCTCCCGTGAGGGTGCCACGCCCCTCGCGCCAACGCAGGATCCCGCCGCCCTCGATGGTGACGTACTGTTTCTGCAGCCCCAACAACTCTGCCGGGAAGCTCCAACGTTCCGTGCGAAGTTCCGCCTCCGCGGGGATCCATCCTTGCGCCGGAAAGCGCGCGTGGAGCGACGCCGGCTGGCCGTGCCACGCGAGCGCACCGCGCAACTCCTCGCCGGCCCACTCGAGACGCACGCTCGCTGCGTCCGCGACGGAGTTGACGCGCAATGTGAGCACGTCCGCCGCTTCGCGCGCGAGGGAGAGCTCAAGTTCGCGACCGTGCACGCGCCCGCCGCTCACGGTCAGCGCGCCGTCGCGCCACGAAACTGCGGCGACACCGATCGGCGCACCGCCGGGCAAACGCACTTCGCCACGACGCGCCTCCGCGCGCGGCAACCAGCGGCCGACAAGAGTCAAAGCATCCACCACTTCGCCGTGCACCGTCGATACGTTCACCGGAGGCGCCGGCTGCTCGGCGCTCGTCGCCGGTTGCTGTAACACGAGCGACCAGTTCTCGATCGCCACCGCCGATTCGCGCCCGCGCCACACTTGCCACGCCCATAGCAGTGGAGTGTCGGCTTCGATCACCGTCGCCGAGAACACCGATGCCGCATCCTCGCGTCGCACTTCGTGCAGGCGAAACCGACCATAGCCGACGCGCTCGTAGCGGGCGAAGACCACGCCTTGGCCGCGCGCAAGCGGGGCTAGCGCCAGCCCAAGCCACCACGGCACCGTCGCGAGCAGCAACGCGCCGGCGAGGGCGAGTCCGAGAAGCAGCTTCAGGACTATGCGCATGGGCTTCCAGACCAAGTCGGCGAGCTTTGGTTCAGGTGCAAATGCAGTCACCCCGGAGGTTTGCGAACCGCGGCCTCCGGTTCCGACCGACTCGACTGCCGGGCCTGCGCCCGACCGCCGACCCGCTTACGCGTTGTCGACCTTCTCGGCGAGCAGCGCGAAGAGCTCGGCCTCGGTGATGCGGGTCTGCTGCATCGTGTCGCGGTCGCGGAGCGTGAACGTGTCGCCGGGCTTCTCGATGGTGTCGAAGTCGATCGTCACGCACCACGGCGTGCCCGCTTCGTCCTGACGGCGGTAGCGGCGGCCGATCGCGCCGCCGTCGTCGTACGAGACGTTGTAGCGGCGCTTGAGCTTCGCGTAGAGGGCCTTCGCGCGACCGACGAGCTGCTCCTTGTTCTTGAGCAGTGGAAGCACGGCGACCTTGTACGGGGCGATGCGCGGATTCAGGCGCAGCACGGTGCGCTTCTCCACGTTGCCCTTCTCGTCCTTCACGTCCTCCTCGGCGTAGGCGGCGCAGAGCACCGCCAGCAGGATACGATCGACACCGACCGCCGGCTCGATCACGTGCGGCACGACCTTGGCCTTCGTGGCCTCGTCGAAATACACCTGCGGCACGCCCGAGAACTTCTGGTGCTGCTGCAGATCGTAGTCGGAACGGGCGGCGATGCCCCACAGCTCCTGCACGCCGAACGGGTACTTGAACATGATGTCCACCGTGCGGCGGCTGTAGAACGCCAGCTTCTCCTTCGGGTGCTCGTGCAGCGAGAGGTGGCTCTCGGGCAGACCGATCGACTTGAGCCAGTCTTGGCACCACTTCAGCCACTCCTCGTGGCAGGCGAGCCAGTCGGCGTCGGGGTGGATGAAATATTCCATCTCCATCTGCTCGAACTCGCGGGAGCGGAAGATGAAGTTGCGCGGCGTGATCTCGTTGCGGAACGACTTGCCGACCTGCGCGATGCCGAAGGGCAGCTTCACGCGCGTGGTGTCGATCACGTTGCGGAAATCGGCGAACATGCCCTGCGCGGTCTCAGGCCGCAGGTAGGCGACGGCGGACGAGTCGCGCATCGGGCCGACGTGCGTCTCGAACATCATGTTGAACGCGCGCGGCGGCGTGAGGCTGCCCGGCTCGCCGGTGGCGGGCGACGGGATGAGCGGGATCTGCTCCGGCGTGGCCTCGGTGAACTCCTTCACCACGACCGGCGCGAGCGCGCCTTGCACGGCCTTCTTGCGCTTCAACGCCTCGGCCTTCTCCTGCAGCTCCTCGGCCGTGCGCTCGTTCTCGAGCGCGGAGACGTAGCCGATGGTGTTCCCATCGACGACGACCGCCGCGAAGAACAACTGGTCGGCGCGGTAGCGCTGCTTCGAGGTTTTGCAGTCGACGAGCGGGTCGGTGAAGCCGGCGACGTGTCCGGAAGCTTCCCACACCTTCGGGTGCATGATGATCGACGACTCGAGGCCGACGACGTCGTCGCGGCGGTGGACCATGTCCTGCCACCAGGCGTTGCGGATGTTGCGCTTCAACTCGGCGCCGAGCGGGCCGTAGTCGAAGAAACCGTTGAGGCCGCCGTAGATTTCCGACGAGGCGTAGATGATGCCGCGCCGCTTGCAGAGCGACACGAGGGTTTCCATGAGGTTGTCGGAGGAGGACGGCGTGGCCATAGGTGAAAGGCGCGAGAGTTAGCCGCCCGCCGCGCCCGCGGTCAATGGCCGAGGTTGCACGGCTCACCGCTGGAAAACCGCGAAGGGTTCCGCGCTCCGCTGGTGTTCTCGCTTCGTCCCCTTCAGCCTCGACCCATCATGCCCGTTCGCCGCCCTCAACTGCTCGCCGCCTTCGCGCTTCTGTCCGTCGCAGCCATGCCCGCCACCTTCGGCGCCGATGCCCCGACCGCATCCATTACCGGTCCCGCGGTCGCTTGGAAATTTGACACCGGCAAGGAAGTCCTTGCGTCGCCGGTGCTCGCCGACGGCGTGCTCTACTGCGGCAGCACCAGCTACGCGTTCTACGCGATCGACGCCGCCACCGGTTCCCTCGTCTGGAAAGTCGACGCCAAGTTCCCCGTAAGCGCGAAGGCCGCGGTCGCCGGCGACATCGTCTGTTTCGAATGCGGCAACATCCTCACCGGCGTGGACCGCAAGACCGGCACAGCGCGCTGGGAGTTCGTAGCCCGTCCGTTCCGCCCCATCGCGTCGATGGATCTCACCGACTACCATCGCTCCTCGCCCGTGATCGCGGACAACGTTGCCTACTTCGGTGACGACTGGGGCAACCTCAACGGCGTCGACGTGCGGGACGGCAAACTCGTCTTCCAGTACACCACACCCACCCAGCGCCCCATCCGCGCCACGCCGGCCGTGCACAATGGCGTGGTCTTTTTCGGCGACTGGGAGGGCGAAGTCTACGCCGCCTCCATCGCCGACCGGAAACTGGTCTGGCAGCACGCGCTGCAAGACCGACGCCCCTATTACGGCGCGATCGTCTCCGAATTCGTGGTGCACGACGGGCTCGTTTATTTCGGCAGCCAGCACGACGTGTTCGCGCCGCTCGATGTCGCCACCGGCCAGCCGGCGTGGACGTTCGTCGAACCGAAGCACACCTACCTGCCCGCCACCCCGCTCCTCCACGAAGGCCGCGCGATCATCGCCACAACGATCTTCACGAATTCCGTGCTCTGCCTCGACCGGGGCACGATCGCCTGGGCGTTCAAGGGCGAGGGCATCTTCTTCACCAAGCCCGTGCTTCATGGCTCCACGCTCCTCGTGAACAGCACGAACTTCGGCGGCGCCGGCTACCTTTACCTGCTCGATGTCGGCACCGGGAAACTCGTCAACAGCCTCCGTATCGAGCGGGCCAGCCCGTCCGCCCCCGCCATCGACGACAAAAGAGCCTATCTCGGCGCCGGCGACGGCTACCTCTACGCGCTGAAGCTCGCCGAACTCCGCTCGCCCGCCCAGCCGGCGCCTTGAAGCGCCCGTTCCGCGCGCACAAGGACCAAGGAAGGTATCGCTCCGCCGCCGACCGGGCATCTCGAATCGGCGCGATGGCCCCACCTTGTCCGCGCCCAATCTGAATCCTGGTTCTACCGACGCCGCGCTGGAGCTCGGCCGTGCACTGACCGAAGATGCCCCCACGCGCGACCGGGCGATCCACACCCTGCACGTCGCGCTGTGGCAATTCGGCGCCCGCACGGACCGCCGCTTGGCGCTCGCCGCCGCGCTCGCCCGCGAACCCCGCCGCCGCGACGAGGCGATCGCCGAGTTAAGAGAGTGCTTCTGCTCGAGCCGGCGAATCCCGGCTTGGCCGCGCTGCGGAGCCAGAAGTGATCAATCACCGGCCGGAGCATCGCTGCGCCCAGAACGGCGACCGACCGCCGCCTCTCACTCGTCCTGCGCGCCGGCTTGCTCGAGACGAAGCGCCGCGGCTTCCCACTCCTGCGTGGCGGTGGTGATCTGGTCGGTCACGGCCGTCAGCTCGCGGTTCAGGTGCTGCGCGCGGCCGGCGACGGTGTACGTCTCCGGACTTTCGAGCGCGGCGGTGAGTTCGGCCTGCTTGGCCTCGAGCTGGGCGACGGCTTCCTCGAGTTTGCTCACCTCGGTGCGCAGCTTCCGGATTTCGTTCGGGCTGATCTTCTTCGCCTTCGGCTTTTCGGCGGGCGCGGGAGCCGCGGCGGCGGCCTGCACGGGGCGGGCGTCGGTGAAACCGGCGGTGAGCGCGGCGCGCTCGTTGGTGGCCTTCGACTTGTCGAGGTAGTAGTCGTAGTCGCCGGCGTAGGGCGTGAGCCGGCCGGAGTGGACGTGCAGGACGCTCTGCGCGAGCGAGCGGATGAAGTAGACGTCGTGGCTGATGAACACGAGCGTGCCCTCGTACTGCTTGAGCGCGTGGACGAGCGCATCGATCGACGCGATGTCGAGGTGCGTCGTGG
The DNA here is from genome assembly GCA_035299125.1 of Opitutaceae bacterium. Lineage (GTDB taxonomy): Bacteria > Verrucomicrobiota > Verrucomicrobiia > Opitutales > Opitutaceae > CAJCBL01. The sequence goes on from DATGXA010000156.1 coordinate 5,302, forward strand.
GCTCGTCCATCAGCAGGAAGTTCGGCGGATCGACGAGGAGACGCGCGAGCGCGAGGCGCGATTTTTCGCCGCCGGAGAGCACGCCGATCGGTTTGAAAACATCGTCCTTTCGGAAGAGAAACGCCGCGAGGATGGTGCGCGCGCGCTGCTCGGTGAGTTGGTTCTGCTCGGTGCGCAGCTCCATCACGTTCTCGAGCACGTTCGCCTTCGGATTGAGGTTGTCGCCGCGGTTCTGCGCGAAGTAGCCGGCGACGACGCTGCTGCCGAGCTCGCGCGTGCCGCCTTGGATCGGGATCACGCCGGCGAGGATCTTGAGGAGCGTGGATTTGCCCGCGCCATTGGGGCCGACGAGCACGATGCGCTGGCCACGTTCGGCTTGGAAATTCAGGTCGCGGTAAACAACGTGGGCGCCATACGCCTGCTGCACGTGCTCGAGCGTGACGACCTTCAACCCCGAACGCGGCGGCTGCGGGAAACGGAAGTTCACGCGCTTGAGCTCCTCGACCGGCTCCTCGACCGCCTCCTCTTTGATGCGCTCGATCTGCTTCTCCTTCGACTTGGCGCGCGAGGCCATCGAGGCCTTCGCGCCGAAGCGGTCGACGAACTTCTGCAGGTGCGCGATCTCGCGTTGCTGGTTCTTGAACTGCGCGAGCTGCTGCGCCTTGCGCGCCTCCTTCTCGTTGAGGAAGTCGTCGTAGTTGCCCGTGTAGCGGTGGAGCGTGCCGCCGCGCAGCTCGAGCATGCCGTTGCAGAGCGCGTTCAGGAACGCGCGATCGTGCGAGATGATCAGCAGGCCGCCCGGGTAGCGCGTGAGATAGTCCTGAAACCAGAGCAGCGCCTCGAGATCGAGATGGTTCGTCGGTTCGTCGAGCAGGAGCAACGCGGGCTCGCTCACGAGCAGACGCGCGAGGTGCGCGCGCATCACCCAGCCGCCGGAGAACGTCTTGGCCGGTTTGAGGTGGTCCTCTTCGCGGAAGCCGAGGCCGGCGAGGATCTTCTTCGCGCGCGGCTCGAGCGTCCAATCGATGTCGTAGTCGTCGTCGTTGTCGGGGACGAGTTTCTTGCCGCTCGTGGCGAGGTGCAGGATCGTCTCGTCGCCGGCGGGCGCGCTCTCCTGTGGCAGGTAGCCGAAGTCGGCGCCGCGTTCCCAGGTGATCGTGCCCTCGTCGGGCGACTCCTCGCCGAGGATGAGGTTGAACAGCGTGGTCTTGCCCGCACCGTTCGCGCCCACGAGGCCGAAGCGGTCCGTGCGCGCCACAAACAGCGAGACCTCCGAGAAGAGTTCGCGTGTGCCGTAGGACTTCGAGATGTCGGCGATCGTGAGCATGGAAGCTGTCCACCAAACGCGAGCCCGCGGGGCGGCGTCAAGCAACGGCCTTCCCGCCCGCCGCCGCAGCGGCCGCCAAACGCGCGCCGTCGGCCCGCCGCGCGCGGTGCATTTCCACCCTTTCTTTGTGCGGATCGTCCATAGCGCCGCGGCCTGCGCTCTGGGATAGTGGAGGAAATATGCCATCACCCATGCCTCGCTCGTTCCGCTCCATGCCCCTGCTCGCCAGCGCTGCGCTCCTCTCCTCTCTCTTCATGCTCCCCAGCGTTTCCCTCGCCGCCCCGCTCGCCGCGGCGACCGCCGCCGAAGCGCCGAGCCAACGCCACGCCGATCTCGGCAACGGCACCTTTCTCAACCCCATCCTGGCTGGCGATCATCCCGACCCTTCGGTCCTCAAGGAAGGCGACGACTACTACCTCGTGTGCTCGTCGTTCGTGAGCACACCCGGCCTGCTGGTCTGGCACTCGCGCGATCTGGTGAACTGGGAGCCGCTCGCCCCGGCGTTGAACAAGCCGGTCGGCTCCGTCTGGGCGCCGGACCTCTGCAAGCACAACGGCCGCTACTACATCTACTTCCCCGCGCTCGGTAACAACCGGCTGACCAACATGGTCGTCTGGGCCGACCACATCCGCGGCCCGTGGAGCGATCCCGTCGACCTCAACACCGGCAACATCGACCCCGGCCACATCGCCGACGGCAACGGGAAACGTTACCTCTATTTCAGCGCCGGCTTCATGGCACCGCTCAGCGACGACGGCCTCTCGCTCACCGGCCCGCAGAAGAAAGTCTACGACGGTTGGAAGTACCCCGAGGAGTGGGACGTCGAAGTGTTCGCGCAGGAAGGCCCGAAGATGCTCCGCCACGGCGACTACTACTACATGGTGCTCGCCGAAGGCGGCACCGCCGGCCCTGCCACGAGCCACATGGTCATCATGGCCCGCTCCAAGAACCTCGAAGGCCCTTGGGAGAATTCGCCGTACAACCCGATCGTGCGCACCGCCTCCGCCTCCGAGAAATGGTGGTCGCGCGGTCACGCCACGCTGGTCGAAGGTCCCGACGGCAAACAGTGGTACCTCGTTTACCACGCTTACGAGAACGGCCACTACAACCTCGGCCGCCAGACGCTGCTCGAGCCCGTCGAATGGACGGCCGACGGCTGGGTGAAGGCCGTCGGCGCCGATGTCGCCGCGCCGTTGCCGAAACCCGCCGGCGGCACCGCCGTGCCCCACGGCTTCGCGTTCTCCGACGATTTCTCGACCAACAAGATCGGCATCCAATGGTCGCTGCACGGCTCCGCCACGGAAAACGTCCGCGACACCGCCCGCGTCGAAAACGGCTCCCTCGTGCTCCAGGCGCGCGGCACCAACCCCAAGGACGGCACGCTGCTGAACTTCGTCACCGGCGACCACAGCTACGAGATCCAGGTCGAGGTCGAGTGCGACGCCGGCGCCACCGCGGGGCTCCTCGCGTTCTACAGCGAGAAACTCTTCGCCGGAATCGGAATTTCCGATACAGCACTGCTCGAGTACCGCAAGGGCGACGTCTCCTCCTTCAACCACCCCGCGCAACTCGGCCGCCATTTCTTCCTCCGCCTGCGCAACGCCAACAACGTCGTCACAACCTGGCATAGCGCCGACGGCGCGAACTGGGTCCGCCACTGGATGCAGGTCGAAGTCTCCGCCTACCACCACAACGTTGCCGACGGTTTCCTCAGCCTCCGCCCGACGCTGCACGCCGCCGGCACCGGCGCGGTGCGTTTCCGCAACTTCCAGTACCGCGCCCTCGCGCCGTAAGCGGCGGCCGTGTGTCCGCTGGCGCGCCTCCGCACTGTGGCGCCGCTCGCGAGAGCGGCGCCCCCGCAACCGTGCTTGGTTCGGCCGATCCCGCGCGTAGGCTGCTGCGCATATTCCCGTGCTATGAGCGAGCCGCTCCAGTTTCTCCAGTGGCACACCGCGAAGGCCCTGCACCAGGTGCAGCTGCTCTCGTGCGACTTCGTGGTCTTCACGCACTGGACGATCCCGGACATGCGCGCGCCGTTCTGGCGGCTGTTCTGGCATGATCACCCCGGCGTGTTTTTCGAGATCGACGGGAAACGCCGGCCGGTCCCGGCACGGCGTTTCGTGCTCATCCCGCCGCACACGCCGCTCTCCTGCAGCAACACCGCGACCTTCGGCCAGCTCTTCATGCATTTCCGGCTCGAGCCGGGCCTCGCCGGGCGGAGAGGAGAGGTGTATTTCGCCAAGCCCGACGCCGCGCTCGACCGCCTCGCCGTCGCCCTCCGCCGGTCGTTGCAAACCCACGCCACCACGCTCGACGTCTCGCTGCGCGCCCAAGCGCTGCTCTCGCTGGTGTTGCTCACGGTCCCCGAATCGCACTGGGCGCCGCGCTGGGATGACTCGCGCATCACCGCCGCCGCCGCCGCTATCCGCTCGGCGTACCCGCGCAAACTCGCCAATAACACGCTCGCTCAGCAGGCCGGTCTGCACCCCGGCGCGTTCATCCGGCTCTTCCGGCAGACCACGGGCCACACGCCCGGCGAATTCCTCGCCAACCTCCGGCTCGAGGAAGCCTGCGTGCTCCTCCACTACAGCGAGCTCTCGATCGACGAAGTCGCCGCGAAGATCGGTTTCGCCGATCGCGGCTATTTCTCGCGCCAATTCGCCGCCCGCATCGGCATCCCCCCCGCCCGCTACCGCAAGCTCGTGAACACCGACAACCGCCTGCGGCGCTGACGTCCGCCCTGCGCTGCCGGAGTACACTGCGAAGGCCGCCGTCTCCCGCGAAGTAGCCGCGCGCAGGAAGGCCCGCCGATTCCTCTATCGCGCCGCACCGCAGTTGTCCGCTGTCGGGCCGGACCTCGCGTCCGGCCGTTTCCGCCGGAAGCTCCGTAGCCCTCCACGGTTCATTGGTTCCCGCCAACAGCATTCGCCAACTCAAAGACGGGGAGAAACGCCGCTATGGTCACAAACTGCGCGATGAAGAACAATGAGACTCCGGCAATCGTCGCGAACACCACGGCGTGTGTTGCCTTTGCCCTTCTGGCTAGAAACAGCGCCGTCGCCGGCAATCCGAGCGAGAACAGGACCCAAAGGGCCCGCGCACCAAACACAAACGACGTCAGCGCCGGAAGCTTCGATCCGAAGCCGACGAACATCTCCTCGAGTATCGGCACCGCCAGCGAGACGGCGAGGCATTGCGCGCCAAACAGCGCGGGTACCGTGCAAAGGCAGGTGGCGACGGTGCGCTCGAACCGTTCCAGCCGTTTCTCAAGCTGTTCGTCGGACATAATCGGCGATTGCGGCACCCCAAGGTCGATGCGGGCCAAGATATTCGGTGGCTACGCTCCTGCGGGCTAGTGCCCGGGGCTGTTGATCAGCCCGGACGTGAGCGCGGTGTCCGTCGCGCTTCGTTGCTGCAATGCGGCGGCCAATGGTGGCGGCGCACTCATCGCGCCCACGCTCGCCAATGAGGCGAGTTCGTAGCCCAGCCCCTCCAGCCCGTTATTCCACAGGACCGCGCCAGTCTTCTGATCCAGACAGAAGAGTTCGCCACCGGCATGCGCAAACACGCGGTCGTCCTGCACAAGCAAGGTCACGAACCCCGTGTTACCGATGAACCCGCCCTTGAGCTTGGTCCGCCAGAGCGTGGATCCCGTCGCCTTGTCGACCGCCACCACATGCGCGTTCGTGCCGAGATAGAGAATTTCCGATGACATAAATCCATGGTCGGAGCCTTGCACCGGCCTCGCTCATGCGAGACGAAATCAATTTCGACGCGATCGGCGGAGCAAGAGTGTAGTGGGGCCGCGCGTGCGGCGGATTCCGGCGGAGTCGCAGCCCGGCGTTGCGCCGCCACGGGCGGGCGCCACGCTCGCGGCGTCGCATGTCGCTCGTTCCGCCACGT
>DATGXA010000157.1:0-9028 GCA_035299125.1 Opitutaceae bacterium
CCCGCGGCCAGCGCAGATTGAGCGACGCCTCCGGCGCCAGCACCGACCAGCCGCCCTGTCGCCCCAGCACCTCGTGCGCGGCCAACGACGCGCGGCCGGAGACATGCGCGCGGTCGAGATTCACCACCGCATCGCCCCCAAGCACCGCCTCAAACCGACCGCCGGGAAACGCGAGCGTGCGCCGCATCGCCGGCACCGCGAGCTCGACGCGCACCGCTTCCGCGCCAGCGTCGAGCACGCCGCTGAGGTCGATTTTCGCGGCGACCATCGCCGGCTCGCACCGCCACTCCGCGCCCTTCGCACCGAGCAGCCGGCCGAGTTCGACCGCCCCCTGGCCCCGCGCCACGACGCGCGGATGTCCCTCGCGCCAGCCGCCGAGCGTCGCCTCCCAAGCCGCGGCCTGCAACCGGCACGGTCCGTCGAGTTCCAGCGACTCCAGCGAAACGCCGAGCTCCGCGCCGTTCCAGCGAGCCCGCAATTCCGCCGGCGCGCTCAACCGCCAGTCCCTCAGTTCGCCGCGCGCGATCCGCAAAACCACTTCGGCCGTGTCCGGCCCGGCCGCGGACCAGCCGCGCACCGTCGCCTCGCCGCCGAGATCAAGTGCCACGCCGGCGCCCTCCAAACTGCCATTCGGAAAACGCGCTCGCGTCGCCTCCGGCCGCGCGGCGATTTCCGGTGCGAGCAATTCCGCGCGCCAGCCGCTCGCGTTCCAGACGATGCGCTCCGTCGCGGCGTCGAGTTGCCACGCCGTTTCGTTCTCGAACCCGGCCCGTACCTTCGTCGTGCCACACTCGACCGAATTCTCGCCCTCGCGCCAGGAAAGCGCCGGCAGTTCCGCCTCGCCGCGCACCGCGGTCCAGCGGTCGGCGGCAAGCCGTGCCGTGCCCGAGATTCGGATTCGCCCCGCCGGCTCTATCGTTACCGCCCCAAGCGGCGCACCGATCAGGCCCAACAACACGGCGCGCCAACGCTCCACCTCGAAGCTCCCCTCCTGCACCGCAAATTCCAGGTCGGTGGACTTCGCCGCCCGCAGCGTGACGCGGCCGGTGAAGGCTGGCGCCTCCGCCGCAAACCGCACCCGCAGTTCCGCGGCATCTGTCGACAGCGAACCCGCGAACGGTACCTCGACGGCCGCCGCGCCATTACGCACCATCAGCCGCGCCGCCTCGATGTCGATCTCGCCCGCGGGCAGACTGCCCTCGCTCGCCGGCAGCGCCTTCGCCAACTCCGCCCACCGCGCCAGGTCGAGTTCCGCGCTCAGTCCGCGCAGCACCACGCGCGGCGCAAGCCGCCCGGTCAGCACCCGCCAACCGAGTTCCGCGCGCGCCTCGTCGAGCTGCACGTGCAGCCCCGGCAGATCGAAGCTCACGGGCCCGGCAACCGCGCGCCGCCACGACAGCTCGCGGAGCCTCGTCGTCTCGGTGCCCACGCCCGCCGCGCGCAGCTCGGCCAACAGCCGCCGCTCGATCCAACGATTCAACAGCGGCAGGTGCCCCGTCACCGCTACGCCGCCGAGCACGACGACGAGCAGCACGAGCACCGCGAGCCAGCGCAGGAAATTTCGCCGCGATCTTCTCATCCGCAGTTGGTCCGCGGATCGAACCGCCCGCCCCCGCCCGTTGCGAGAGGAAACGCGCCGCGCCCACGCCCGCCCGCAGTCTTACGTTTCCTTCGCGCTTCGGCGCCGTGCTTTGACGGCCGATTCGGCCCCGCTACTTCTGTTCCGTTACGTTATTCGCGGAGCTGCATTCCGCCCACGTCTCACGCCGCCCGTTGACGCCGCCCCGCGCGCGTCGCATACCGGCGCTTCCGCGACCAGCTCCACTACCATGGAAAAGCCGCAGCTCCTGCTCGAATTCGAGAAACCGATCCGTGACCTCGAGAAACAACTCGCCCACCTGCGCGAGCTGTCGCTCAAGAACAAGGTCGACGCCTCCGCCGACTTCGCCGCCATCGAGGCGAAGATCGACGCCACGAAGCGGGCCATCTACAGCAACCTCACGGCCTGGCAGCGAGTCCAGATCGCGCGGCATCCGAAGCGCCCGTACGCGCTCGACTACATCGGCGCGATCTTCACCGGGTTCCAGGAACTGCACGGGGACCGCCAGTTCAACGATGACCGTGCGTTGATCGGCGGCACCGCCACGTTCCACGGCCGCCCCGTCATGATCGTCGCGCAGCAGAAAGGCCGCGACACGAAGGAGAATCTCGAGCGCAACTTCGGCATGCCCCACCCCGAAGGCTACCGCAAGGCGCTGCGCCTCATGCGCCTCGCCGAAAAGTTCGGCCTGCCGCTCATCACCTTCATCGACACCCCCGGAGCGTTTCCCGGCGTCGGCGCCGAGGAGCGCCACGTGGCCGAGGCGATCGCGGTGAACATCCGCGAGATGGCCGTCCTGCGCACGCCGAGCATCGCCGTCGTCATCGGCGAAGGCGGTTCCGGCGGCGCGCTCGGCATCGGCGTGACCGACCGCGTGCTCGTTTTCGAGAACAGCTACTACTCCGTCATCTCGCCCGAGGGCTGCGCCGCGATCCTCTGGAAGGACCGCGCCGCTGCGCCCCAAGCCGCCGAGGCGCTCAAGCTCAACGCCGCCGAACTCGCCGGCATGGGCGTCGCCCACGAGATCCTCACCGAGCCGCTCGGCGGCGCGCACTACGATCCCGCCGCCGCCGCGCAAACGCTCGACGCCGCCCTGCAGCGCCATCTCTCCACCATCACCGCGCTCCCGCTCGAAACGTTGCTCGAACAGCGCTACCAGAACTACCGCCACCTCGGCCGTTTCGCCGAGGAGGCGGTGTAGCTCCAACGGGGGGGGCGGCAAGGACCGCCTCCTAGCGCAAGCATGGCGATCGAGTTCGGCTACTCCGCCGCCTGCGCGACGAAACCGAGATTCGTCGGCTTGTCCGGTAACCGACCCTTGCTGTCGGTCACGGCGACTTCCCGCCCGGCCGCCTCGAAGGCCAGCGCGCTCACCCACGCCTGGCCAGTATCCATCAGGAAGAACCCGAAGTTGAGCGTCGCCGCCGCTTCCGGCACATCGAGCACGATCTCCGCCGGCGTCCAGTCCTTCGTGCCGGTCACGGGCTGGCGCTGCATGTTGTCGAACGCGAGCGACTTTCCGTCCGCCCCGTCGACGCGCAACCAGAGGCACGCGCCGCTGGCGGCATCCCGCGTTTTCAGCAGGCCCGAGAAGCGCACGCGTTTCCCGCGGAACGCCGTGGCGTCGCAGCTCTGCATCATGCCGCCAAAGGTGTTCGTGGTCTCCGCGATCGATTTCACGTAGGCGCTCGGCGCCGGCTTGCCCTGGGTGGCATCCGTGCCGACGACGTATTTCTCCACTGCGTTGCCGTTCTCCCACCATCCGGCTGGAGCCGTCGTTGTGATTTGGGCACCAGCGCCCGTGGCCGACGATTCCGCCCGCAGCTCCCGCGTCGCCCCAATCGCCACGACAGCGGCGACCAACGCCATTCCGAACAAGGTCCGCCCCAGCGAAGGGGTCCGATATTTCGCGATCATGAGGATTCTCCGTTCCAGTTGTTTTTGTGTTTCGAAAACCCCGAGAGCCGCCGAGGTGCCAGTTCGTCCGCCTGCCGCTCCCAGGACCTTGAGGAGGGAGGCTCCGTACGCGGACGGCTCTGCAGAAGCCGTCCGTTGCATGACAAATTCATCGCAGGCGATCTCGCCGTCGGCGCGGGCGGTGCGCATTGCCAACCACACCAGCGGGTTCCACCAGTGCAGACCGCGCACGAGCGCAAACAACTCCTGCGCCCAGAGGTCGCCGCGTCTCCAGTGCGCCAGCTCATGACGGATCACGTCGCGCAGCACCGTCTCGCCGACCTGTTCCGCGAGACCCGCCGGCAGCCACAGCGTCGGCCGCAGCAGTCCGCTGATCGCCGGCACCGGCACGCGCGGCGACGTGCGCACGGACGGCATTCGGCATCCCGCCGCCGCGCACTCGTCGCCGATGAGCGCGCGCACGTCGGCGCTTGTGGGCTGCGCTCCCCGCCGCCAACGGCGCAGTTGTCGGCGCCCCACGATCGCCCGCGTCGCCAAGGACAGGAGCGCTCCGCCCAGCCACACCGCGCCGAGCAGCTCCGTCGCGGCGAATCCGCGCGGCGCAGCGGTTGCTGTCGGCACGATCGCGCCACCGCGCGATGTCGGCCGCGGAGTCGCAAGATCCGTTGCGTTCCCCTGCGGCTGTGCGAACGCGGTGGCGGCCGGCGGCTCGGCGGCGACCCAGTTGAAAGGGCTCCATCTTGTGGGCACGCCGAGCGGGAGCACGAGCCGCAGTCCCACCGCCACCCAGCCGAGGAACAACCACCGCGCCGGCACACGCCCGGCCAACAGGCTGCGAAGCCCGAAGAACACCGCCACGACGCACGACCCGCGCCACGCGAGCTCGAGCGCCAGCGACCAGACCTGCGCACCGATGCCGTTCATCGCCGGCCTTTCTTCGACTTCAGCAACGCCTCGAGTTCACGGATTTCGTCGGGCGTGAGATCCGCGCGTTCACAGAAATGCAGCACGAGATCGCCGGCCGCGCCGCGGAAGACACGTTCGAGGAACGAGGCCCCCTCGCTCGCGACGCAATCCTCACGCGTGAGTTCGGGTCGGTAGAGATTCGCCTTTCCCTGCCGCGTCGCGCTCACCGCGCCCTTTTCCAGAAGCCGCGCCAGAAAGGTGTTCACCGTCTTCTGGGCCCATTCCGTGCCCGGCGGAAGCGCGGCCATCACCTCGGGCGCAGTCAGCGGACTGCGAGCCCAAAGCACGTTCATGATTTCCCATTCGGAGGCGGAAATGCGGGGCGGCATGGTAGGATAGACTACAACCGTAGGCCGTTGTTCCTACATTTGTAGGATTTGTCAATGCTACGTCCTGCTCGCTCTCTTGCATTCACGCTGGCATCCCTCCGGTCATGATCTTCGTCCTCCCCGGCATGGGCGCCGACCACCGGATGTACGCGGCACCGGTGTGGCACACGTTACCGGATGCGCGCTTCCTCGACTGGCCCGAGCACCGCGGCGAAGACTCGATCGGAGCCATCGCAACTCGCGTCATCGCCGACGCCGGAATGCGCGACGGCGACACTGTGCTCGGGTCCTCACTCGGCGGCATCGTCGCATGCGAAATCGCCAACCAACTCCGACTTCGGGCGCTCGCGCTCATCGGAAGTGCTCGATCGCCAAGTGAGATCGCCCCGCTGCTCGCGGTCCTGCACCCACTCGCGAGCCTCGCACCGCTGGAACTCGTCCGCTTCTCGGCGGGAAAATTACCCGGAGAACTCAGTGCGATGTTTGCCGAAAGCCAGCCCAGCTTCATTCGCGCGATGTGCCACGCGATCTTCGATTGGACCGGGCTCGATACTTGGTCTGTGCGCCCGCTGCGCATCCATGGCCGAAGCGATCATGTGATCCCCGCACCGGCGAACGCCGACCTGTTGCTCGACGCAGGCCATCTGGTCGCGATGACGCACGCCGACGAATGCGTCGCATTCCTTCAGCGCTGCCACCCGTGGGATGCGCCGAACGCGTAGCTGCATTGGACACGGCAAACGCCGCACCTCTTGCCGTCCCGATCGCCCTACCCGACCTTCATCTCGCCTGTGGCGATCATCTCCAGCATCGCGCAACGTCCGGAGGGTAAGGGCAGATCGATCCGCGCGCGGCGGCGCGATGACTCGTATGTGGCGAAGATCAGCTCCGTCGCCCGCAGCGCGCGCGAGCTGTCGAGTTGCGGCACGCCGCCGTGTTCGAGGCAGCGTATCAGGTCCTCGATGCCGCGGTGGATCGCCTGATCGTCGTGGATGCTCTCGCCCGTATCGACCGCCTCGGGCTCGCTCGCGCCGGCGCGGCGCACGCGCAGCCACGGTGCCGAGTTGAGGATCTCCATCTCGCCGCGCTCGCCGACGAGCCGCAGCAGGCAGCCGTTCTCCTCGTGGTCCTTGCCGAAGCGGTAGACGCCGCGCACGCCGTTCTTGAAGCGCACCTCGGTGAAACCGTGCCCGGCCTGGACCGCGCCGAACACCGTCTGCGCGTCGCGCAGGTCGATCTGACCGAGCACCCAGTCGGCCGGCGAGTCGCCGTTGAAGAAAAACATCATGTCGAACACGTGCGAGCCGGTGTCGGCGGCGTCGCGCCACGCTCCTTCCATCCGCCGCAGCGCACCGATCTCGCCGGCCTCGAGCAACGCCTGCGCGCGGACGAGCGGCAGGTTGAAGCGCCGCTGGTGGTTGATCCCGAGCAACACGCCGTGCGCGCGGCAGACCTCGTGCATGCGCAGCGCGGCGTCCCAGTGGATATCCATCGGCTTCTCACAGAGGATGAGTTTCGGGCGAAACTCCGCCACGCGACACACGACCTCCGCGTGCTGCATCGGCCAGAGGCAGACGCTCACGATGTCCGGCCGCTCCGCCTCCATCATGCGCGCGTAGTCGCCGTGGACCCGGGCGCGCGGGTTGTGCACGGCGACGAACTCCGCGCCGCGCGCCGGCGTGCGATCGTACACCGCCACAAGCTCGCAGCGTCCGGTCGCCGCGTAGCCCGCCATATGCCGGTGAGCCATGCCGAATCCGGTCGCGCCCTCCGTGCGCCACGGCCGGCCGCAGCCGATCAACGCCACTCTGTACCTCGGTGCGCTCGCGGTCGGAGGAGGGGTTTCCATGACGCGCAGCCTGCCGCAACCGCCGCCGCCCGCGCGACACGTTTTCCTCCGCCCACGCACCCGCGGACCGGCGTTCAATGCGTCGCGGAAGGCAACGGCGCGGCGTCGCGGATGTAATCTATTGTGTTACGTCCGCGCCTTGGGCCACGGCACTTGCGGCGTGGTGCGTCCCGCCCCAAACGGCCCACCGTCAGGCCGATTCAACGGCCGCGGCGAATTTGCCAAACAAACGTTGTCGCCGCTCCGGCGCGCGTCTTTGCTGCCCGCCCTTACCTCTATGAAACAGGTCAACATCGGCATGATCGGCGGCGGCACCGTGGGCAGCGGCGTGTTCAACGCGCTCCAGCAGAATTCGGAGCTCATGGCCGCGCGAACGGGCGTCCGCCTCGTCGTGAAGAAGGTCGCCGTGAAGGCCTTCGACGAGCCCCGCCCCTACCCGATCACCCGCGAACTCATGACCGTCGACTGGAAGGAAGTCGTCGAGGATCCCGAGATCCAGATCGTCACCGAACTCGTCGGTGGCACCGGCATCGCCAAGGTCATCGTGCTCGCCGCCCTCGAGCGCGGCAAGGCGGTCGTGACCGCCAACAAGGCACTGCTCTCGGCGCATGGCCCCGAGCTCTTCGCCGCGGCGAAGAAGGCCGGCACCAACCTCTATTACGAGGCGAGCGTCGCCGGCGGCATCCCGATCATCAAGACGCTGCGCGAGGCGCTCGTCGGCAACCGTTTCGAGCGCATTTACGGCATCGTCAACGGCACCTGCAATTATATCCTGACTCGCATGACGCGCGAGGGCGCGGCCTTCGCCGACGTGCTCGCCGACGCCCAGCGGCTCGGCTACGCCGAGGCCGATCCGACGCTCGATGTCGACGGCCACGACGCCGCCCACAAGACCGGCATCCTCGCCTCGCTCGCGCACGGGTTCTGGGTCGACCACCACGAGATCCACGTCGAAGGCATCCGCACGCTCACGCCGCTCGACATCCGTTTCGCGCAGCAACTCGGCTACACGATCAAGCTTCTCGGCTCCGTCCGCCTCGCTCCGCCCGCCAAGGCGCCGAAAGGCAAAAAGGCCAAGGCCGCCGGCGCGCGCATCAGCGTCGCCGTGAGCCCCACCCTCGTGCCGCAGAGCCACGTGCTCGCGAGCGTGAACGACGTCTTCAACGCCGTCTTCGTCTCCGGTTTCCCGATCGGCGACACGCTCTACTACGGCCGCGGCGCGGGCAAGGACGCCACCGCCTCCGCCGTGCTCAGCGACCTCGCCGACGCCGGTCTCGACATCTCGCGCGGCACGCTCGACCGCGTGCCCGCCTTCGCGCCGACCGCGCCCGCCGGCGCCGTCGTGCCGTTCAGCGAAACGTCCTCGCGTTTCTATCTCCGCCTCAACGTCGTCGATAAACCCGGCGTGATCGCGAAGGTCTCTTCGCTGCTCAGCAACGCCGGCATCAGCATCGCCTCGATCGTCCAGCCCGAGGGTCACGAAGGCGAGACGGTGCCGCTGATCCTGATGACGCACGTCGCCAGCCGCGCAGCGATGGACAAGGCCCGCGCTGCCATCGCCAAGCTCCCGACGGTGAAGGGCCCCTCGCTCCTCCTGCCCGTCGAGGACTTCGCGTAAGCGACCGCAGCGAACCAGTCGACAGCATCAGAAACGTGGAGCCGCTCGCAAGAGCGGCTCTTCTGTTTTCTGGACCGGCGCGCGGAGCGCCGCTCTCGTGAGCGGCACCACGGGCGTCCCACCGCCCATGAAGAAGCGCCGCCCGTTTCGGAGCGGCGCTTGGCTTGAACTTCGACCTTCTACTTCAATGCGCGGCACGCGGCGTGCCGCGCGCCTCAGTGCTTCACGTCGACCTTGCCGCCCTTGGGCTGGCCGATCGCGGCGAGCAACTCGACGAACCACGGCGTGTCGATGTTGAAGGGCTTGCCGCCCTTGATGCGCGGGAACTCGATCGCGCGGAGCACATTGCCCTTGTCCTCGTCGTGGCCGATCACGCCGCCTTCGCGGCGCAGGGCGCATTCGACGGCGAGGTCGGTGCAGCTCTTGATGAGGCGGAGGTCGTCGATGTTCGCGGCGGCGGCACGGGCGAAATAGCCGCTCTTCTGCACGAGCGTCTTCTCGGCGCCGAGCATCTTGGCGAACTGGTCGCCGAACCACTTGCCGGGGTTCACCGCATCCAGCTTCACGTGACCGAACGCGTCGCGCGGCACCTCGAGGCCCTTGGCCTGCATCTCGGCGACGATCGCCTCCACGCCGGCGCCCTCGGAGATGAAGATGTTCACGTTGTCGCCCTTATCCATCACGGCCTTCAGGCGCTTCGCCTCGGCGGCGATGTCGATCTGCATCTCGGGGATGAACACCGCGTGCAC
>DATGXA010000158.1:0-4763 GCA_035299125.1 Opitutaceae bacterium
AATCCGTGACCTCCCCCGCCCTCACGCTCACCGAACGCGCCCTCGGCGCGTACCTCGGCTTCGCCATCGGCGATGCGCTCGGCGCCACTGTGGAGTTCATGACCGCGCGCGAGATCGCCGCCACTTTCCGCGGCGGACATCACCACATCGTCGGTGGCGGTTGGCTTCGCCTGAAACCCGGTCAGGTCACCGACGACACCCAGATGTCGCTCGCGCTCGGCGACGCGCTTCTCGCGGCACGCGGTTGGGACCTCACAATGGTGGCCGACTCGTTCGTCGGATGGATGCGCAGCAGACCACCGGATATCGGACACACCTGTCGGCGCGGCATCCGCCGTTATCTGCTGGAGGGCACCCTCTGCACTCCGCCCGCCGACGACAACGCCGGCAACGGCGCCGTCATGCGCAACCTGCCCGTCGTGCTCGCCACGCACGCGCAACCATCGCTCCTGTCCTGCTGCTCGCTCGAACAGGCCCACATCACGCACCACCATCCGCTCTCCGATGCCGCCACGCTGCTCTTCGCCGAGCTCACGCGACTGCTTCTCCTCGGCGCTTCGATCGGCGCGTGCCGCCGCATCGTCGCCGCAGCGCTCGCCCATCATCCACAATTCCGTTTCGAGCCCTGGCCGGGGAACACGAGCGGCTTCGTCGTCGACACCGTTCAGACCGTGCTCCACGCGTTCTTCCGCACCGACAGCGTCGAAGCATGCATCACGGATGTCGTGAACCGCGGCGGCGATGCCGACACCGCGGGTGCGCTTGCCGGCCAACTCGCCGGCGCCTGTTACGGGGTGTCCGGCATTCCACCACGCTGGCTGAAACAACTCGATCACGGCATCGTCGAACGCATCCAGCGCCAGACCGCGTCGTTGCTCGCCCTGCCCCAACCGCTTCCCGTCCGCACCCCGGCAGTGTCGGCCGCCGCGGCGCCGGAGCCCTTTTCCGCCGTCGCATGAACTCCGGCGCACCATCCACCAGCTTCTGCCGCTGCAACCTCCCGCCTTGGGTCATCGGCTCGCGCGAGTTCCAGGAGTCGCCCGAGCCAATCGAGATCGACGGCGCGCGCGCCACCGACAAGCGCCTCTTCACTCGACTCGCCGCCACGCCCGATCCGGCCCTGCGCGGCGAGATCTTCCACGACTACGTCTCCGTGAAGTTCCGCCTGCACGAGTGGAAACAGCACGAGGCGGCCGCACGCGCGAGCCTCCGCCACAGTTACGTCCGGTTTCTCGCCAACTGGGGTGTCGACAGCAACGGCCACGCTGGCGCCGTCCTCAAAGCCTGGGTCGAGAGCCGCTTCGGCCTGCGCGCCACCTATCACGGCGGTCTGCTCGCCACCGACCCGGCGGCGCGCGAGAAGTACACCGCCGATCGCATGAAGGGGGCCGCGCAGACTATCGGCGTGGCCATGCAACTCGATCTGCTCTACACGTTCTGCCAGGACGAACTCGCCCGCCGCCATCCGGGCGCCAGCCACCTCACGCTCTACCGCGGCACGCACGATCCCGCCGAGTACGCGATTAGCGGAGACACCGGCGGCGACACCACGGTCGTCCGGTTGAACAACCTCAGCTCGTTCACCTGCGATCGCGAAGTGGCGTGGGAGTTCGGGTCCTCCGTCTGGGAGATGCGCGTGCCGCTCGCCAAGATCGTGTTCTTCAGCGGGCTGTTGCCGCGGCACCTTCTCGAGGGGGAATCCGAGTACCTCGTCCTCGGCGGCGAGTATTGCGTGAAGCCGCTGCGCTACTGAGCCGAGAGCGCGACGGACGGGGTGTTGGTGACGAACGGCGTTTTCCCGTCGTGAACCTGCGCTTTCATACGGTCGCCCGCCTGCACCAGCGCCGCGCGTAACCGATACATGGAGCGCAATCGTTCCACCTCCCCGCAACACGCCCATCACGCGCCAAGCAACGCCATGATCTCGTCAATCAGCAATTCCACCTCCTCCGCGAGCGCTCTCCTCGGCTCAAGCACGAACACCCGGCAGGTGCGCGAACGCACCCCGAAGCCGCCGAATCCCGAACAACTCTTCGCCAAGATGGACGGCGATGGCGACGGCTCGGTCAGCGAGACCGAATTCACAACGGCCATGGAGGAGATGCAGAAGAGCGATGGATCCCGCCTGCCCCCGCCTCCCGAGGGTTCAGAGCCGCCGAGCGCCTCCGACCTCTTTGCCAAGATCGACTCGGATTCCGATGGCCAGATCTCGCTCGGCGAACTCAAGGCCGACTTCGAAAGCCGCCAACCCACCGATTTCGGCGATTCCGGCGCCGCCCCGGATATCACCGAGCTCTTCTCGAAACTGGACAGCGATTCCGACGGGCAGATCGGCGAATCCGAATTCACCAAGCTGCTCGAGACCATGAGTGAGGCTCGCCAACAATCTTTCGGCAGAACGTACACAAACAGCGCCGCGAGCATGACCAGCGGCGGTTCGACGAGCCTCCTCGGCGTCGCCTAAACCGTCTTCGAACGCGCCCCCCGCCCGCCTTGCACCGGCGAGGGTTTCTTCGTTCCGCGCTGCGCTCAGCGGAGGGCTCAGCCGATCTCCAGTCGCGCCTGCAGTTCCCGGATACCGCGCGTCAACGAGAGACGCTCGCCGTTCGCGAGCGTCACGGACGAGTCGCCGCTGTCGTCGGTCGCCAGCGAGCTGATTCGGTCGAGATTCACCATCGCCGAACGGCTGATGCGCACAAACGCCGAGGGATCGAGCCGCTCCTCGAGCGCGACCAGCGACTCGCGCAGCACGTGCGTCGATCGCCCGGTGTGCAGCACCACGTAGTTGCCGGCCGCCGCCAGCCAATCCACCTGCTCGACGGGGACCACCGCCAAGTGCCGCTCGTTCCGCACCACAAAACGCCGCAACCATGCTCCCTCGTTCCGCTCCTCGTTCGTTGCTGCTCGGCTGTCGAAAACCTCGCGCACGCGCGCGATCGCCGCACGCAAACGCGGCGCCCGAAACGGTTTCAGCAGGTAATCCGTGGCGCCGCGCTCGAATGCCTCCACTGCATGCTCCGCGTAGGCGGTGATCACGACCACAGCCGGTGCGGGGGCTAGGCCCGCCTCGTCGAGCAGTGCGAAGCCGTCGCGTTTACCCAGGTGCAGGTCGAGAAATAGCAGGTCGGGTTTCGCGGCCTGCAGTTCGGCGACGGCGTGCGGACCACCATCGCTTTCGCCCACGAGCGTGAGCTGCGCTTCCGTCGCGAGCATGGTGCGCAGCCGTTGGCGAGCGGGAGCTTCGTCTTCGACGAGGAAAACACGGAGGTTGGTCATGGATTCCCGGGAGAGACGCCGCTTGGTTGGAAAGGTAACACGAAATCTACGGCGAACCCGCCGCCGGTGCGCGGTCCCGCGCCAAACTCGAAATCCCGCCCGTAAAGGGTCGCAAGTCGCTGGCGAGTGTTTGCCAACCCGATGCCCTCGCCCGAGGTGCCGCCGCCCGCCCCGGGCGCGTCGTCGCGCACAGCCAAGCGGAGCCGTTCGCCGTCGAGCCTCGCCTCGATCGTGATCGTCACCGCCGCGTCGCTCTCGTCGAGGCCGTGCCGCACGGCGTTCTCGACCAAGGGTTGCAGCAACAACACCGGCACGCTCGCGGCGAGAGCCTGCGGCGCCACCGACTGCTCCACACGCACGCGCCGCCCAAACCGCGCACGCTGGATCCCGAGATAACGATCCAGCAATTCCAACTCCTCCGCCAACGGCACCACGTGCCGGTCGGACGCCCGCAGCGCATGCCGCAGCAGTTCGCTCAGGTCGATCAGCATCTCCTCCGCGCGCACTGGATCCGGGCGCACGAACGACACGATCATGTTCAGCGTGTTGAAGAGAAAATGCGGATGCAGCTGTCGCGTGAGACCGGTGAGGCGCGCCTCCGTGAGCTGACGCTCCAGCTCCGCCGTCCGCCGCAGCCGTTCCTGATTCTGCCGTGTCGCCCGCCAGACCTGCATCGCCGCCAAGACGAGCGCATAGAACAGCCAGTGCAACGGCATCCGCGTCATCGCCATCCGCCAGAGGTGCGGCGGCCGCGACCCGGGCTCGCTCGGTGGCGGCCCCCTCCGCGCTTGACCGTCCTCCTCCGGCGGCGGGAGGAACCCCTCCGGCGACGGCGGTTGACGACCACCGCCGGGCCTGGGCTCGACTCCGGTCGCACGCATCAACCCGAGCGCGGCCAGAGGCAGCAGGAACGCCACCGCCAGACTCACCATGATGTGAAGCGCGGCACGACGCCACCGGGCCGCGTCCTCGAACGGAAATCGGTTCGCCAGCCACAGCACCCCGGGCAACGCCACGAACCACGGCAACGTGTCGGTCGAGGCCAGCACGAGCGCGGTCACCAGATCGAAGCGCCCGCTCAACCAGAGCTGCAGGATGACCAGCGCCAAGATCAACGGCCCGAACACCAGCACCCAGCGCAGCCAATGCGGCGGCATTCGTCTCATATCGTCGGACTCGTTCGTCGTCGCCATGGTGTCGAGAGAGCTCCGACTACGGCCGCCCCGTGTGGTTCCGCGTCCCGAACTCGGTCCGCCGGAGCCGTCTCTCGGAGCTCAGCGCGCGACGAGATGCACGTTCGGAGCCTTCACCAGCGCGAACACCGCCGCGCCGGGCTCCAGCTCCAACTCTCCGGCCGCCTGCCGCGTCAGCCGTGCAACCAGCGGAAAACCGCAGTCCAGCTCCACACGCACGAGCGCACCTTCGTCGACGAGCGACTGCACGCGAGCCCGCCAACGGTTGCGCGCGCTCGCGCCATCCGCGACGGC
>DATGXA010000159.1:0-2031 GCA_035299125.1 Opitutaceae bacterium
TTCGGCCGGCGACCGCGCGCGCTTCGGCGGCGCGATCCACCGGGGCGGTGTCGCTCGCGTGCGGGACCGATGCCGCGTCGTCCGTGGCCGGCTCGGGCGTGGAGGCGGGTGTCGCTGGTTCCGCAGGCGTGCCGGACGCAATGGACTCGCCGGGCAGGGGCGGAGGCGCGTTCCGGACGGCGAGTGCCGCGGCGAATTCCGGGAGCTCGGACAACGGACGCCACTCGGCCGTCGAGTCGGTGCGCACGCGGGTGCTGCCGTTCGCGCGATTCTGCGCGATCCATTGTTCGATTTGCGACGCGGACACCGGGCCGTACTCGCGGCCGTCGCCGCCGATGATTCGGTACATGGCGGCGCATGATGGGACCTGCGCGCTGCTTCGCAAGGCGCTGGCCCGGTCGGTGCGCGGCGCGTGACGCCGGTCGTGCGACGTCCCTGTGCCTGCCAAACGGGGCTCCTTCGATCTGGGGTTGATACCCTAGTTTCTCGTTGGGGAGTGTGCCTTGGGTGTTTCTTCCCGGCTTGCACCGAGGGAAACACACTAGTTCTCATCCACACGTCATCGCCCCCACCGACGACCTGCAGAATGGTGTCGCAGAACGCGGCACCGATTTTCCTCTCAGGCGTGGGGTCCTGGCATCCTGGTATGTTCCGGCCATCCCCTGTGCACCGAACGCGCCATCTGTTGCAGCTTCTTGGGCTGTTGGCGCTCCCGTTAATCGCCGTCTCACCGATCGGCGCCACTGACTATTATTGGGACGCAAACGGCAAGAACTCCGGCACGGGCGGCACGGGAACGTGGGACACGAGCAACAACAACCGTTGGCGTCGCGACAGTGCGACCGGCACACTCACACGTTGGCGGAATGGCGGGTCGAATCGCGCCATTTTCGGTGGCACGAGCGGAAGCGTGGACCTCGGAAGCGGCATCTCCGCCAACGGCCTGCTCTTCTCGACCTCCGGCTACGCGATTACCGGCAACTCGATCACGCTCACCGGCGTTTCTCCCACGATCACCGTCGCCGGGACCAGCACCAGTGTCGCGACGATCAGCGCGGCGCTGGCCGGCATGAACATCAACGTGCTCAAGGCTGGCGACGGCGTGCTCACGCTTACCGCCGAGAACACCTTCACGGGATCGCTCTCCGTCAACGCCGGCACCGTCCGCCTCGGCGGCACGACCGACCTTGATTTCATTAACCGCGACTGCGCGCTCACGCTCAACGGCGGCACGTTTGACCTCGGCAACTTCATCGAAGACACGGACGTGTTCACGCTGAACGGCGGCGCCATCACCGGTGGCGCTTCCGCCGCGCTGGGCGTTCTGACCAGTTCCGCAACCTCCGCGAGTGCGTTCGACGTGCGCAGCGGCACGGCCGACGTCATCCTCTCGAACCCGTTCTCGCCAACTTGGTGGCTCGGCGACGCGACGTCGGTCGGCCTCACGAAGACGACCAACGGCATCGTCACGCTCACACGGGCGAACACCTACACTGGCGCGACGCGGATCCTCGCCGGCACGCTCGTCCTCAATGGGTCGATCTCCCGCGAGTCCACGGTCACCGTGGCCCCCGGCGCGGTGTTCGCCGGCACCGGCACGACGAACGATGCCAGCGTCATCCTCAACGGCACCATCTCGCCGGGCGCGATGTCCGTCGCGGGCGTGTCGAGCGTCGGGACGCTCACCACGGGCGCGCAGACGTGGAACGGCGGCGGCAGCTACGAGTGGCAGATCTCCGGTGCTGGCGGCGTCGCCGGCACCGGTTGGGATCTCCTCCGCCTGGGCGGTGCGCTCTCGATCGGGGCGACGGATACGAATCCGTTCACGCTCGAGTTGATCGGCCTCGGCACCAACGGGACGAGCGGAGCGGTCGCCGGTTTCGACAATTCCCAGAGCTACGTCTGGACGTTGCTCACGAGCTCGACGATCTCCGGCCTTACGCCTCGCAACGTGACCATCGACTCCACGCTGTTCGAGGCCGGCAACGCGCTCGGCGGCGGGCAGTTCTCCTTGGTGCAAAACGGCTCGTC
>DATGXA010000160.1:0-6137 GCA_035299125.1 Opitutaceae bacterium
CTGCACGCCGCCCCATCAGCGGCCACCCGTTCCCCGTCACCCGCAAGCGCCACCTCTCTCGTCGTCTGCCCCGCCTCGCTCACCGAAAACTGGCGACGCGAGCTCGCGCGCTTCGCACCCGAGCTGCGCGTCTTCGTGCACCACGGGGCCAACCGCCTCGCCGCGTCACCCGACGGGCGTACGCATGATGTCGTCGTCACCTCCTATGGCACGCTCGTGCGCGACCAGGAGCTCTTCGCCGAGGCGGACCTGCGCTGCCTCATCGCCGACGAGGCCCAGCACGCCAAGAACCGCCGCACCCAGGCCGCCGCCGCGCTCCGGGCGCTCTCCGCGAGCGCGCGCTTCTGCCTCACCGGCACGCCGGTCGAGAACTCGCTCGACGACCTCCGCTCGCTCTTCGACATCGTGCTCCCCGGCGCCGTGGGCCAGATCCCGGGCGATGCCCGCGGTGAGGAGCGCAAGTGGCACGAGCAACGCCTCCACCGCCAGACCGCGCCCTACATCCTCCGTCGCACCAAGGCGCAGGTCGCCACCGAACTGCCGCCCAAGCTCGAGCAGGTTCTGTGGTGCGAACTCTCCGACAAGCAGCGCGCCTGCTACGACGAGGTTCGCGCCGCCACCGACCGCGAGATCGACGCGCTCGCCTATGATCGTCGCCCCGAATCGCAGGTCCGCCTCGCCGTGCTCACGCAGCTCCTGCGGCTGCGGCAGGTCTGTTGCGATCCGCGCCTGGTCGAGAAACCCGAGGCCACGTCGCGTTTCGCCGCTGCCGATTCCGCCAAGCTCGCGGTGTTCCGCGAGCTGCTCTCCGAGGCGCTCGACGACGGCCATCGCCTCCTCGTCTTCTCGCAGTTCACCCGCCTGCTCGGTCTCGTGCGCGAGGAACTCGCCGCGCAGGAAGTGCCCTGTTGTTACCTCGATGGCTCCATGAGCGCGAAGGCGCGGCAGGCCGAAGTCGACCGCTTCCAAGCCGACGCCTCCGTGCCCGTTTTCCTGATCTCACTCAAAGCTGGCGGCACCGGCCTCAACCTCACCGGCGCCGACACCGTCGTGCATCTCGACCCGTGGTGGAACCCCGCCGCCGAAGCGCAGGCGACCGACCGCGCCCACCGCATCGGGCAGACCCGGGTCGTCACCAGCTACAAACTCGTCGCCACCCGCACCGTCGAGGAGAAGGTGTTGCAGCTGCAGGAAACCAAGCGCCAGCTCCTCGCCGAGGTCTTCGAAGCCAGCGACGCCCTGAACTCCCGGCTCGAACTCGCCGACCTGCGCGCGCTCGTCGGATAGCCGCGCTTCCACTGCGGCGCCGCTCGCGCGAGCGGCGATGCCGGATCGGCTGCCCGACCTCGCCGAGGTGGCCCCGCAGGGGAAGGCAGGTCGCCAATCTGGCCTACAGCAACCCTGCGCCAGTCGGAACCCTCGCAACGAGATCGGCTGCTCTCGGTCCCGCGGAAAAATCCCATTGACGCATCCAAAGCCCGCCACCTTCATTCGCCCCCTCACCGACGTGGCCCGGTAGCTCAGTTGGTAGAGCAGCGGACTGAAAATCCGCGTGTCGGCGGTTCGATCCCGCCCTGGGCCACCACTTTCGACCCGCCTTCCGTAACGGAGGCGGGTCGTTCGTTTCGGCCTTTCGTCGAGACCGGACACGGAAAACCCCCGCTGAACCAGTGTGGGGGGCCAGGCGGGGGTCCGGCCGAGGCCGCAACTGCGGGTTAAGGTCTCAGCCGCGGAGGAGTACGAAAGCGGCGGTGACAGCTGGCGAGCGGAAATTTCGCCGCGTACCCGGTCCGGTTTGTCGTCAAATAACGACAACGCGCCGTCACCTCTCCTGCAGCTTGCGGCGCAGCGCCTCGGGCACGGGGAGCGTGTGCTTGAACGGCACCTCGAACGATGTCGGGTATCCGTCCTCCATGAAGCTGTAGGGCATCGCGCCCTGCGGCGCCTGGAAGCAGATGTAGTCGAGCGGCACATCCTCGGCGGCCGCCAACGTGCGCTCCACCTCCGGCGCCACGCGCACCACGCTGCCCTCGCGCAGCGGGATCTCGCGACCATCGGCCAGAAACACCCCTCGCCCCCCGATCACGATGAACACCTCCTCGTTGCGCCGGTGCTTGTGCTTGAAGGGATAACCCTGCCCGGCCGGCACGCGGTTCAGGCTGATCTCGCAGCTCGTCAGGCCGAGCGGTTTCGAGAGGAAAACCTTCCCGGCAAGGACCGAGTCGGGGCGGCTCCCGAGTGCGGCAAGCGGCCCGAAATCGGCGACGGCGACAGGAGCGAAGGCGGCGGAGTGCGTTGGTTTCATGGTGTTACTTGCGATTTGCAAGCCGTGTGAACCCCCGTCTCTTGTTCTTTGCAAGTCGCTAATCGGCGACCGGGGTTCGCCTTGTCGGCCGCGGCGGCCCGCCCCACAGTGGCCCGGTTGAAACGATCCCGCCCGAAACGTCCCGCCGGTCCCGCCCGCTCCGACTGCCCGCTCGCCTGCACCCTCGATCTGCTCGGCGACAAGTGGACGTTGCTCATCGTGCGCGATCTTCTGCTTGGGCGCCGACGGTACGGCGATTTCCTCGCCTCGCCCGAAGGGATCCCGACCAACATCCTCGCCGAGCGCCTCAAACGTCTCGAGCAGGCCGGCCTCCTCGAGAAGACCGCCTACCAGGACAATCCCGTCCGCCACGAATACGCCCCCACCCCCGCCTGCCGCGATCTCAAGCCGGTTCTCTTCGCCGCCGCCGAGTGGGGCAACAAGCACATCCCGGGCACGCGCACCGATTGGCCGCGCGCCAAGACCTGATCAGCGCCCGCACGTCGCGCGGAGGTCAGACCGAACTCTCCCGCTGCTCGATCGCGCGCCGCAATGCCGCCTCCAGCTCCGCGGCCTGCACCGGTTTCGCCACGTAGTCGTGCATGCCCGCCGCCAAGCATTCGTCACGGTCCCCCACCATCGCGTTCGCCGTCATCGCGATCAACCGTGGCAGCTTCGTCTGCGGTAGGCGTTGGGTGATCTCCTTCGCCGCGGTGAGCCCGTCCATCTCCGGCATCTGCACATCCAGGAAAACCACGTCGTAGCATTGCCGTCCCAACGCCGCGAGCGCCTCGACCCCGTTGTTGGCGATGTCGGCACGGTAGCCGAGCCGGTTGAGGATGAGCTGCGCCACGCGCTGGTTCGTGACGTTGTCCTCGGCGAGCAGGATCGAAAGCGGGTGATCCTCGGCAAGTTTGCGCGGCGACACCGGCCGCACCGGCACCGCGGCAACCGGGCGCCCCCGTCCGCCGAGCGCGTGCAGGATCGCCTCGCGGAAGACTCCGCTCTTCAGCGGCTTCGCAAGCTGGGCGACCGAACCGAAATCTGCCGGCACCTGCCCGAACGCATTCAAGCTCGAGACCAGCAGCGCCGGCAGACCGGCGCCGTTCGGCAACTCGCGCAACCGGCGCAGCAGCTCGATCCCTTCGTAGCCCGGTAGTTGTTGATCGATCACAACCAAGTCCGCCGCCTCACGCCGCAACCATTCCAGCGCCTCCTCGCCCGAAGCCGCCGTACGCGGGCTCAGACCCCAGTTGCCCAGATGCCGCGCCATGACTTCGCGCGCCGCCGCGTTGTCCTCCACGACCAACACCCGTCGCCCCGCCAATGCCTCGATCGGTCGCGAGAAGTTCAGTGACTCCGTACCACCGCCCAGCCCGAGCCGGATTTCGAAGATGAAACGGCTTCCGCGGCCGAGCTCGCTCTCGACCCAAATCCGCCCGTCCATCAACTCCACGAGCCGGCGGCAGATCGCCAACCCCAGCCCGGTGCCGCCGAATTTCCGCGTCGTCGACGCATCGACCTGGCTGAAGCTCTTGAACAGCCGATCCATCCGCTCCGGCGGTATCCCGATACCGGTGTCGCGCACCGTGAAACGCAACCGCACCGCACCGTCCTCGAGTCCGATCCGCTCGATGCCGACATACACCTCGCCCTCGCGGGTGAACTTCACGGCGTTGCCCACGAGATTCACGAGCACCTGGCGCACACGGGTCACGTCGCCCACCACCGCAGCAGGGGCCGCGGGTTCGATCCAGTAGACGAGATCGAGCCGCTTCTCGCCCGCGCGGGCACCCAGGAAGTCGAGCGCCGCCTCCACGCAGCCGTGCAACTCGAACGGCACGGCCTCCAGTTCGAGGCTGCCCGACTCGATCTTCGAGAAATCGAGGATGTCGTTGATCAATGAGAGTAACGTGTCGCCCGAGACTCGGATCGTCTCGACGAACTCCCGCTGTTGCTCCGTGAGCTCGGTGCCGAGGATCAGCCCGCCCATGCCGATGATCGCGTTCAGCGGCGTGCGGATCTCGTGGCTCATGTTCGCGAGAAACTCGGATTTCGCCACCGTCGCCGCCGCCGCCTCGCGCGCGAGGGTGTTCGCCCGCTGCACGGATTCCTGGAGCCGCGCATTCGCCGCCTCGGCCGCCTCCCGCGCCGCGCGCATCGCGTCGCGCACCGCGCGTTGCTCGGTCACGTCCATCATGCCGCCCACCACCCGGATCGCCCGCCCGCCGGAGCCCCGCAGGATCAAGGCACGATCGAACACGTAGAGGCAGCGCCCGTCCGCGTGCAGGAAGCGGTACTCGCATTCCCACCGCTCCGCGACGGACTCCAGCGCGGCGGTGAAGCCGTCTTCGACCAGCGCCCGGTCCTCCGGGTGCACCCGCGCGAACCACCAGCGCAGCCCGGCCATCGCGCCCGGCTGGTCGTAACCAAAGAGCCGTGTCACGCCGTCGCTCCACCAGAGCGAACCGGCCGCCGGGTCGTAGTCCCACACCGCGTCGCTCGTGGCGCGCGCGATCAGGAAAAATCGTTCCTCGCTCTCGCGCAGCCGCTGCTCCATCTCCATGCGCTCGGTGATTTCGATCGCGGAGCCGATCAGGCGCGTGATCCGGCCGTCCTCGTCGCGCACCGGTTTCAGCTGCGTGAGCCACCAGCGTTCGCGCCCGCCGACCGTGATCGACTCCTCGTAGTTGATCGTGGTCCCCGCGAGCACGCAGTCGTGGAAATGCTCCTCCATCTGCCGACCCATCTCGACCGGCAGCAACGGTGTGAGTTCGCACGGGCCGAGGCCGATGATCGCCGCCGCGGCGAGCCCGGCGTTGCGCTCGAACGATGGGTTCACTCCCGCGAAGCGGTACCGGCCGCCCTCGAGCACATCGATGACCCAGAGCGGCAGGTCGATCCCGCTGAAGAGTTCCTTGAGGAACGCCTCCTGTTCACGCAGGCGCGCCTCGACCCTCTTGCGGGCGGTCACCTCGGTGATGAACCCGTGCCACAGCACTCCGCCGTCGCCGAGCTTCTCCGGCTGGGCGTTGCCGAACAGCCAGCGCACCGCGCCGTCCGCCTGGCGGATCCGGAATTCGGACACCCAAGTGGTCAGCTGCGCCGCCGAGTCGCGGATCGATGCACGCACCATTTCGATGTCCGCCGGCTCGATCGCGTCGAGCACCGGCCGGGCGTCGTTCACGAGTTGCTCCGGCGCCACGCCCAGGAGCGAGGTCGTGCCGGCGCTCGCGTAGGGCATTGTCACCGTGCCGTCCGGTCGAAGCACGAATTGGAAAACCATGCCGGGCACCTGCGAGGCGATCTTCTCGAGGCGCTGCGCCGCCTCGCGCTGCCGCGCCTCCGCCTCGTGGAGCGCGGAGATGTCCTGCACGGTGCCGAAGACGCGCACCACCCGGCCGTCCTGCGCCTCGGTGCGGATCGTCACGCGCACCCACAGCGAGCGGCGACGCGGTCCGCCCATCGCCACGTCGAACTGCGTGCTTTCGCCGCGGGCGAGCGCCAGACCGAGCGCGGCGCGCAAGGCCGAGCGCGCGGGCGCCGGACACAACCGGAGCGCGACTCCGAGCCGCGCCTTGCGGAAAGGCAGCCCGAAGATCCGACCCGTCTCCTCCGACCACACGAGCAGGCGGGTCTGCGCATCGAGGGACCAGTTGCCGATGTGCGCCACGGCCTGCGCCTCCAGAAGCCTCGCCTCGCTCTCGCGCAGGCGGTCCTGCAGCCGTCGACTCGCCGTCACATCGGTGTGCGTGCCGAGCATGCGCAGCGGCCGACCCGCGGCATCGAACACCGCCTTGCCGCGCGTCAACACCCAGCGCCACTCGCCGCC
>DATGXA010000161.1:0-13306 GCA_035299125.1 Opitutaceae bacterium
TGGGTCGACACCGTCTACAGCATGCCGAGTTCGAACTACGGAACGCGCTCAAATCTCGACTACACCGACGCGCGCTGGGTCGAGAACGGCAGGACCTACTACTACATCGTCACCGCGATCGGCTCGAACAGCGCCGAGGTCGGCGGCACGAACGAAAGCGACCCTGCGCTGGCCACCGATATCGTCGCCGCGCCCCAGTCAGGCCTCTCACGCACGCCGCACATCTACGTCACCAACGGCGACAGCTTCAACGAGATCGGCTCGGCCGTCGCCGGAAGCTGGTTCTCCTTCCAACCCGCGCTGGCGGGCGCAACAGGCGCTGTCACCTGGGCGCTGCTCGACGAGAACGACTCCCCCTACACCCCTCCCGCCGGGCTCGCCTTCAACTCCGCCACCGGCGAACTCTCCGGCCAGCCTGCCGTCACCCCTTCGCCCACGCGTTTGCGTTTCCGCGCCACCGCGGCCAACGGCACGGCCACGCGCGATTTCGTGCTGAACAACGCCGCGTGGCCCATCACCGGCGGCACGACTCGTCCGAACGCCCCGACCAACGTCGTCGCTACCGCGGGTGACGGCTATGTCCATCTCACTTGGACGGCGAGTACCTCACCTGGAGTTGTCGGCTATTGCGTCTACCGCGCCGAATTGCCGCGCACGCAGCAAAGCCGGCGCGTCTACCTCTCCGCCGGCTCACCCGTGCCGCAGCGCTACGACTATGTTCATCTCGAGAAACGAATCCTCACCGCCGATCCGCACTGGGCACACCCACGCGTGCGCTCCGGCCGGATCGACGAGACGTGGCGCGCCGATTCGAGTGTAACTCTCGCCCGTGTCGCACATCCGGGTACGATCCCGGGGACGTTCCGTTTCCCCGGTGAAACGTGCATGCGAGCTACCGCCAGCGGCTCAGAAGTGGTCGAGCTTGGCGGTGCCCCCATCTTTTATCCCGACAGCACCAGCGGCGAGGCCCAGTGGTACAGCCAGCTCGAGCCGGGACGCCGGTATCGCTACGAGATCTGGATGCGCCAAAGCGGTCTCGGCAGCGGCGGGCAAGTCACGCTCACCTTCAACCAATACTACGCCACCTTCGCCCGGACATTCACGGTCGACGACACTTGGCGTCTCTATGGCTTCGAGTTCACCGCTCCCGCACGTCCGACCGACGGCGCGCACGGCTTCCCGGTTATCCGTTTCACCGGTCCCGGCCAGCTCTGGTTCGACAACATCCGCCTCTTCCGCGCCGACACCGACGCCGACCTCAACGCGACGCTCACCCCGCCCAGTCCGCTGGTGTTCGACGAGCTCATGGCCTCGCAGCCGCTCACCGGCGAAAAAGGCATGCTGCGCTCCATGTACGTGATGTTGAACCAGGCCACGATGGCCAGCTGCCTCTCGCTGCATCGCGACGCCTACCTCACGATGAACTGGTATCAGGAGGTCTCCCGCGCGTCGAACATGACGCTGCCGTACTTCCTCCAATACGCCTACCGCAGCGGCACAAGCGCCGCGACCCGGATGCGGCCTTGGCTCAACATCTCCTCCCACATGCGCGAAGACGAGTGGCTCGCTCTCGTCGAATACCTCGGCGCGCCGATCGATCCGACGAATCCCGCCGATGTCGCCGCGAAGCCCTGGGCGTACCTTCGCTATCAACAGCGCGGAATCACCACACCCTGGACCGACGAGTTTTCGCGCGTCTATCTCGAGTTCGCCAACGAGACTTGGCACAATGGCGCCGTCTCCGACGAATGGTTCGGTTGGGGCCGTTCGGGCTGGGTGCACAGCGGCGCACGCGAGTTCGGCCTCGCCGCACACCATTTCACCGGCCACGTGCGGGATCACTCGCCGTACTACGCCGCCCTCAACTCCGCCGGGAAACTGCGGTTCGTGATGGGGAGCAACTACGAGGACTACGCCGAGATCGCAGCCGCCGGCGCACCTCTCGCGCACGCGATCGCGCACACGAGTTACGTGGGCCCGAAATGGGAAGTCGGCGAGACTCCGCTCGCCACGTACGACGATCACGGCATTCAGGCCACGCTCCTCGGCCACGCCGCCGACACCGCCCACGGCTTCGTCGCCTACCGCCGCCAACGCGAGCAGTTGGCCGCCGCTGGTCACGCGATGGACTTGCTCGGTTACGAAGGCGGCCCGAGCGGCTATTCTCTCCCCGGCCAGGATGCCAGCCCCGAGGCGCACGATTTCTCCGAACGCTACGGCAAATCGCTCGCCATGGGCGTCGCCGCCCTCGACGCCTGGCTCGCCGCCTACGAAGCCGGTTTCAGCGACCAGGCCTATCTCGGCATGGGCATCGGCGACTACTGGAGTTCGCATACCGCGATCACCGACGGCTACCGTCCGCACGCCGGCTGGCTCGCGCTCACCCTGCGCAATCGCTTCGCAACTGGTCGCATGATTCGCGCCGCCGTTGTGCAAGCTCCGACGATCGTCTGGGACGGCGCCGAGTATCCGCTGGTCTCCTCGTACGCGTTCCGCGACGGCAACCGCCTCGGGATCTTCCTCCTCTCGCGCAAACTCGGCGGCTCCCACGACAACGTCGACTGGGGCTCCGGCACCACGCCGGTCACCCTTGTCCTGCCCGCAAATCCCACCGGCACAGCGACGCTCTACCACCTCAGCGGCGATCCGCGTGCGACCAACCTCGCCGCGATGAACGTCACTATCCAGCAGACCACCGCGACGCTCGCGCGCGAGACGACCATCAACCTGCCACAAGGTTCGATCTATCTCTACGTCGTCGACACCGACCTTCCCGACCGCGACGACCCGCCAGCGCCGCCCGCCACCGCGCCGACAATCGCCCACGCCTCCGGAGGCACCACGCTCTCATGGCCCGCGGTCGACGGCGCGACGAGCTACACCGTCTTTCGCAGCGCGAAACCCTACTTCGACCGCGGCGACGTCACGGAAACCTTCACGGCCGCAACGAACACATTCACCGATGAAGCCGCCGGTGGCGGCACGACCTACTACTACCGCGTCGCGGCGAACAACGGCTGGGGCACCGGTTTTTGGACACTGGTCGCAGCGGGCGGCGCGAACCCAGCCACGCCGGTCCTGCCCGCGCCCGCGCTCGACGGTCTGCTCGAATCCACCGGCGCGCTCATCGCCAACTGGCACGAGGTGCCTGGTGCGAGCGGCTATCGCGTCGGCCTCGCGACCAGATCGGGCGGCCCTTACACTTGGACCGACGCCGGCATCGCGACCGGCTGGACTCTGTCAGGCCTCGAAAACGGCCGGACCTACTACGTCGCCGTCTACGCCTACAGCGCCGCTGGCCGAAGCCCCGACTCTCCCGAGCGCAGCGGCACACCGCTCGTCGCCGGCCAACCCGCCGTGCTCGCCGCGTGGGACGGCGCCGTGTTGAACTATTCCGCCAACCTCGCCAACCCGCCCACGATCCTGCCCGTCGCACGCCACCAGTTGGCGGTCACCGCAGGCAACATCACCCGCGGCGCGGGCGTCGTTCTCGACACGAACAACTACGGATTCCCGGCCGGCCAAGGCGGCGTCGACGAGCAGCACGGCCACTACGACGGCAAGTTCCCCTTCTACCCGGGAACCGATGACGGCAACTTCGGAGCCACCGGCGGCGGTTCGCTCGCCAATGCGATCGCACGCGAACTATACATCGGCACAACCGTGACTCCGGGAGAGGGCCAGACGGTTGCGTTGGGCGAACTGCAGGCCGGCTTCCAGTATTCGTATGGAGGGCACCCGTTGTCGGCCGTCTTGCGTTATCGTCTCGGCTCGGGCGTCTGGCACGAGTTGCCGATACCGAGCTACGCCGTGGCGACCGGCGCCTGGGTCCACAACGACTTCACTCTCGCGCTCTCGGGCGAGCCGGCGCTGCAAACCATCACCGAGCCGCTCGAGCTGCGCCTCTACCTCTACTGGACCGGCGACGACGCCCGCTGGCATCCCGCCGCGCTCACACGCACGACCGGCGAGGACCTGATCCTGCGCGGCACAGCAACGACCTTCGCCGCGCCCGGCCAGCCGAACGGGCTCCGCTCCGCCGTCGGTCGCCACCAAGTGGCGCTCTCCTGGACGCCCGTCGCCGGCGCCACGAGCTACACCGTGCGTTGGGGCACCGCTCCCGGCGTTTACACCGGGAGCGCATCGGGGCTCGTGCAGGCCACCACCGTTGTGGGAAATCTCGCCGGCGACGTGCTCCACTATTTCACCGTTGAGGCGTTGAACGCCTTCGGCACCGGTCCCACGACAGCACCGCTTGCCGCGACGCCACTCACGTCGTTTCAGAGTTGGCAGCGAACAACATTCACCGACGCGCAGCGCGATGCCGGCTTGGCCGCGACCGACGCCGATCCCGACGCCGATGGCGCCACAAACATCGTCGAATACGCCTTCGGCACCTCACCGCTCTCGGCCGACCAATCGCCGACTCAGGTCATCCTCGCGGGTGCGCCGCCGGCGCTCACTGCGACGCTCCCGCTCTGGGCCGAAAAGGACGACATCGTCGTCACGGTCGAGGCCTCCGCCGATCTCGTCGCATGGACACCGCTCGCCCGCAGCACCGCGGGAACACCGATGGTTCCCCTCCTCGCCGGAGTCGCCGTCGGATCGAGCGGCACGGCGCCGAGTATGATCACAGTGCGTGACGCGGTACCAAGTAGTGTCGTCGGCCGCCGTTTCCTCCGGGTCAGCGTATCGCGGCAGTAGCCGGCGATCACCGCCGCGGGTTCGTCCCGTCGCGCAGCGGCGCGCGGCCAAGACCGGACCGCTCAGGAGAGCGGCGCCGGCGCGATTCGTCGCGTCGGCGAGGATTCACTGAAGCCGGCGGCCCTTGTGCCGATGAGAAGCGAGCCCTAATCACCGACACCTACCTTTCCATGCCGCCTCCGCTCACTGAAAACACGTTCAAAGAATCCATCGAACACGCCGTCCAGAACGTGTTTCACACCATGCTGCAGAAATCCGCCGCGCCCGTGCATGGCGCGTCGCCCGTGCCGACCACCGAGCCTTGGTCGCGGCCCGACGACCTCGGCGGCACGATCGCCGTCGGCAGCGTCGGTTTCGCCGGTGACATCTGCGGCCTCGTCTACCTCTACCTCTCCGAAACCCTCGCGCACCAGGCCGTGCAAGGCATGCTCGGCATGACGCCGGACGAGGTCGCCAGCGCCGGCCGCGAAGTGATCTCCGACGTGATCGGCGAGCTCACCAACATGACCGTCGGTGTGTTCAAGAACCGAATCCACGATCTCGGCTACCCGTGCAAGTTGACGATCCCGACCGTCGTGTGGGGCAGCAACATCGCCATCCAGCCCACGCGCGGCACCGTCCGCCGGACCTACGTCTTCCGCGTCGACGGCCACAGCGTGATCGCGGACCTCATCTTCAAGGAAACCTGACCCGCCATGCCCAAGATCCTCACCATCGACGACTCCAAGACGATCCGGATGATCATCCAGCGCGCCTTCAAGGAGTACGACTGCACCGTACTCGAAGCCGCCAACGGCGACGACGGCCTCAAGGCCGCCGCCGAGCACAAGCCGGACATCATCATTCTCGACATCACGATGCCCCACATGGACGGCATCCAGATGCTCACGCATCTGCGCGAGCGCGGCGACCAGACGCCGGTCGTGATGCTCACCGCCGAGGGCGGCGCCACGAGCGTGCAACGCGCGCAGGGGCTCGGCATCGCGGAATACATCGCCAAGCCGTTCCAGAACGAAGCGCTCGTCGAGAAGGTCTCGAAAGTCCTCCCGCTCGCCCGCAAGGCGGCGTGAGTCGCGTTCCGTCGTAGCGAAACCCGCCAAGGGTTTCGTCCGGGCGTCTGGCGCCTGCGTTCCGGCGAACTCCGCCACCTCCAATCCGCGAGCACGCTCGCGTCGGCATCCGGGCTGCGACTCGCAGCCCGCCTCGGATCACACACCAGGCGTCACTGCATGTGCTCGCGCACGAACGGCGCGATCGCCTCCGCCCAACGCCGGTTCCCCGCCTCCTTGAAGTGGAGCTGGTCGGGTGAGAGTTCGCGTGAGAGTCGTCCATCCGCCTCGAGGAACACTTCGCCGATATCCAGCACGAAGACAGATTTCCCGTCGTGGATCGTCGCGACCTGCGCGTTGATCTTCCGGATCTTTTCCCGGATCGGCGACTTCGGGTCTTCGTCGCGCGGGAACACGCCCAGCACGAGCAGCTTCGCCTCCGGATAGGCGGCGTTCAGTTTCTTCGCGCATGCGATGATGCCCCGGGCCGCGTCGTCTATGTCGCGCGGAGTCGTGTAGATGTTGTTCGTCCCGATCAACAGAACGACGACCTTCGGCTTGAGGTTGCCGATCTCGCCGTTTTCCAGCCGCCAGAGCAGGTTCTGCGTGCGGTCGCCGCCCATGCCGAAATAGGCCGGCTCGTACGGCCCGAAGATCTGTTTCCACGCCTCGCTCCAACGTGCGCCGCCGAGCAGCGAATCGCCGTGGAAAACCAGCTTCGCCTCGCCCTTCTCCGCGACCGCGGAGAACTCGGCGTGCAGCTTCTCCCACTCCGCTTTCGGCATCCAACTGTAGTCACGATCACGCGGCACGGGATCGACCGGATCACTCGGCGGCGGCGCCAGCTCTTCGGCGAACGCAGCGAGCGTCAGCGCTCCGGCCACGATCAACGTCTTGGTAACGCGAAAGGCAGTTCTGAAACGGAGGTCCATGGTTTCGTATCTCGGCCGGCCTGCGCCGTGGTTGAGTTCGGCTTGCCGTTCACCGTCCCATTTTCGGGAGGGAATCGTCCCCGAGACGCCGCCAGCCAGAGGAGGCCGCCGCAACCACTTCTAAGCTTAAACCACGCGGCTCCCGCAACTTAGGACACTCGCGCGCGCTTGGCACACACCCTGCGATTCCGACGGCGTAATCAGCTACCAACATGAAAAACACTCGAGCACTCCTCTTCGTCACCGCCGGCCTCCTCGCAGCCGCCGCGCTCGCCACCGCCCTCCTCACCGTCCGCCTGCCCGTGGCCGCAATCTTCGAATACGTCACCGGCACCCTCGTGACGACCGGGCTTCTGACCATGCTGCTCGGCGTCGAGCGCACCACCGCCCGCCCCCCGGCCGTCCCGCGCACACCGCCGCCCGCTCGCCGCGCCTGCCCTCCGGCACCGCACCGCGAACTCGCGCACGCACTCTGAGCGTTCCGCGCTGCCCTTCGTTCCCACGATCTTGCCCGACCGTTCCGCGCCTCACCGCGGACTCGGTCGATCCCGAAGCCATCCGAACCGATCCGCCGTGGATGGAGCTCTCTTTTCAGTGATAGTTGTTTGGGGTATGCCCCGCCGCCGCCTTCGTCGCGGCGGCGGGGCTGTGTTTGCCGGCTGCGCCGTCCCGCCCCTACAGCCGCACCCTGCACCGATTGACTCGCCCCCGCCCGCCCAGCACGCTCGCTCCGTCGCGCCCCACCCTCACCCGCACCCATGACCACGCCCAACTGTCCCGCCGGCCGCATCCTCGTCGCCGACGACCAGCCCGACATCCTCGAAGCCCTGCGCATGCTCCTCAAAGGCGAGGGCTATCAGGTCGAGACCGTGAAGACTCCCCAAGGTGTCCTGAAGGCGCTCGAGTCGCGCGATTTCGACCTGCTCGTGATGGACCTCAACTACACGCGCGACACCACCTCCGGCCAGGAGGGCCTCGATCTCCTCCAGCGCATCCGCAATCTGGACTCCACGCTCCCGGTCGTCGTCATCACCGCCTGGGGCACGGTCGACATCGCCGTCGAGGCCATGCGCCGCGGCGCGCGCGATTTCATCACCAAGCCTTGGGACAACGCCCGCCTGCTCGCCACCGTCGCCACCCAGATCGAGCTCGGCTCCGCCGTCCGCCGCTACCAGCGCCTCGAGCAGGAAAACGAAGTTCTCCGCGGCAAGGGCGGCCCGAAACTCATCGCCGATTCCCCCGCGATGCGCCCCGTCCTTGAGCTCATCGCCCGCGTCGGCCCCTCCGACGCCAACGTCCTCATCACCGGCGAGAACGGCACCGGCAAGGGTGTCGTCGCCGAGGCGCTGCACGCCGTCTCGCCGCGCGCGCGCAAGCCGCTGCTCACCGTCAACATGGGTGGCCTGCCCGAGGGCATCTTCGAGAGCGAACTCTTCGGCCACGTGAAAGGCGCGTTCACCGACGCCAAGGCCGACCGCGCCGGCCGCTTCGAGCTGGCCGACGGCGGCACGCTCTTCATGGACGAGATCGGCAACATCCCGCTCTCCCAGCAGAACAAGCTCCTGCGCACCCTTGAGACCGGCGAGTTCGAACGCGTCGGCTCCTCGCGTACCCAGCGCGCCAACGTCCGCATCGTCTCCGCCACCAACTCCGATCTCCCCGCCGAGGTCGCCGCCGGCAAGTTCCGCCAGGATCTCCTCTTTCGCCTCAACACGATCGAGATTCACCTCCCGCCGCTGCGCGAACGCCCCGAGGACATCCCGCTGCTCGCGCTCCATTTCCTCAAGGAGCACACCGAGCACTACCGCAAACTCGTCACCGGTTTCGACGACGCCGCCATCGGCGCGATGAAGGCCTGCCCTTGGCCCGGCAACGTCCGCCAGCTCGACCACGCCGTCGAGCGCGCCGTCCTCATGTGCCAAGGCAAGGCGATCCGCGCCGCCGACCTCGGTCTGCAGGCCGCCGCCGAAGCCGCCGCCCGCGTCGACGAGATGAGTCTCGAAGAAGTGGAGGCGTTTCTGATTAAGAAGGCCCTCGCCCGCCACGAAGGCAACGCCCGCAAAGCCGCCGAAGCCCTCGGCCTGAGCCGCAGCGCCTTCTACCGCCGCTTGGAGCGGTACGGGCTGTGATGCGCTTCGCCATGAAACGTATCGCCCTCGCAGTGCTCGCAACCGCCCTGATACCGGTATTTCTGGTCGCCGAGCCGGAGCCCAACACTGAAGAAGCAGGCCTTCGGCTGGTCGCCTTTCGGGAGTATTCTATTCTCTCACGCGCCTATAGAATTGGAGATCAGCCACCGTCTCGTCCGGCCTACCAGAGGAGGATTTTCGCCGTTTTGGAAAACTGTGGCATTACGCCTATCACCATCCCAACGATCACATCCCAAATTTCTGAGTCTGGTGGCGGAAATTCACGCACAACCAACTTCTATTTCTCCTCAGAAAGTTTCCGACAATTCAAGCTCGTTGGTTCTCCGGTTGCGTACCAACCGGTTACTCTGGCCCCAGGCGAATCAACGATGCTGCCCATCCATGCGGAGTTGGTAGCGGACGAAAGTCGGGAGCGCACGATTTGCGACTACGTAACCTTCCACGTGAGCGCTGACTTAGGAAAAAGGAACGGCTGGTGGACCGGAACGCTTACCGCCCCCATCACTCAAGCGGATGCCAACGATGGGATCTTTCGGACGGTGGAAGAATGGGAATCGATCGGCAAAATGCAGAAGTAACCGCATCAAGCCATTCTATCGCGCCAGTCGAAAGCCACTCCGTGCCCCCCACGCCCTCCAGCCCCAAGCCTCGCCGCAAACACGAGTCGCCCTACGACCGGCGCCTCCTCTGGCTCGTGCTCGGCTCGGGCGCGCCGGCGATCGCCACGGCGATGACGCTCCTGCTGGTCGACGATTTCACCACGCGCACCCGCTGGACGCTCGGGGTGTTCGTCGTCGGTTGCTGGTTCTTCGGCGCGCTCATGGTGCGCGAACGCGTTGTCCGCCCGCTCCAGACGATCGCCAACCTGCTCGCCGCGCTGCGTGAAGGCGATTTCTCCATCCGCGCCCGACGCCTCCCGCCCGACGATCCGCTCGGCGGCGTGCACGCGGAGATCAACTCCCTCGGCACCATCCTCCGTGAGCAACGCCTCGTCGCCATGGAGGCCACCGCGCTGTTGCGCACCGTCATGGCCGAGATCGATGTCGCCATCTTCGCCTTCGACGAATCCGGCCTGCTCCGCCTCATCAACCGCTCCGGTCAGGAACTGCTCGCGCAACCCGCGGAACGCGTCATCGGCCGCAGCGCCGCCGAGCTCGGCCTCGAGTCGTGCCTCGACGGCGACGCCACGCGCGTGCTCCCGCTCACGTTTCCCGGCGGCCAGGGCCGCTGGGGCATGCGCCGCACCTCGTTCCGCGAACGCGGTCTGCCGCACCAGCTCATCGTCATCGCCGACCTCACCCGCGCCCTCCGCGACGAGGAACTCAAGGCCTGGCAAAAACTCGTCCGCGTGCTCGGCCACGAGCTCAACAACTCCCTCGCGCCGATCAAGTCACTCGCCGGCAGCCTCGGCACGATGCTCAAGCGCAAGCCCGCCGACTGGGAGGCCGACATGCAGCACGGCCTCGAGATCATCTCGACGCGCGCCGAAGGCCTCGCGCGTTTCATGGAATCCTACGCGCGGCTCGCGCGCCTGCCCCAGCCCACCCTCGCGCCCGCCGATCTCTGCGCCATCGTGCGCCGCGCCGCGTCGCTCGAGACGCGCGCCCCCGTCCACCTCGCCGACTGCCCGCCGCTCTCCCTCGAAATCGACGCCGCGCAGATCGAGCAGCTTCTCATCAACGTCCTCAAAAACGCCGCCGAGGCCGCGCGCGACACCGGCGGCGCCGTGCACGTGAGCTGGTTGACGACCGCCCACGAAGCCGAGATCCGCATTCAGGACGACGGCCCCGGCATCGCCAACCCGAGCAACCTCTTCGTGCCGTTCTTCACCACGAAGCCCGGCGGCTCCGGCATCGGCCTCGTGCTCTGTCGCCAGATTGCGGAGAACCACGGAGGAAGCTTCACCCTCGCGAACCGCACCGATCGCACCGGCGGCCTCGCCACGATTCGCCTCCCGCTCCGCCGCACACCCGCGACCTAGCTTCGCGCCGACAATCGGCCCTTGGCGCGGGTTTTCTGCCCGCGCCGGCGAGCGAAACTCAGCCCGCGATCGCCACCAGAGCGGATGCCATCGTTTGTGACGCCGGTCCCGAGAGCGACGATCCGGCGTCTCGCAACGACCGAGCACTCCCGCAACGCTCGCCCCCTCGTCGTCCACGCCAGCCCTCTCGCACCCCGCCCGGACCCGCCGACCGGAATTCAAGTTGGCTCGACGGCGTCACGCGCGAGAATGCGCGCCGCAGCCCCTCGCACACGCCACCCCAACGCGACGTCTCACCATGCGCTCCTCCGCCCTGCTCCGTCCATTCGCCGCTCTTGCGCTCCTCACGCTCTCACTCCTCGCCCACGCCGCGCCCCAGCCGCTCGCTCCCGACACCGAGCTGAAGCTCGAACTTTCGCCCACCGCGCCCAAGACCGAGATCACGTTCTCCAACGACGCCAAACGCCTCCTCGCGCTCCGCGTCGTCGCCGCCGCACCGGGCACTGTCGTGCGTTTCCGCGCGAAGGCCGCGGCCCAGTTCGGCACCTATTCGCTCACGAGCGACTTCACCTGGAACTTCGACTCCGTCCGCGCCGATTCGCAGCTCTGGGACACGCTCCCGCAGTTCCCGGCCGGCTGGACCATAGAGGCCTCGCTCGTCGGCAAGGAACCGCGCGCACTCACCGTCCGACTCGAGGATCAGGGCGAGGCGCCCGCGGTCCGCTGGGGCGAACCCGCCGGCACGTTGCTCGTGCGCAACGTCGGCCAGACGCGCCTCTCCGCCGCGCCCGAGAAAAACGTGCAGCTCCGCCACCCGCTGTATCGTTCCGGTAACGTCACTCCCGACATCACGCCCGCCGGCGATGCGCTCTTCCGCCTACCCGCCGGACTCTGGCAACTCTCGAGCGGCGGCACCGGCGGCGGCGTGCGCGAGCTGCGCTCGGCCTTGATCCCCGTTTCCAGCGGCGGCGAGACGATCGTCGAGTGGCCGCAGATGCGCACGCTCGAGGGCGAGAAGGCGAAAGGCCTCACCGAACTCGTGCTCCGCGATGTCACCGCCGACGGCGCC
The DNA here is from genome assembly GCA_035299125.1 of Opitutaceae bacterium. Lineage (GTDB taxonomy): Bacteria > Verrucomicrobiota > Verrucomicrobiia > Opitutales > Opitutaceae > CAJCBL01. Next base: position 11,886 of record DATGXA010000161.1, read on the forward strand.
ACGGGCACGATGCTCGTCGCCGCGCCGATGTTTCCCGAGGCGCCGAAACCCGAGGCTGTGCGCATCGTCGAGGGCGGCCAACCCGGCGAGGTGTTGTCGATCGAATCGATTCCGGCGGCGCTCCACGTCGTCGTGCTCTTCGACTCGTCGTTCTCGATGCGGAAGATCTTCAGCGAGGCGCAGAATGCCGCGCTCAGCTTCGTCGAGAAACTCCCTCCGGACTGCACCGTCGATTTCTTCGACTTCGACACGAAGGTGAAGGAGCTCGCCGCGCCCGACCGCGCCGCGCTGCTCGACGCGATCCGCGGCATCAAGTCCGACGGTTCCACCAAGCTCTACGACTCCATCATGAAGGGCCTGCCGAAATGCGCCGCGCACCGCCGCAGCGCCGTTGTCGTGTTCACCGACGGTTTCGACGCACAGGTCGAGGATCCCGGCTACGGCAGCCGCGCCTCGCAAGAGGAGGTTTTCGAAAAGGTCGCCGCCACGAAAGTGCCGCTCTTCACCATCGCCTACGGCGAGAAACCCGACGAACAAACGCTCCAGAAACTCGCCGAGCTCTCCGGTGGCGCCTACTACCGCGCGCAGGCCGACACCATCGGCAGCGTGTTCGACCAGATCCGCGGCCTCGTCGACCGCGACTACAAGATCACCTACCGGCGCCCCGCCAAGGTCTCCGCGAGCAACACCCCCGTGCTCACGCTCGTCCTCGACGTCAGCGGCTCGATGGACATGCCGCCCACGAATCCGCGCTGCGACTACCGCATCGAGAAGGCGAAGGACCTGCTCCGCGGCTTCTTCGGCCGCGTGCCCGCCAGCAGCGTCGTCCAGCTCTTCACGTTCTCCGACAACGTCGACCTCGTCCAAGTCCCCACCGCCGATCCGGTCCGCCTACGCCGCGCGCTCGCGCCGGTCGTCGCCGGCGGCGGCACGGAGACGTTGAAGGCCGCCAAAGCCGCGCTCGTCTCGCTCGAGCAGATCCCCTCGCGCAACCGCTACCTGCTTTTCATCACCGACGCCGCCCTCGCCATACCCGAGGGCCAGAACCAGAAGGAATTCGAAACCACGCTCGCCGCCCTCAAGGAGCAGAACATCCGCAGCCTCTGGGTGGGCATGGTCGACGAGAAGCAGAAGGCGCCGTTCGAGAACGCCGCCGCGCTCTCCGGCGGCAGCTACGTGGTGAGCCCGGGCACGGACTCGCTCGCCCAGGCGCTTGCCGCCCTGGAGAGATCGCTCACCGATCCCTCCGCCGCCAACGAGGTCGCCGTCGAGGTGCTCATCGACAAGCCCGACGCCGCCGGTGCGCATCATATTTTTGGTGGCAACGGCCTTTTCCCGCTGCCCGTCTCCGCGAGCACGGCCGAGCACAGCGTCGGCTGCCTCACCGCGACGATCAACAACTCCGCCGACGAACCGCAGCT
>DATGXA010000162.1:0-15680 GCA_035299125.1 Opitutaceae bacterium
GGTGGTGAGCCAACTCATCAGGCCGTGTTGCGCGCGCGGGCGCCGGAAGAGCAGGAACGGTTTGGCCGCCACGGCGGCGCGATCGTTGGCGGTGGGATGGGTGAGCACGTCGGACATGGGAGCGCGGGTCAGTGCAGGCTGCGGAGATAGGCCACGAGGGCGTCGGCGTCGGCTGGGACCACCGTGACTTGGTTGTCGCGGTAGCCCTGCGCCATCTTGTTGCCGGGTTTCACGCTCTCGGGGTGGGTGATCCAGATGCGGAGGTTGGCGTCGGTGTTGTCGACGAGCCCGGCGGCGAGCGTGGTGCGCGAGGCGAAGTGCGTGAGGTCGGGGCCGGTGACGCCGCCGAAATCGTGGCCGCGGACCGTGTGACAACCGGCGCACGTCTTTTCGGTGAAGAGCTGGCGGCCGCGCGAGGCGAGAGCGGCGTCGACCGGGGTGGGCTGCTGTTGCCGGTGCCAATACGCGAACAAGTCACCGTCGAATTCGCCGTAGGTCGCGCCGCTGGCGCCGGCAAGTTTGAAGCCCGCGAGTTGGAAGCGCGGCGCGTCCGCTGCGCGCGTGAGGGCGTCGTCGGGCGCCGGCGTTGCGGCGGGCTTTGTCTGGCGGGCGACCCAGGCGTCGAAGGCCGCAGGCTCGAGGGCGATCACGCGGAAGCGCATCACCGCGTGGCTCTCGCCGCAGAACTCGGCGCACTGGCCGAAATAGTAACCGGGCTCGTCGGCGCGCAGCCAGAGGTGGTTGCCGCGGTTGGGGATCATGTCGACTTTGCCCGCGAGCTTCGGGACCCAGAAGCTGTGCATCACGTCGGAGGTGCGGAGGTTGATGTGCACCGGGCGGCCGACGGGGATCACGAGCTCGTTGCCCGTTGCGAGCGGGGCCTGTGCGCCGTTGCCCAGCGCGGCGGAGATCGATGGATACTCGAACCGGAACCACCATTGGGCGCCGACGGCGTTGACCACTAGCGCGTCGTCCTTCTCGGCCGCGGGCACGGCGTAGGTGTAGGAGATGCCCCGCAGCGTCGGCACGGCGATGACGACGAGGCAGGCGATCGACGCGGCGACGAGGCCGAACTCCACGAGCGGGTTGCCGTGGCTCTGCGGCGGCGGCTCGGCGTGCTCGTCGGCCTTGGTGCGCGCGCGGTAGCGGATCGTCGCGTACGTGAGCGTGAGGCCGACGACGATGAAGATCCCGAGCGTTACGTACCAGGTGACGTTGAAAACCTCCAGCTGCGTGCGCGCCACGGGACCTTTCGTCTCGAAGGTCGATTGCGGCCCGCGAAGATTGCAGCCGGCGAGCAACAACAACGTCGCGGCGGCGCCGAGCTGCAGCCGGCCGAGTGGAACGAGACGCGCGAGGAAGCGAAGCATGGGAGGGGGCGAGGTTTAGGCGGCGGCCGGCGGCCACCAGACGTAGAGGCAGAGATAGACGAGGACGCCGGTCGCGGAGACGTAGAGCCAGACGGGGAACGTCCAGCGCGCCCACGCGCGGTGGCGTTCGTAACGGCCGTTCAATGCCAGCCAGAACGTACGAGGCACCGCGCCGGCGATCGCCATCGCGAGGACCACGTGCGAGACGAGCAGCACGAGGTACGCGGGCCGCAGCGCCTCGGGACCGGCGAACGGCGTGTGCACGCCGCGCACGAGGATCTTGTGCGCGACGTAGCCGACGAGAAACAACCCCGAGGCGAACGCCGCCGCGAGCATGCACGCCCGGTGCGCGGTGCGCCGCCCCGTCCGGATACACACGAGTCCGGCGGTGATCAGGAGCGCGGCGCAGCCGTTGAGCACGGCGTTGATTGTGGGAATCTCGGCGGTGGTCACGGTTCAGTGGAAGAGAACGCGATCGGCGACGAGCGCTCCGAGCAGGAGCGGCAGATCGATGATGGAAACGAAGAAGAGCCGGCGCGCGGCGGAGGCGGTTTTCTCCCCGCGCATGAAACGCCACGCGACCTGCGCGAACCAGCCGCCGAGCAACGTCGCCGCGGCGCCGTAGGCCCAGCTGCTGAGCCCGAGCGCGGCGGGAGCGAGTCCGAGCGCACCCAAGAGCAGCGCGGCCACGAAGGCATAACGCGCCACGCGCCGCCCGCCGGAATCACGCACGGCGAGCATCGGGAAACCAGCGGCGGCGTAGTCGTCTCGGCAGAGCCAGGCGATCGCCATGAAGTGCGGGATCTGCCAGAACAGCAGGACGCCGAAGAGGATCCAGCCGAGCGGACCGAGCGCGTTCTCCGCCGCCGTCCACCCGATGAGCGGTGGGAACGCGCCGGCGACGGCGCCGATCTCGGTCGACCAGCGCGAGGTGCGTTTGGCCGGAGTGTAGAGCGCGAGATAGGTGATGATCGTGAGCCCGGCGCAGGCGGCGGCGAGGCCGTTCACGAGCGAGAGCAACAGTGCGACGCCGACGAAACACAGCCCGGTCCCGAGCACGAATGCCGCTCCGCTCGGCAGTCGGCCGGCCGGAAGCGGGCGTTCGCGCGTGCGGCGCATCCGGGCGTCGGTGTCGGCCTCCAGAAACTGGTTCAGCGCGGCCGCGCCACCGGCGCAGAGCGTGGTGCCGAGCGCGAGCGCGAGCAGTGTTCGCAACGCGATCTCGGGTCGTGCGGCGAAGTAGCCGGCGAGAGCCGTCAGCACCGAGAGCAGGCTGAGGCCCGGTTTCGTGAGTTCGAGGCAGTCGCGCCACGGGGTGCTTGGCGCGACTGCGGCGCGGGGCAGGGAAGCAGCGATGGATTGGGGCGGAGTCATGGGGCGAACGAAGCGGCCGGCTCGAGTCGGCGGGTGGCGTTGGCAGTGATACCCGTTGGCTCGATACGCGAGCGGTGAGCGAGCAACGTGAGCAGGAAGGTGGTGGCGAGCAGCAACGCGCCCACGAACACGTGCGCCGTGGTGATCTGCGGGTTGCGGTAGGTGAGCACCGACGCGGCGCCGAGCCCGATCTGCACGGCGAGCAACCCCACGGCCACTGCGCCGAGTCGGCGGACCCCTGGGCCGGCCGCCGGGTCGCTGCGGAGCTGCGTCGCGAAGAAGGGCAGCGCGACCACGAGCACGAGGGCGAGGAGGCGGTGGGCGAAGTGGATCGCGACGCGGATATCCCACGCGACAGGCAGCAACCCGCCGTCGGGGTTGCTCCACGGAAAACTCGGGATCGCCAGCCCCGCGTGGCTGTGGCGCATCACGGCGGCGACGGCGAGTTGCACGAGCAGAAGCGCGCAACACGCCAGACCCCAGCTCCGCGTTTTCGGGGAGTAGTCCGCGAGCGCTGCGGTGCTCCAACGCCGCGAGAGTCCCGCCGCGAGCGCGAGCACGGTGCACGCGAACACCTGGGCGAGGCCGGCGTGCGCCATCGCGAAAAGGCGGCCGAGGGTCGTCTCGAGTTCAGCGATGGTGTGGCGCTCGAGCAGCACGCGCAGGCCGCCGAGCAGCGCCTGAGCGAGGACCAGGGCAAGCGTCCAACCTGCGAGACGTCGCATCCAGCGGCGGGGCTCGACGCGCTGGATCCAGACAAAGAGCACGAGCGAGATTCCGGCCATGGCGGCGGCGCTGAGCCGGTGGGAATGCTCGGCGAACATCGCGAGGTCCGAGAGCCAGCCCGCCGGGTTGAGCGAGCCGTTCGACAGCGGCCAGTCGGGAAACGCCATCCCCGCCTCGGTGCTGGTGGTGAAGGCACCAAGCGAAACGAGGACGAAGACCCAGAGCGCGCCGGAGGCGGCAGCGAGGGCCAGCGCGTGGGGATGGACGCGGGCGGGCGATGGATTGGGCATGGGTAGATGCCGCGGTTGGCGTGACGCAACGGAGCGCGCCGTTTTCGGCAACCGCTTTGACAAGCTATCCTTTTTGCTTCTCTCGCACGGGACTCGATGACGCTTCACCTGATGGCCCGCCCCGCCGTGCTTCGCTGTGTGCTCGTGCTGACGCTGTGGATCGCCGGCGGCTGCGCGCGCCGTGAACCCGGCACCGCGCCGCCAGAGGACGGCGCGCGCCGTTACGCGCTCACCGGCTTGGTGCTCGCTGTCGACGCCCCGCGGCGGGTGCTCCGCGTGCAGCACGACGACATCCCCGGGCTCATGCCGGCGATGACGATGGAGTTCACCGTGCGGGAGGGCGATCTCGCCACGGCGAAAGAGGGTCGGCGGATTCGGGCGACGCTCGTGCAGCGCGACACGGAGTTCTCGCTTGAAAACATCTGGCCGGACGACGCCGAGACGACGCGCGCGCTCGGCGCCGGCGCGGCCGCGTTGAAGCAGGACACCGTGATCCGCGGCGCGAAGGCGTACCGCGAGGTGGGCGAGGCCGCGCCGGAGTTCGCGTTGCTCGACCAGGACGGGCGAGTCGTGCGCATCGAGCGGTTGCGCGGGAAGCGCGTGGTGTTGAACTTCATCTACACCCGCTGCCCGATCGCGACGATGTGCCCGGCGGCGACGGCCCGCATGGTCGCCCTGCAGCGCGCCGCGCGACAGGCCGGCGTGGCGAATCTCGAACTCGTCTCCATCACGCTTGACCCGGCGTACGACACGCCCGGCGTGCTGCGGGATTACGCGACGGCGAACGGCATCGACACGGCGAACTTTTCACTGCTCACCGGGCCCGAGGGCGCGATCCGCGACCTGCTCGCGCAGATGGGCGTGCTGGTGGAGTTCGATGGCCCATTGTTGAAGCACTCGCTCACGACCGTGCTGATCGACGAGACCGGAAAAATCGTGTGGCGCGAGGATGGCAGCACATGGCAGGCCGAAACGTTTCTCGCGAAAATGGATGCATCCTCCGTACCATGACGGCGCTGCGCTCACGGCTCGGCCGGCGGCAATGGTGGCAGGTCGCGGTGATCACGGCGGCGGCGCTGGCGGCGTTCTGGCTCGTGCGACGACTGCCCACCGGCACGAACCTTGGGCACATGGATTTCCGCGTCGCTGGCGGCAACGGGATTGAGCTCTGCGATCCGGCGAACCCGCAGTTCCTGCCCGTGGTCGATGTGCCGTCACCGGTGCGGATGACGCTCGTGCCGACGGCCGCCGAGCCCCGCCGGGCGCAGCCGTTTGTGCTCACGCTTCGCACCGCGAGCGGGAAGCCGATCGGCCCCGACGACCTGGCAATCGCGCACACGCGCAAGCTGCACCTGCTCGTCGTGGATCCGAGTCTCGAGGAGTACCACCACGTTCATCCCGAGGCCGGCGAGCGCGCCGGCGAGTGGCGTTTCGAGCTCACGCCGAGCCGCGGCGGTCTGTATCGGGTGTTCGCGGACTTCGTGCCGGTGGCGACGGGACGTGGGCTCTACGCGGCGGCGGGTTTCGACGTGCCCGGCGAGATCGGGGCGCCGGCGCGGCAGGAGGCGAGCCGCTGCGAGCGAGGCGGGCTGCGGTTCGCGCTCGCGGCGAAGCCCGAGATCCGCGCGCGCGAAGCGACGGAGCTCCGGCTCTCGGTCGTGGCGGCTGATGGCGGCGCAGTGTCACTCGAACCGGTGATGGGGGCGTTCGCGCATCTGGTGGCGTTCGACGAGCTGCGCCGCGGTTTCGCGCACCTGCATCCGAACGAGACAGATCTATCCAAGGTGCCCGACCCGCGGCGACCGGAGTTGCGCTTCAAAGTGATGTTGCCGGAGCCGGGGCTTTACGTCGTGTGGGCGCAGGTGAACGTCGCCGGCCGCGACGTTTTCGCGCCGTTCACGATCGCGGTGCGTTGAGGTGTGTCCCACTCACGCCGGGGTGGCGAAGGCGACGATGGCGGTGATGTTGTCGGGACCGCCGGCGGCATTGGCCAGGGCGACAAGGTCGGCGACGGCGGCGGCCGGGGACTCGGCGTGTGCGAGGGCGGCGGTGAGTTGTGCGGTGTCGACGGGTTTCGAGAGGCCGTCGCTGCAGAGCAGGAACCGATCGCCGGGCTGTAGGTCGGTCTCATGCACGTCAACGCCCGGCAGGGAGGGAAGTCCGATGCAACTCGTGAGCGTGTGCTCGGCGCCGCGGGGCATGCGTTCCGGCGATCCCTGCGCGCGGCGCACGAGGATCTCGGCGGCGACGGTGTGCTCGGCGGTTAGTTGCTCGAGGGCACCGTCGCGCAGGCGGAACGCGGCGGAGTCGCCGACGTGCGCGAGCACAAGGCGCGATCCGCGCGTGTGGACGATCGTGAGCGTGGTGCCGATCCCGAGCAGCGGACTGAGTTTCAGTCCGAGTTCGAAGACGGTGCGATTCACGGTGCCGAGCAGGGCGCGCCAACCGGCGAGATCTTCGGGCAACGACTCCGGGGCAATTGCGCCGAGCGAGTCGATGGCAAGTTGCGCGGCTTCTTCGCCGCAGGGCATTCCGCCCATGCCGTCGGCGACGGCGGCGAGCTGCAGCTCTTCCCTGACGAGGAAACGATCCTGGTTCTCGCGGCGCACGCGCCCGACGTCGGTCGCGCTGGCGAAGTGAAGCCGAAGGGGCATCGCCGGGATCATGGTGAGTTGGCGGACGTTGTCGAACGGCGAGACGCGCGTCGGAATCGGGCGAGACGTCGCGTTGATCGCCGCTCTCGGGAGCGGCGCCACGTCCACGAGCGGTGCGCGGCGGCGTTTACCGCTCCGGGAACTCGAACTCGCTGCGGTCCTTTTTCTTCGAGAGCACGAGGTAGGCGGAGAACGCGGAGCCGCGTTTCGAGGTGAAACCTTCGATCAGCTCGGTGCGGCCGCCAGTGAGAAGCTGTGACACGTCCGTCGGCGTGATCTCCTTCTTGCAGATCTCGCGGGCCATCTTGAAGACGACGCGCGGCGCATCGGTGCCGGGCTTGGTGACGTAATACGCGTCCGCGGCCTGGAGGATGTCGGCGCCGCCATGGGCCTCGCTCTTGCCGATCGGCGTGGCGCCGGTGAGGTCGACGGGGGCCTTGGCCTTGCGCGGGCCTTTCTTGCCCTCTTCGCCTTCGGCCTTCTTCGGGCGCGGGGGGAACTCCCAGGCGAGGCGTTCGCCGTTGCGCAGGAGGAAGGCGTTGAACGGCCGGCCGCGTTTCGAGATGAAGCCCTCGATCACGTCGGTCTTGCCCTCGGCGACGAGCTTGGTGGCGGTTTCACGCGTGATCTCCTTCTGGCAGAGGCGACGCGGCACGGAGAACGTCTGTTTCCAGCCGTCGCCCTCGCGTTCGCGGAGGATGTAGCTGGTCGGGCCTTCGCAGAGTTCGGCGCCGGATTTCTCGTCGCGCCAGAATCCCTCGAGGGTGTTCAGCTCGACCTTGTTGCCGAGATCGAGCGAGGCCTTCCATTTGCCGGTCTCCTCGTCCTTCGCGAGCACGACCTTGGCGGCGAAACGTTTGCCGGTCTTTTCGGAGACGAAGTCGTCGAACGGCCCGATCTCCTTGTTGGCGATGAGCTGCTTCGCCTCGTCGAGGGTGAAGCGGCGGTTGTTCATCACCTTGTAGACGCGGAGCGTCTCGTCCTGCGACTGCCACCAGCGGTTGAACTCGAGCAGCGGCTGGTTGTCGCTGGGCGAGATCACATCTGTGGGCACGCCGGTCTCCTCGTGCTCCTTGATGTTGGCGACGATCTTCTTCGTGAGGCCCACGATGTTCTCCATGAACGTCTCGCGGGAGAGCTTGGCCTGCTCGACCTTGCGGAGCTGGAACTCCCATTCGCCGGTGAGGGCGGGGGAGGTGAGTTCGTCGCACTTCGTGTGTCCGAGGAAATCGAGCACGGTCTCGGCCTTGGTGGTCGGGATGAGTTCGCGGCCTTCGCGGGAAATGTAATTTTCTCCGATGAGGTGCTCGATGGTGGCGGCGCGGGTGGCGGGCGTGCCGAGGCCGCGCTCGCTCATGGCGTCGGCGAGGTCCTCGTCGTCGACGAGCTTGCCGGCGTTTTCCATCGCGGAGAGCAGCGTGGCTTCCGTGTAGCGCGGCGGCGGCTTGGTGGCCTCGTCGGTCACATCGACCTTCGTGACGGTGGAGTGCGGCGGTTTGCCGTCGGGCGGCGTGAGCGCGGGGAGACTTTTCGCACCGTCCTCGAAACCGGTGCGGCCGGCGACGGCGAGATAACCGGGATCGACGAGGACCTTGCCCTCGCTCTTGAAACTGTGCGCGCCGACGCGGCTGGTGCGCGTGGTCACATCGATCTGCGCGGGCGGGAAGAAGATCGCGACGAAACGCCGGGCGATGAGGTCGAAGATCTTCTGCTCGTCGCCGTCGAGGTGGCCGTGTTCCTCGTTGGTCGGGATGATCGCGAAATGGTCGGTGACCTCGGCGTTGTTGAAGATGCGTTTGTTCGGATGGACCCAGCCGTGCTCGAGCACGGTCGCGGCGTGCTTGGCGATGTCGCCGTGGAGGCGGCCGAGGGTGGCCTTCACCGTGCCGATGTAGTCCTCGGGCAGCGCGCGCGAGTCGGTACGGGGATAGGTGATCATCTTGTGCTTCTCGTACAGGCTCTGCGCGATCTGGAGCGTGCGGCGCGCGGAGAAGGAGAAGCGGTTGTTGGCGTCGCGTTGGAGCGAGGTGAGATCGTAGAGGCGCGGCGAGATCTGGGTGGTGCGTTTGCTCTCGTCGGTGACGGCGGCGTTCGCGCCCGGTTGCGTGGTGGCGGCGACGGCTTCGGCGGCGGCGCGTTGCCAGAGGCGCTCGGCGCGATCGTGCTCGTCGGCGCCTTTCTTGAAATCGGGTTTCTCGTAGACGCCTTCGTAGTCACCCTCGGCGACCTTGAACGTGGCGACGACGCGATGGTACGTGCGCGCCTTGAAGGCGCGGATCTCGCGTTCGCGTTGCATGACGATCGCGAGGGTGGGCGTCTGCACGCGGCCGACGGTGGCCATCGAGCCCTTGCGCGAACCGAAGAGGCGTTTCGTGACGGCGCGGGTGCCGTTGAGTCCGATGAGCCAGTCGGCCTCGGAGCGGCAACGGGCGGCGTCCTGCAGCGGCTGCATCTCGGCGCCGGTGCGCAGCTTGGTGAACGCGGTGCGGATGCCGTCGTTGGTCATCGACGACATCCAGAGGCGCTTCACGGGCTTCTTGGCCTTCGCGGCTTGGAGAATGTAGCCGAAGATGAGCTCGCCCTCGCGGCCGGCGTCGCAGGCGTTGAGGATCGTCGTGACGTCGTCGCGGGCGATGAGCTTCTTGAGGAGCTGGAAACGGTCCTTGGTCTTCTCGATCGGCTTCACCCCGAACTTCCCCGGGATGATCGGCAGTGTTTCGAGGCGCCAGAAACGATATTTCTTCTCGTCGATGTCCTCGGGCATCTCGAGTTCGACGAGGTGGCCGACGGCCGAACTGATCACGTACTCGTCGTTCTCGAAAACCTCGCCCTTCTTCGGGACCTTGCCCAGAGCGCGGGCAATGTCGGCGGCGACGCTTGGTTTCTCGGCGATGACGAGCGTTTTAGACATGAAGGGGTTGTTCGCTAGGCTCGTCGGGGAATTTTTCAAGCCCGGTTTCAACCGGGAGCGCCCCGAGGACTGTTGAGTTGCCGATGCGCGTCGGGATTCACGCGGCGGTTACGAACCTCCGGTCAGGGCGAGGGACGAGACGCCTAAAACGGCGGCAGAAACCGGTAAACGGCGTGCAGCAGACAGGCGTTGCCGAGCACGAAACGCCACCAGAAACCGCGCCCGGCCGGCAACATAAGGTTGAACGCGAGCGTGAGCGGCAGGCAGGCGCGAGCGACTGCCCAGTAACCGGCCCAGACGGAATCGCCCAACACCCAGAAGAGCACGGCGAACGGCACGCCGGCGCGCACCCACGGCTCGGACCAGCGTTGCCGCGCGAGGAAGAGCACGTGCAGCGACTGATAGATGAAACCCGCGGCGCCGATCAGCCCCCAGACGTAGCGCGAGTCGAAATTGCCTTGAGCGAGTTCCCAGTTGCAGCGCGCGAGGTGCGTGGCGACCGCGGCGCCCGGCCAAGCGAAGTTACCCGCGAAACCGCCGTCGCCGGCCGGCAAGTTGACGCGCAGCCACACAAACCAGCCGACTGCGGGCAACGCACAGAGCGCACGCAATCCCCAGCGTTTCCAGAATTCGATGTGGGAAACCGCGAGAGCGCCGAAGAGCGCCGTCTCGCGTGTGAGTCCTGCCAAGGCGAAGAAGGCGGCGGAGCGCGAGGGACTCGCGGCACGGGCAGCGCGTACGCCGAGCAGGAGCAACAGCGCGGCGGGCAGATCGACGAGCGCCAGTCGCACGCTGTCCAGCGCGCCGAGGCTGAGCACGCCGGCGAGCCAGAGCCAATGCGCTCGGCGCGGCGCGAGCGCCGAGAGCTCGGTCCACCAAAATTGCGCGAGCAACAACCAGGCGAGCACGTTGAGCAGCGCGTAGGTTTGCAGGATCCACCACGGCCGGCCGGCGGCGTGCGCGAGCAACGGGAGGAAGATGCGTTGGGCGCGATAGGCGGGCACGTCGAACGCGGCGCGCACTTCGGTCCGGAGCACGCGCGGGTCGACGGCGAGTTGCGCGTAGAACTGGCCGTCGTAGCCGAGGCCCGGCACCGATTCGAGCGGGAGCGCGGCGACGGCGGGCACGCGGCGCTCGGCGAAGGCATCGCCGAAGCGGAGCAGCGCGGTGAAGCCGGTGCGCTCATCCCAGCGGCAAGCGACGAGCGCGAGCACCGCGACGACGACGCCGAACCGCAGCCAGCGGTACGCCGAGGTGCGGACCGGGGACGGAGGCGGTGTGGGGTGCGGCGAAGGCATGCGGCGTCGGAAGCTTCACGACGCGGGAAGCTTCCGGCGGGGTCAAACGTGGAGTGCGCGGGCGGGGCCCTCGCTGCTCTCGCGAGCAGCGCGACACGCTCACCAAGGAGCTACGGCACGAGATCGTACACCGGCACCTTCACGAGGTAGCTACGGTTCTCGCGGCGGAAGAGGTACTCGACGGTGTCGGCGTTGCGGAGGTGTTTCTCGAAACGGTCGAGGTTCCACTTGATGATCGGTTCGCCATTGATGCCGACGATCGCGTCGCCCGGCTCGATCTGCTGGGTCGCGGCCGGGGCGTTGTCGAGCACCTGAAGCACGCGCCACTCGGCCGGAAGGCGGACGAAGCTCAGGCCGGTGGTGCGCTGGGAGGGGAGTTTGACGGCGGCGGAGCGCTCGGCGTCGAGGATGACGAGCCCGCGGCGTTGGTCGAAGGTGACCGTGAAATGACGGAGGATCTCCGCGCCGATGGTCGAGAGTTGGTCGGTGAGCATGACCCGCGGCTCGCGGATCTCGCAGGTGCCGAGCACGAGGTTGTCGGCGAGGCGGCCGATCTGGCGCGGGGCGTTGCCGGAGAGGGTGGCGACGAGCGGGCCGGTGCGTGGGCCGGCCTTGAACGGCGGATTCAGTCCGGTGGCATCGAGGGTGAACGGCAGGTCGCTGCCGGAGTCGATCAACGCCATGAACGTCTTGTCGCCCAGTGCGACGTTCACGATCGGGCGCGTGCCGTCTTCGAGCGCGAAGGGGATCGCGACGCCCGGCACGGTGCGCGCAGGGTAGCGCGGCGAGAGCACGACGCGGTTGCGCGGGTAGTCGAGCGTGAGCAGGAGATCGCGGAAGATCGGAAAGCCGAGGATGCCGTCGACGGTCACGCCGAGGTGGTTGGAAAAATCGACGAAGTCGTAGACGGCGGCACGGACGTTGGCGAAGTTGGCCGTGCCGAGCGTGAGTGACGGCACGGTCGTGCTGCCGAGCATGGTGGCGCCGCCGGCGGCGGAGACGACCTGCACGGGCGCGACGGCCGGTGTGGTGCGGAAGCCCGGCACGGCGGCGGCGATGCGGTCGGAGACGAGCGTCACCGAGGAACCGGTGTCGATGAGGAAGAAATAGGGGCCGGCGTTGCCGACTCGGCCTTCGACGAGCAGGAGATGGGAAACTTGGCGGCCGGGCACGACGACCTGGTCCGGCTCGAGCTGTTTGGCGTCGAAATGCAACGTGGCTGGCGCGGCGTGACCGGCGAGCGGGGACAGGACGAGGAGAGTGATTAACGCGCGGGTGAGGACCATGCGGCGTGCACTCAGACGCCGGGGACGAGGCGAAGTTTCCTGGAGCTGCCGGGTCATTTGCGCGCGGGCGGCAACGAGAGCGCGAGCCCCAGCGGCAGGAGAATGATTCCCGCCGCGGCGACGTAGCAGGCGGTCGAGCCGAGCGACCAATACACGATTCCCGCCGCGATCGGGCCGATGGCACGGGTGAGCGAACCCAGCGCGCGGAAGAGGCCCATGAGGCGGCCTTGCTCGTCCTCGCCGGCGTAGAGCGAAAGCAAGGCCGAGAGCGCGGAGTAGCAGAAACCGGAGCCGATCGAGGCGAGGCCGAGGCTGGCGTAGATCGAGCCGGCGTTGTACGCAAAGGCGAGCCACGCCATGCCGACGAACGCGAGCGCGAGACCGAGCAGCGATGCGGCCTTCTCGCCGATCCGCGGCACGAGGCGGCGGACGAGCAGGCCTTGGGTGACGACGGAAACGACGCCGGTGAAAACGAACACCGCCGTGAGCTGCCGCGGCGTGTAGCCGAGCCGATCGGCCGCGAGAAAACTCAGGGTGAGCTCGAGTGCGCTGAAACCGAGGACGAAGAGTGCGTTGATCCAGATCACGCGGCGCACGTGCGCGGCGGGAATCGCCAGAAGGGCGCGGAGCGGGTGGCGGAGCCGCTGATGGGTGGCGGAGGTTTCCGGTGAATACGTTTCGGTGAAACGTCGTTGGACCCAGAGGAGATTCACCAGGCAGAGTGCGAAGGCGATGAGCGCCGTCACACTGAAGGGATGCACGCCGAAGGCGGCGAGGCCGGGCCAGCGTGCCAGCAGATTCCAGTTGGCGGTCAGACCGCCGATCGCCGGACCTGTGATGAAGCCGAGCCCGAACGCGGCGCCGATCAAGCCCATGCCCTTGGCGCGATCCGCGCGCGAGGTGATGTCGCTCACGGCGGCCGTGGCGACGGAGAGGTTGCCGCTGAAGATGCCGGCTGCGAGCCGCGAGACGAGGAAGAGAAGAAACGATCCGCTGAACGCCCAGATCGCGTAGCTCGCGGCGGTGCCGGCGACGGTGAGCCGCAACACCGGGCGGCGGCCGACGCGGTCGGAGCGCGCGCCCCAGATCGGCGCGAAGACGAACTGGAGGAACGAATAGAGCGACGCGATGATGCCGCCGAAGAGCACCGCGGTGTAGCCGCCGCCGTGCAGCGACGGCGCGAACGTCTCGATGTGACCGAGAAACCAGCCGAGCACGCCATCGCGGCCTTCGCGCGCAAGGTAGTGATCGAGCATCGCCGGAAAGAGCGGGAAGAAGATCGAGAAGCCGATCAGGTCGAGGTAGAGCGTGAGGAAGATCACGCCCAGCGAGGTCTTCTTGGGTGCGAATGTGGCGGCGGTAGCGGTCACGGTGGTAGTGGCCGGATCAGATTGAGGGCTGCGCGCGAGCGCAAGCGGCGTATGGATGGAGGGCCCGGTGCGCGCGGGTCGCTTGTGCGGCGTCGGCTACCGCAAGAATCGCGGCTGCCATCGCGAAGGTTAACGTCGACTTCGTGGTCGTTGTCCGCCCGCCCGCAGGTCTTCACGTTGCGACTTCTCGAATGATTACCCTTTTCCAAAAATCGCGAAGCGTGGCGCGGTGGCGCGCCGTGCAGGCATTGTCGTTATCACTGTTGGTGAGCCCGGACGGAGTCTGCGCCGATCCGACGTCGAGTCTGTCGGAGCCGATCGTTGTCGAGCCGGTGGCGGTGTCCGAGGCGTTCCCGCTCGTGGAGCGTGGGCAGGCGGCGCCGCTGTGGTTCGATGCGCGCGATCACAAGGGCGTGGTCCGGGCGATCGGTGACCTGCGCGCGGACATCGAGCGCGTGACGGGGCAGAAGCCCGAGGTGACGGAGCGGCAGCCGGCGGCGGCGCAGCCGGTGATTCTCGGCACGATCGGGCGGAGCGAGTTGATCGACCGGATGGTCGCTGCGGGCCAGCTCGATGGCGGCAAGCTGGTGGGCAAATGGGAGAGCTTCATCATTGCGACCGTGGCGCGGCCGGTGCCCGGCGTGGAGCGCGCACTCGTGATCGCGGGCAGCGACAAGCGCGGAACGATCTACGGCATCTACGAGCTCTCGCGGCAGATCGGCGTGTCTCCGTGGCATTTCTGGGCCGATGCGCCCGTGACGCACCGCGCGGAGCTGCACGTGAAACCCGGCGCCTTCGCCTCGGGCGAGCCGAAGGTGAAATACCGCGGCATCTTCATCAACGACGAGGCGCCGGCGCTGCGTCGCTGGGCGCAGGAGAAGTTCGGCGGCATGGGCCCCGAGTTCTACGGCCATGTTTTCGAACTCCTGCTGCGCTGCCGCGCCAACTACCTGTGGCCGGCGATGTGGCTGCCGGTTTCCTTCAACGACGACTACCCCGAGAATCCCCGGCTGGCGGACGAGTACGGGATCGTCATGTCGACCAGTCACCACGAGCCGATGATGCGTTCGCACCACGAGTGGGAGCGCTACGGCAGCGGTCCGTGGAACTACGAGCGCAACGCGGCGAAGCTGCGGGAGTACTGGCGCGGCGGCTTCGCGCGCGTGCGCGACTACGAGAGCGTGGTCACCGTCGGCATGCGCGGCGACGGCGACGAGGCGATGGCCGAGGAGGCCGCGGTGCCATTGCTCAAGCAGATCATCGCCGACCAGCGTCAGATCATCTCCGAAGCCACCGGCAAACCCGCCGCGCAAACCCCGCAGGTGTGGGCGCTCTACAAAGAGGTGCAGGACTACTACGACAAGGGCATGCGGGTGGACGACGACATCCTCGTCCTCTTCAGTGACGACAACTGGGGCAACATCCGCTTCCTCCCGCGCCCCGAGGAACGCGAGCGCAAGGGGGGCTACGGGATGTATTACCATGTCGACTATGTCGGCGCGCCGGTCTCCTACCGCTGGCTCAACGTGAGCCAGATTGAGCGGATCTGGGAGCGGATGACGCTCACCTACGAGGCCGGCGTGCACGGGTTGTGGATCGTGAACGTGGGCGACATCAAGCCCATGGAGCTGCCGATGGGGTTCTTCCTCGACCTCGCGTGGAATCCCGAGGCGATCTCCGCCGGTGATCTGCCCGCGTATTATGTGAGCTGGGCGCGGCAGCAGTTCGGCGCCGAGCACGCTGCCGAGGTGGCCGAGCTACTCGCGCTCTACACGAAGTACAATGCCCGGCGCACGCCCGAGATGCTCGCGCCGGAAACCTACAGCGTGGGCCACTACCGCGAGGCCGATCGCATCGTGGCGGAGTACCGGCAACTCGCCGAGAAGGCTCGCGCGCTCTACTTGAAACTTCCCGACTCGCACAAGCCGGCGTTCCAACAGCTGGCGCTCTTCCCGATCGAGGCGTGCGCCAATCTCAACGAGATGTACATGGCCGCAGGCAAGAACGCCTACTACGCCGAGCGCGGCGCGGCTTCGGCGAACTATTACGCCGACCGCGTGAAGGAGCTTTTCGCGCGCGACGCCGAACTCACCCGCCAGTTCCACACCGAGCTGCTCGGCGGCAAGTGGAACCACATGATGGACCAGACCCACATCGGCTACACCTACTGGCAGCACCCACCGTTGAACCGGATGCCGGCGGTCTCCTACGTGCAGCCCGTGGAGGGCGCGGAGCTCGGCTTCCTCGTGGAGCACGGCGAACGGCCGCGCTGGGGCTGGCTGGACGTCGAGGCCGACTGGAGCTTCACCCACGCGTTGCCGCCGGCCGACCGGAGCAACGACCAGCGGCCCTACGTCGAGGTGATCAACCGCGGGAACCAGCCGCTGCACTACACGCTCAC
>DATGXA010000163.1:0-1907 GCA_035299125.1 Opitutaceae bacterium
GCCTGCGGCGCGGCCGGGGGCTCGGACCTCATGATTCATCACATCTCCGCGCGAGCGCCGCCCCCGCGACCGGCCGCGGGGGCGGTGCGCCGGCTGGGCGCGCGCGAAAGGTGGCGCGGGTCGGCGGGCATCGAATGCGAGGCCTGCCACGATCTCGGTGTCGGCGATCGGGACCGCGGTGCCGTTGCGGCGTATCCCACGGCGGGCTTGTCCTCGAGGGCAGCGACGGAGGTGACGGGCGTGACGTCACCGCGTTCGGGATGCGGGGCTGGCGAGATCGGGTTCGCTGCGTGCGGTGCAGGGAGGTCGGGAACGCAGGAGCGGCCGGAAATGACCGACGAAGGTCGAGCCAGCGATCCGGGCGAGAACGCCACGCGCAGGCGCGTTCACCCTGAGTCACGTCGTACCCAAATGAACCGTTGACGCGTCCTCGCCTCGACGGCGACTCCGCTCCGCGCGTCGCGCGGGGAGGGGCCCGTGGACGAGCCGCGCGCGGTCTCCCGGGCGCCGCGGGACCGCGTGAGGGGTGCGCGTCGGGCTGTCCGAAACTCGCGCCAGATCGCGAATGTGCGCGTTCCAGGAGGCCTCGAAGATGCGTGCGAAGATCCGCTTCATGATGACCGCCAGCGACCTCTCGGCCCGCCTCGCGGACCTCCTCCGCGACGAGCACCACGCCCTCGCCGAGTTCCTCGTCGCCCTCGCCGCCTTCGACGAGGCGAAGGCGTGGAGCGACCTGGGGCACCGCTCGCTCTTCGACTACCTCCACCGGAGGCTGGGGCTCTCCAAGGGCGCCGCCTTCTACCGAATGACCGCGGCCCAGCTCATCCAGCACCACCCCGAGGTGACGGGGCCGCTCCGGTCGGGCGCCCTTTGCCTGACCAGCGTCGTCGAGCTGGCGAAGGTCCTCGCTCCCGAGAACGTCGGGGAGGTGCTCCCGAGGTTCTTCCACGCCTCGAAGCGGGAGGCCCAGGCGATCAGCGCGGAGCTTCGCCCCGCGGAGTCCGTACCCCGGAGGACGGTCGTGACCGCGCTCACCCCGGCGCTCCCGCCGCTCGCCGCCTCGACCCGGCCCGAGCCGGGGGCCAACCAGAGTGACGCCGGTCAAGGCTCAGTTCATCTGGCCAACCAGCCGGCGCCGCTCCTCGAGCTCCGGAGCGCCGAGCCTGCCCGCGCCACGGTCGAGCACAAGACTTCGACGGAGGCCCGCCTTCACCTCACCGTCACCCGGTCGCTCCTCGAGAAGCTGGACCGGGCGCGGGACGCCCTCTCGCACTCGCACCCCGCTGCCACCGAGGACCAGATCCTCGAGCTCGGCCTCGACCTCATCCTCGCGCGGCACGCGAAGCGGCGGGGGATCGGGGCCAAGCCGCGCGCGAAGGCGCCTGCCAACGAGCCGGCGGCGGTGGTCGAGCCCGGCGCCGCTCCGAGCGTTCCGCCCTCGACCAATCGCAGCCGCCACGTCCCCGCCGAGGTCTGGCGCGCCGTCTGGGAGCGGGACCGCGGCTGCTGCGCGTGGCCCCTCGAGGGTGGCGGCGTCTGTGGCGCCACCCGCCAGGTCGAGCTCGATCACGTGAACGGGTGGGCCCTCGGCGCGGGCACCACCGTCGAGGAGTGCCGCCTGCTTTGCAGGTGGCACCAGGACGTCTCGGCTCGCCGCCTTTACGGAGACGACGTGATGAATGGCTACACGAAGCCCAAGGGCGGCGGCTGCTCGGAGCCCGCCGCTCGGTACGGCTCCAGCCGTCGGCCTGGTCAGCACGGCTGCGCCTGCGGCGTCCGGAGCTGGCGCCCGCAGCCCGCGCGAGAAAGCACCGGCGCACCGCCTCGCATCCCCGCGAACACGCTGAGATGTGGCGAATCATGAGGGCGGAGCGCGCCCGGGCCCCGCGCAGCAGGGGTGGGGCCCC
>DATGXA010000164.1:0-12294 GCA_035299125.1 Opitutaceae bacterium
CCCGCCGTGGCCGTCGTCGGCTCCGGCCGCCAGTCGGTCGAGGAACAGTATCTCACACGCCGCCTCGCCGAGGCGTTGCGCGCCGTGCGCACCGACATCGTCGGCCGGGTGGGGCAGGGCGACGGGCTGTTGCTCTCCGCCGACCGCAACCCGAACATCCGCGGTGCGCTCGTCACAGGACTGATTCCGGCGTACCCGAAAACCCAGCTCACCGAGCTCGCCGCCGCGATCGACGCCGGCAAGGTTTCGACGGTGATCACGTTCGGCGAGGACCTCGTCGGCGCCGGTCTCACCGCCGCGCAGCTCGCGAAGATCACCGTGATCGAGATCGCGGCGCAGAGCTACGCGACGACCGCCGTCGCGCAGGTCGTGCTGCCGTCGCTGACGGTGTTCGAGAAACGCGGTACGTTCATAAACCAGCAGTTTCGCCTCCAAAAGTTCGATGCGGCGGTGCCCGGTCCGGCGCAGGCGCGCGACGACCTTGCGTTGATCGCGGCGCTGATCACCGGCGTGACCGGCCACTCGGCGCCGTCCGAACTCGGCGCGGTGTGGGCCGCGCTCGCCGGCGAGATCCCGCTCCTGACCGGCCTCACGTGGGCCGCGCTGCCGCCGACCGGCAAACTGCTCGACGGCTCGGCGTGGGCCGCGCTGCCCTTCGTCGAGGGCGAGACGCTGCATTTCAAACCGGCGGCGAAGGCCGTCACCGCCTGAGCCATGGACCTCTTTTACCAGCTTCCGCTCGTCGTTCAGCTGCTGATCAAGGCGTTGCTTGTCGTCTCCGTCCTGATGGGCGCGTGCATGTACTCGGTGCTCGCCGAGCGCAAGGTCTCCGCCTGGATCCAGGGCCGGCCCGGTCCGAACCGCACCGCGATCCCATGGATCGCCGCGATTCCGGTCATCGGCCGTTTCTTGCAACGACTCGGTGTTTTCCAGCCGCTCGCCGACGGCGGCAAGTTCCTCTTCAAGGAGGAGCCGATTCCCGGCCACGTGAAGTGGTTCTATTTCAACCTCGCCCCGCTCGTCGCGTTGATCCCGGCGCTTACGACGGTGCTGGTCGTCCCGCTCGGCGAATACATCGACGCCGCCGGCCGCACGGTGCCGCTGATCCTCGCCAACCTCGATCTCGGCATCCTGTTCCTCTTCGCGATCTCTTCGCTCGGCGTGTACTCGACGATCCTCGCCGGCTGGGCCTCGAACTCGCGTTACCCGTTCCTCGGCAGCGTGCGCGCGACCGCGCAACTCATCTCCTACGAGATCGCGATGAGCCTCTCGATCATCCCGCTGTTCCTGCTTGCGAACAACGCCGACGCCGAGGGCACGCTGAGCCTGATCCGCATCGTGCACTATCAGGGCGAAAGCTGCTGGTTCCTCTTCCTCGCGCCGATCTCCGCGCTGGTGTTCTACGTGTCGCTCTTCGCCGAGACGAACCGCCTGCCGTTCGACATGCCCGAGGGCGAGGCCGAGCTCGTCGGCGGTTTCCACACCGAGTACGGCGCGTTCAAGTTCGGTCTCTTCTTCACCGCCGAGTACGCGCACATGATCGTGGGCTCCGCGGTGTTTTCGGTGCTCTTCCTCGGCGGTTGGCAGCCGTTCCCGGGCTTCACTTGGACGAAGCTCGCGGCTCTCACCGGCCTCCCGCTCAATATCGGCCTGCTCGGCGCGTTGCTCGCGGTCGGCACGCTGCTGCTGAAGGTCGCGTTCTTCGTCTTCGTGTTCATCTGGGTGCGCTGGACCGTGCCGCGCTTCCGCTACGACCAGGTCATGCGCCTCGGCTGGCGCGTGCTCATGCCGTTGGCGTTGGCCAACATCGTCGCCTACGCCGTGATCATCGCGCTGTTGCCGAACTGAACATGCGCTGCGCCAACAAGATTCCGGGGGTAGGGCGGTTTCAGCAAGACCGCCGCGGACGTTTCGGAGAAACGTCCCTGCCTCTCGCCTCCTACCTTTCGCCTCTCGCCTTCCTCTGATGCCTGCCACCGTCAAAGTCGTCGAACGCAAGCCGCTCTCCTTCCTCGCGCGCACCTACCTGCCGGGCGTCGTGTCCGGCCTGCGCACGACGTTGCGGCACATGCTCGCGCCGAAGGTCACGCTCGAGTACCCGGAGCAACGTCCGCCGATTCCGCCCGGCTACCGCGGGGTGCCGACGCTCGTGATGGACCCGCACGGCCGCGAGAAATGCGTCTCGTGCCAGCTCTGCGAGTTTGTCTGCCCGCCGAAGGCCATCCGCATCACGCCCGGAGAGATTCCGCCCGGCGCGCCCGACCGCCACGTCGAGAAGGCGCCGAAGGAGTTCGAGATCGATATGCTGCGCTGCATCTACTGCGGCCTCTGCCAGGAGGTCTGCCCCGAGGAGGCGATCTGGCTGCAGAATGTCTATTCGGTTTCCGGTTACAGCCGCGGCGAGATGGTCAACAACAAGCAGAAGCTCTACGAGCTCGGCGGCACGTTGCCCGACAAACACTTCAAGTGGGACAAGAAGAAAGCCGCCGAGGAGGCCGGCAACGCGCACTGATTTGGCCGTAGCGAGTAGTGGGTAGCGAGCATCCTGAACCAATCCAACGAACCGAATTCACCGCCGCCTTTTCCGCCTGCTCGCTACCCGCTGCTCACCACTCGCTACTTTTCCCTCCACCATGGCTGACTTCCTCTTCTACGCCTTTGCCGCGCTGACCCTCGGCTCCGCGCTGATGGTCGCGCTGCATCGCAACGCGGTCGACGCCGCGCTCTCGCTCTTCCTCACGTTCTTCGGCATGGCAGGGCTCTTCGTGCTGCTCGAGGCCTACTTCCTCGCGATCCTGCAGGTGCTCGTCTACGCCGGCGCGGTCGTCGTGCTCTTCGCGTTCATCGTCATGCTGCTCGATGTCGACGCCAACAAGCGCCGGCCGATCGGCAAGTTCGCGAAGGTCGCCGCCGGCATCTCGCTCGCGCTCCTCGGCACCGGCGTGCTCTGGCTCTTCCACAAGAACCAACTCTCCGGCCCCGCGCTCCCGCTCGAAGCCTCCGGCAGCGCGCTCAAGACCTACGGTCGCCAGCTCTTCACGACCTACCTGCTCCCGATGCAGGTCGCCGGTTTCCTCCTCCTCATCGCCATGATCGGCGTGATCGCGATCAGCAAGAAGTCGAAGGCGGCGGACGCCGCCGAAGAATCCAGAAGCTAGAATATAGAATCTAGAAGCGCCGACCCTTCCGAATCCTATCCTCCGAATTCTGGCTCCTAACTTCTAGCTCCTAACTCCTTTCCGTCCTCCTCCCTTCCGTGACCATCTCGCTCAACGCCTTCCTGATCGTCGCCGGTCTGCTCTTCGCGATCGGCTTCTTCGGCGTGCTCCTGCGCTACAACACGCTGGTGCTCTACATGTGCCTCGAGCTGATGCTCAACGCCACCACGCTCGCGCTTGTCGCCTTCTCCCGCTTCAACGGCACGCCCGACGGCAACACCTTCGTCTTCTTCATCATCACCGTCGCCGCCGCGGAGGTCGCCGTGGGTCTCGCGATCATCGTGCAACTCTACCGCCGCCGCGGCACCGTGCAGGTCGACGAACTGACCGCCCTGAAGGACTAAGCGCCCCGCGCCTCACTTTCGATGACGCCCGTCACGACAACCCTCGCACTCCTGCTGCTCCCGCTGGCCTCGGCCGCGGTGATCGCGCTGTTCCTGCGTCGCCGGCACAACCTCGCCGCCGCCCTCTCCGTGCTCGCCGCCGCCGGCATCGCCGCGCTCGCCGCCTGCCTCATTTTCGGCGCGGAAAACCGCGGGCAGACCATCACCGGCTCGCTCGAGTGGCTCACGCTCGGGCCGCTCACGCTCAAGCTCGGCTTCCTCGTCGACGACCTCGCGAAGCTCATGCTCTCGGTCGTCGCGTTTGTCGGCTTCCTCATCCACGTCTTCAGCCTCGGCTACATGCACGACGATGCGGCCAAGGCGCGGTTCTTCGGCGGGTTGTCGGTCTTCATGTTCTCGATGCTCGGCATCGTCCTCGCCGACAACCTCTTCATGATTTTCATCTTCTGGGAACTGGTGGGCTTCAGCTCGTACCTGCTGATCAACCACTACAACCAGAAGCAGTCCGCGGCCGACGCCTCGAAGAAAGCCTTCATCGTCAACCGCGTCGGCGACTTCGGCTTCCTCCTCGGCATCATCTGGTGCTGGTGGCAGTTTAAGACGGTCAATCTTGCCGAATTGACAGCGCTGAGGTGGCAGGGTGGTACCGCTATTTCGACCGCGCTCCCGCTGCTCCTCTTCTGCGGCGCCGTCGGCAAGTCCGCGCAGTTCCCGCTGCAGGTCTGGCTGCCCGACGCCATGGAGGGCCCGACGCCCGTCTCCGCCCTCATCCACGCCGCCACGATGGTCGCCGCCGGCATCTACATGCTTTGCCGGATCAACTTCCTGATGACGGTCGATGCAGTGCAGGCAATCATGTGGATTGGTGTGGCGACCGCCGCCTACGCCGCGCTTTGCGCCGTCGTCCAGCGCGACATCAAGAAGGTCCTCGCGTACTCCACGCTCTCGCAGCTCGGCTACATGGTCGCGGCGTTTGGGTTGGGCCAGTTGGTCTGGCTCGAGTGGCCCCAAGCAGATACACCTCACCAGTTGTGGTTCTGGGGCGCCGCCGCCGCGATGTTCCACCTCACGACCCACGCCTTCTTCAAGGCGCTGCTCTTCCTCGGTTCCGGCTCGGTCATCGCCGGCTGCCACCACGAGCAGGACATCTTCAAGATGGGCGGTCTGTGGAAGAAGATGCCCGTGACGTTCTGGACGTTCACGATCGGTGTCGCTGCCATCGTCGGCCTGCCGTTCCTATCCGGTTTCTTCTCGAAGGACGCCATCCTCTATCTCGCCTTCCTGAACAACAAAGCGGTCTTCGGCATCCTTACGGCCACGGCCGTGTTGACCGCGTTCTACATGGTCCGCATGTGGAAGATCACCTTCTTCGGCGAGGCCCGGTCGCACGAGTCCGAGCACGCCCACGAGACCGGCCTCACGATGACGCTCCCGTTGATCGTCCTCGCCATCCTGTCGGTTGTCGGCGGCTACTCCGGCATTTTCTCGAAGATCGCCGGCTCCTTCGCCGAAGCGGTTCCCGAAGCGCACGGCTCAGCGCACACCGGCATGCTGTTGCTCTCCTGCGGCATCCTCCTGCTCGGCGGCGGTGTGGCGTGGGTCTTCTACAAGACCGAGGCCACCGACTCGCTCGCCGCGAAGTCCCCCGCTGCCTTCGGCCTGCTCGTGAAGTTGCAGGAACTCTTCGACCGCCTCTACGGCTACTACGTCGCCAAGGTCCAACAACGCTTCGCCCTGGTGCTCGACTTCTTCGATTTCATCTTCGTGGCCGGCGTGCCGCGTTTCACGGCGCAGATCACCTCGTGGTTCGGCTCCGGCGCGCGCCTGCTGCACGTGGGCAGCCTGCACGGCTACGTCTACTGGTTCCTCTTCGGCGCCGCCCTCTGCTGGGCCATCGCCACCGGGCTGCTCTGAACCATGAACCGGAACGGCCAATCCATCCGACAGAAGGCAACGAAGGAAACGAAGACGCCTGCGCTGGGCGCCGCGACCGTTCTCCTCCGTCCTTCGTTCTCTTCGTTACCTTCTGTGGTCTGCCTTTCCTGCCGATGAACGACGTCTCGTCACCGCTTCTCCTGCAACTGGCCGTGGCCGCGCCGCTGGCCGGCGCGCTCGTGCTCGCCTTCGGCAATCTCCTCCCGAAACGCCTCTGCAAGCTCGTCGCGTTCGTCGGCTTCCTCGTGCCGCTGCTCGCCGCGCTCACGCTCTGGTACGGCTACTCCGCCGCGCCGAAGACCGACGGCTACGCGTTCCTTTCCGCGACCGACCTCGGCCTCGCGCGCGGCTTCGGCATCGCGCTCAAGCTCGGCCTCAATGGCATTTCGCTCCCGCTCTTTGTGATGGCGGCGATCGTCGGTTTCGCGGCCGGTCTCGCCGCGCTCAACTCCGGCGCCGAGCGCCTCAAGCTCTACCTTCTGCTCCTGCTCGTCATGCACGGCGGGCTCATGGGCGTGTTCGCCTCGGTCGACGTCTTCTTCTTCTACCTCTTCCACGAGTTCGCCCTTATTCCGACGTTCCTGATGGTCGGCGTCTGGGGCGGCCGCGACCGCACCTACGCGGCGATGAAGATGACGATCTATCTCACGCTCGGCGCGATGCTCTCGCTCGCCGGCCTGATCGCGCTCTACGTGAAGAGCGACGCCGCGTCGTTCGACCTGATCAACCTGCGCGCCGCGATCGCGCACTCCGGCGGGCTGTTGCCGTTCTACCAGCACAACTTCTTCGCGCTGCTCCTTTTCGGCTTCGGCATCCTCGTCTCGCTCTGGCCGTTCCACACCTGGGCGCCGCTCGGCTACAGCGCCGCGCCCACCTCGGTCTCGATGCTGCACGCTGGCGTGCTCAAGAAGTTCGGACTCTACGGCCTCGTCCAAATCGCGCTGCCGCTGCTCCCGCTCGGCGCGCACGATTGGTCGAGCTGGCTCGTCTGGCTCGCGCTGGCCAACGTCGTGATCATCGGTTTCGTCGCCATGGCGCAACGCGACCTCAAGCTGATGATCAGCTACGGCTCGGTGATGCACGTCGGCTACGGTTTCCTCGGCGTGGCGACGCTCACCACCCTCGGCGCCGGCGGCGCGGTGTTCTTCATGGTCGCGCACGGCCTCTCCGTCGCGTTGCTCTTCCTGCTCGGTCACGAGGTGCTGCTCCGCGTCGGCACGTACGACATGAATCAGATGGGCGGCCTCGTGAAACGCGCGCCGGTCCTCGCGGCGTTCTTCTCCGCGGCGATGCTCGCGAGCATCGGCCTGCCGGGCTTCGCCGGCTTCTGGGGCGAACTCACGATCTTCCTCTCGCTCTGGAGCATCTCGAAACTCGTCACCGCGCTCGCGCTGCTCGGCGTGATTATCTCGGCGGTCTACGGCCTGCGCGCCGTCGCGAAGGTGTTCTTCGGCGAGGAGACCGAGAACCACGCGAAGTAC
The DNA here is from genome assembly GCA_035299125.1 of Opitutaceae bacterium. Lineage (GTDB taxonomy): Bacteria > Verrucomicrobiota > Verrucomicrobiia > Opitutales > Opitutaceae > CAJCBL01. The sequence goes on from DATGXA010000164.1 coordinate 6,979, forward strand.
GCCGTCGCCAACCCGACCGCCGATCTCTCCTGGTCCGCACGCCTGCCGGCGCTCGCGTTGCTCGCCGCGCTGTTCTTCCTCGGCTTCTGGCCGAAGGCGATCACGGCGCCGCTCAACGAGACGCTCGGCCAGATCTACCCGGCCGTGGAAGCTGCGGCGAAGGTCGCAGCCCAATGAGGCTCACCCGCGAATCCGCAATCCGAATTCCGAACTTCGCAATTTCCGCCCGCCCGGCCCAATGACTCCGGTACAACAAACCCTCCACGCTCTCGCCTCGACCAACCACTGGTCGGCGCTCGCCCCCGAGATCGGTCTCGGCGTGGTGGCGCTCGTGTTGCTCCTGCTGGAGCTGGTGTTGCCCAAGCGCGCCGTCGCGGTCGCCGTGCCGCGCGTCGCGATCCTCGGCCTCGTCGCGATGCTCGGGTGGGTCGCGCGCGATTGGCAGTCCGCCTGGCTTGGCCAGGAGATCTTCGGCGGCATGATCCGCCAGACGATCGACTCGCAGATCATGCGGGTGTTCTTCCTGCTCGCCTCGCTGCTCGTGGTGTTCGTCGCCTCCGTCGTGCTGCCGAAGCACAAGATGCCGCGGGTCGAGTTCCACCACGTGCTGCTCGTCTGCACCGGCGCGCTCATGCTGCTCGCGCAAAGCAACCACTTCGTCCTGCTCTTCGTCGCGCTGGAAACGGTGACCGTCTCGCTCTACGTGCTCGTCGCGTACTTCCGCGAGAGCCCGCTCTCGCTCGAGGCCGGTCTCAAGTACCTCGTGACCGGCTCGCTCAGCTCCGCGCTGCTGCTCTTCGGCATCGTTCTGCTCTACGGCATCGCCGGCAACCCGTTGCTCGTCGGTCACACGGCGAACTCGATGAACTTCGCCGAGCTCGGCGCGTTCCTCCGTCTCCATCCCGAGGAGCCGCTCGCGCTCGTCGGCGCCGCGCTCGTGCTCTCCGGCATCGCCTTCAAGATCGGCGCCGTGCCGTTCCAGATCTGGGTGCCCGATGTCTATCAGGGCGCGCCCACGCCGGTCACCGCGTTCCTCGCCGTTTCATCGAAGGCCGCCGGTTTCGCGCTCATGCTCATCCTCGTCCGTGGGCCGTTCCAGCCCCTCGCGCAACTCACCGTGCCGCTGCTCTCGATCTTCGCTGCGCTGAGCCTGCTCTTCGGCAATCTCGCCGCGCTCGGCCAGCGCAACGTGAAGCGACTCATGGGCCTTTCCGGCGTTTCGCACGCCGGCTTCCTGCTCGTTGGCGTGGTCGCCTCCATCGCGACGAGCGACGCCGTGAGCTGGGCGCCCGCCGCGGTCTATTTCTATCTGTTCACCTACCTCGTCGGCGCGATGGCCGCCTTCGGCGTGATGGCGCACGTCTCGATCGACGACGACGCCGACCAGGACCTCCGCCACTATGCCGGTCTCGCGCGCCGCAGCCCGCTCCTCGGCGCGACGCTCGCGTGTGGCGTGGGTTCGCTCGCGGGCATCCCTCCGCTGGCCGGATTCATCGGCAAACTGCTCATCTTCGTCGCCGCGTTTCAGGCCCACCAGTGGACGCTGCTCGCCATCGCGATCGTCGCGGTGGTCATCTCGATCTACTACTACTTCGGCTGGATCCGCGCCGCGTTCTACGAGGAGGTCCCCGCCGCCGAGCGCAACGTCGCCCCGCTGCACCTCGGCGTCGCCGCGAGTTTCACGCTCATCGCGCTCGCGTTGGCCTCGGTCCTCCTCGGTCTCTACCAAGGCCCGCTCGGCCAGTGGATCGCCGGCCGGTGAGGCCGGTTTCCGGTCGTAGGCCACGCCGGTGACGTGGCCTGATCTATCCAGCCAGCCGGCTTGACGGCTTTCGCCATATGGACAGGATCCCGTCCATATGACGGCGATCACTTACACCGCAGCGCGGGAGAATCTGGCGGCCACGATGGACAAGGTCTGCGCCGACCGCGCGCCGGTCGTTATCACCCGCAACCGCGATCAGTCCGTGGTTATGCTTTCGCTGGAGGAGTACGAAGCGCTCGAGGAGACCGCTCATCTTCTGCGCAGCCCGGCCAACGCACGGCGCTTGCTCGAGTCGATCCAGTCGCTTGAGGCGGGAAAGGGGAAGCCGCGCGCGATCAAGGACACCGAATGAAGCTCGTCTTTTCCGAGCACGCATGGGCCGAGTATCTGGAGTGGCAACGCAGCGATCCTGCGGTCCTGAAACGGATCAACCAGCTCCTCCGCGAGACCAGCCGTGATCCGTTTCAGGGCATCGGCAAGCCGGAGCCGCTGCGCCATGCGCTGCAAGGCTGGTGGTCGCGCCGGATCGATGGCGAGCACCGCCTCGTGTACAAGATCGTCGGCGACCAGCTCTGGATCGCACAACTGCGGTACCACTATTGAGCGGCACCGCAGTTCTTCTGCGTCCGGACTCACTCCGCCGGCACGCCGTAGATGATGCCGCGGCCGACGGTCGCGAAATAGACGCGGCCGAAAACGCGGGCGTCGCCGGTCACGGCGTAGATCCACGCGAAGCGGTGCGCGTCGTCATCGATCCGCTGCCACGTCGCGCCGTCGTCGATCGAACGGAAGAGCCCGTCCACGCCGATCACGCCGGCGGCGTACACCGCCGGATTCGTCCGGCCGGGCGCGGGTGCGCCGAAGCCGAACGAATGGATGTCCTTCGTGCTCGCGACCGCGCGGAAGCTCTTGCCGGCATTGGTCGAGCGGAACAGCGCGCTGCCGCGGATGCTCAGCCACACCTCGCCGTCATGGCCGTAGGGCGTGACGAGCTCGGCCGTGAAGCCATCGGCGAAACCGCCGGGTGCGGGCCCGATCGCGGGCAGCTTCTTGCCGCGCGGGGTGAACGTCGCGCCGCCATCCTCGCTCACGCGCAGGCGCGAGGTCGCGGCATCGAAGGCGTAGAAACGCTTCGGGTTCGCGCCGTCGGCCATGACGACGGTGCCGGCCGCGAGGCCCGCGCACGGCGTCCACGTGGCGCCGCGATTCCGCGACCAGTGGGCGCTGCCCGCGCGCGGTGTCCAGATGATGGTGGCACCGTCGACCGAGACGGTGATCCGGCCGTCGCCTTCGCCGGGCGGTTCGGCGACGAACGCGGCCCAGGTGTTTCCGCCATCCTCCGAAAACGCACCGCGGATCTGGCCGGCCTGGTGGTTGCGGATGTGCCCGGTGCGCACGACGAACTCCGGCTTGGCCGCGGCGCAGGCGAGGCTGTCGGTTCCGGTGAAACGCGGGCCCACGTGCTGCAACGGCGAGACGGCGAGGTCGTCGTGGCGGAAACCATCGATGTCGCCCACGCCGCTGAGCAGCGGGGCGCCTTGCGGCGGGCTGAGCAGGGCGAGCGGCACGGTTTCCTCGAGACCGCGGTTGGAGAACGTCCATTTCACACGCTCGCCGCGATCGACCGCGGTGAGGTTGCGCGTTTCCCACACGCCGTAACCGGTGCCGAAGAGCGCGCGGTCGGGGTTGGCGGGATCGAGCGCGACGGCGCAGATCCAGTGCGGCTTCATGGTGTCGATCCACGGCACGCCGGCCTTGTCCCATTCGGCGCCGGTGAGGGTGGGGTGCCACGTTTTGCCGCCGTCGGTCGTGCGGTACACTTCGTCGCCACCGGCCCATTTGTTCCAAGTCGTGACTAGCATCGTGCCGCGGTGCGCCGGATCGAACGCGATCGCGGAATAGCCGAACTGCATCGTGCCGCCGGGCTTGATGGGCGTGATGTCGGTCCACCGATCGCCGACGCCGGGCTCGAGCTTCCACACGGCGCCATCGGTCATCACATTCGGGCACGGATCGCTGCCGTAAACGACGTACAACGCCCCGTCGGGGCCGAAGCTGGCGCGGGTCGGGCGTAGGGTGGTGGGTTGGCCGGGCACCGGTTGCCAGGTCGCGCCGGCATCGGTCGAGCGGAAGAGGTTCTGCGTGCCCGCGATGGAAACGCCGGCGTAGAGCGCCTGCGTGGGCTGGCCGTCGCCGCCGCTGGCGGGATCGAAGGCGACGAAGCCGATGCCGATCGCCTGATCGAGCCACTCGTTGCGCCAGCGGGTGCCGGGCGCGGTGGCGACGGCGGGAAACGTTTCCACGCGTTGCCATGACTGGCCACCATCGGCGCTGCGCCAGAGGCCTGCGTCACGCGAGCCGAAGAAGAGGATACGACCGTCGTGCGGGTCCACGGCGAGGCGCTCGCCACCGCCGCGGCCGATCTCGTTGCCACCCATGCCGAGCGGAATCGAGGCGCGGGCGAAGGTGCGGCCGGCATCGGTCGAGCGGAGCATGGCGCCGTGGCCGAACGCCGGGTGGTTGTACGTGCCGGCCGCGAGGAAGAGTCGCTGGGGATCGCGCGGGTCGAGCGCGAAGCTCTCGATGCCCATGAGATTGGCGTCCTTCCAGTTGATCCAATCGGTGAGCGAGACCCACCGCCCGCCGGCTTCGTCCCAGCGGTAGGCGCCGCCGACATCGGTGCGCACGAAGAGTCCGGCGCCGGGCTGCGGATGGAACTCGATGCCGGTGATCAGGCCGCCGCCGCCGATGGCGACACCGTCCCAGCGGTACGGAACGGAAGCCGAGGTGGTGCCGGCTTCGGCTAGAGCGAGGCCCGCGCCGAAGAGCGCGAGCGGGAGGAGGAAATGTTTCATGGCGAGGGCGACTGCGGGTCTCCGTAGAAGACGCCGCGGCCGCCGGTCGCGAAGTACACGCGGCCGAAGATCCGTGGATCGCCGGTCACGTGTCCGATGCTTCCGAATTGGTGGGCGTCGTCGTTGATGCGGAGCCAGGTGGCGCCGCAGTCATCGGAACGGAAGAGCCCTTTCAACTCGCCGAGTTTGCCGGCGAGATAAAGCGCGGAATGCGTTTGGCCGGGCGCCGCCGCGCCGAAGCCGAGCGAGTACGCTTCGGCCGGGCCTGCGACCGGCCCGAAGCTCGCGCCGCCATCGGTCGAGCGGAAGAGACCGGCGAAACGCGCCGCGAGCCAGAGCTCGCCAGGTTGATCGGGTGCGGCGAAGAGCGCGCCGGCGGGCGGACGCCAACGCGGGCCGCCGGTCGCGACGGGCGTCTTCGGCAAACCGGTCGCACGCACGGCGAAGTGCGCGGCGCCATCGGTGCTGACGAGCACGGTGCCGTTGTCGGCATCGTAGGCGTAGAAGCGGTCGGCGTCGTGCAGATCGGCGATCACGCGGAGGCCGGCCGAGAGGCCGGCGCAGGCGGTCCAGGTGCGGCCTTGCTCGCGCGTGAAGTGCGCGACCATCGGCTCGCCGACCCACGCCGCAAAACCGGTTGCGCCGGGTTTCGGCAGGCCGCGCGGTGTCCAGGCAATGGTGGCGGCGTCGGCCGAG
>DATGXA010000165.1:0-3565 GCA_035299125.1 Opitutaceae bacterium
CGACGCGAGGCCGATGCGCTCCTCCGGGTGCAGGCCCGTGGCCGGCGCCGCGGTGAGCGCGAAGCTGGCGAGCGAGTCGGCGGTGCGCTTGAACTCAGCCGCCGCGACAGGGTCGCTCTCGAGCGTGGCCTCGAAGGCCGCGCGCCGCACCTCGTCCATCTCGTCGAGCAGGTAGCGCAGCGCTTCCGTGGGGGTGTCGTCATTCATGGGCGGGAAAGAGTTCGCGGAGTTTGCGCAGGCCGCGGGCGAGGTGGTTCTTCACGTTGCCGACCGGCGTGCGCATCGCGGCGGCGATCTCGGCCTGCGTGCAACCGTCGAAGAACGCCAGCTCGAGCGCGCGGCGTTGCGGCGCGGCGAGGCGCGCGAGCCCCAGCGTGACCGCCTCGCGGCGCACAAAGTCGTCCTGCGGCGCCGGCACCACACCGTCGGCCTCGTCGCGCAGCGTCTCGAGGAGCGCGCGCTGCCGTGCCTGCCGCCGCACGCGATCGATCGCCACGTTGCGCGCGATGAAGACAAGCCACGAGATCACTTCGCCTCGCGCAGGACGATAGCTGCCGGCTTGGCGCCACGCTTTGAGAAACGTGTCCTGCACCGCTTCACGCGTGGCCTCCGGATCGCGCAGGATCCGCAAAACAACGCCATGCACTCGGCCGCCCATCTCATCGACGAAGGTCCGCAGCGCAGCCGCATCGCCAGCGGCCATGCGCGCCACGAGTTCGCGGTGCACGGCGAGCGCCTCTGGGCCGAACACGGGCGCAGTCGCCTCGGTGCGGTCGCCGGCGGGCGCGCGCCAGCCTTCGAGGGACGCATACGAGAGCGGCAGTGGTTCGGCGTGATCCATCAGAAACGGTGGCGTTGAACGAAGCTCCGACACGCGCGGTCGCTCACCGGGTCCGCGATTGTCGGTGCGGCGGCGGAGTAATCGCTTTCCGCGCGTTTCGCGAACCGCGTTTCGTCCGCCTCCGCGGCCGGGACCCGGGCCATGAACTCGAGCGCGCCCTGCTGCCGCATCGCGAGCACCACCCCGACGCCTGCCCCGTAACTAAACTGCCAACGGGCCCACGATGTCGTCCGCGCGAGTGGCCGGGTCCCGGCCGCGAACCGAAACCACTCGGTGTCGAGCTCCGTCGTGCCGGCGAGCACGCCGTCGGGCCACCACACCCGCGTGAGCGGACGCGTCGCACGATGCCGGTAGATCGCAGCAGCCGGCCGAAAACTCCCATTTTCCGCCGCCGCATCGTCGCGCGCCTCGAGGGAGCGAAGCTCCGTCTGGCTCATCGCGTTTGCCCACGCCGCCCGGTCCCGCGAGCCGGCGCAGCGGCAAGTCGCATGGGCGAGCCACCCGAATGCGACGAGTGTCGCCGCCGCGAGGCCGAGGAGAAGGCGAGCGTGTTGCATGGTTGTGTCCCTGGTTCCGGTGAACTGCCCGGGATACGCGCGCCGGCGGCGTTTGGAGTCAGCGTGGCGGAAAAAACTTCGCGCGCTGCGGTGGCGGCACCGCGGGCGGCTCGTCGGGTGAGCCGAAACTCTCGCAAATGGTGCCACCGGGCCGCGCGGGCGCTCGGTCGCACCGATGGTGCGCCGCCACTCGGAGTTTGCCGGCGCGGCGCAGCGCGTTCTTCTTCGCCGCATGTTGCCTCCCCTTGCCTCCTCGATCCGTCGTCTCCTCGCGCCGGCGCTCTGCGTCGCCGGGTTCGCCTCCGCCGCGCTGGCCGCGGACACCGTGCCGACTTTCCGCACCTGGGCGCCCACGCCGCCGATGGGGTGGAACAGCTGGGACTGCTTCGCCACCACCGTGACCGAGGCGCAGACGAAGGAGCAGGCGGACTTCATGGCCGCGCACCTCAAGGCGCACGGCTGGCAGTATGTCGTCGTCGACATCCAGTGGTACGAGCCCGGCGCGAAGAGCCACGACTACCGCGCCGACGCCGTGCTCACGATGGACGACTACGGCCGGCTCCAGCCCGCGACGAACCGTTTCCCCTCGGCCGAGGGCGGCAACGGCTTCCGCGACCTTTCGGCGTACGTGCACGGGCTCGGGCTGAAGTTCGGCGTGCACCTCATGCGCGGCATCCCGCGGCAGGCGGTCGAGCGCAACCTGCCCATCCTCGGCACCGAGCTCCACGCCGCCGACATCGCCGACAAGGTCCACGTGTGCCTTTGGAATCCCGACATGTACGGTGTCGACATGGGCAAGCCCGGCGCGCAGGCGTACTACGACTCGGTCTTCGCGCTGCTCGCCGCGTGGGGCGTCGACTACGTGAAGGTCGACGACCTCAGCCGCCCCTATTTCCAGAACCAACCGGAGATCGAAGCCATCCGCCGCGCGATCGACAAGACGGGCCGCCCGATGGTGCTGAGCCTCTCGCCCGGCGCGACGGACATCCGCGCCGCCAGCCACGTGGTCGACCATGCCAACCTCTGGCGCATCAGCGACGATTTCTGGGATCGCTGGCTCGCGCTGCGCGAACAGTTCGGCCGGCTGGCCAACTGGAACCCGCACCGTACCGCCGGCGCCTGGCCCGATGCCGACATGCTCCCGCTCGGCACGCTCGTGCTCGGCACGCGCGACACGCGGTTCACGCCCGACGAGCAGTTCACGTTGATGACCCTCTGGTCGATCGCCCGCTCGCCGCTCATGCACGGAGGCGACCTCACCAAGACCGACCCATTCACCCTCTCGCTGCTCACCAACGACGAGGTGCTCGCCGTCAACCAGCACAGCGCCGACAACCGCCCGCTCTTCGATCGCGACGGCCTGATCGCCTGGACGGCGAAGGATCCGAAAAACGGCGACACCTACCTCGCGCTCTTCAACTCGCGCGACCGCGTCCCCCTCGTTCCGGAAAACGCGCGCCATGACTCCGGCGTGATCCGCAGCGACGCCCGCCACGAGAGCGCGATCGACATCGACGTGCGCGACGGCCACGCGCTCTACCTCGCCGCCGACCCCGTGGGCGAGTTCGAGGGCCTCGTGCCCGTTCTCTGGAGCCAGCCACGCTGGGTGCTCGCCGACGGCACCGAACAACCGCTCACCGCGCAGCCGTGGACGCGCGCCGATGCGCAGTGGGACAGCACCAAAGTCGCCAAGGATGGCGACCAAGTGCTCGGCCTCAGCGCGCAGGCCGCGGCGGCGATCGAGTATGCCGTGCCGGCAGGCGCGGTGCGTTTCCGCGCGACCGTCGGGATCGAGCCGAAGTACAACGGCCCCGGCGCCGTCCGCTGCGTCGCGGTCGTCGGCACCGAGGCGAACACCGCCCCCGGAGCCGGCCTGCCGATCGAGGTGGACCTCGCCGCGTTGACCGGCTCCGCCGTGCGGATCCGCGACCTCTGGACACGGACCGATCTCGGCGAACACTCCGGCAAGTTCGCGCCGGAGGTACCCTTCCACGGCGCCAAGCTGTACCGGCTGAGCGCGCCCGCGGCGCCGGCGGGCAACCGCTGAGCCGCGGTCAGGCGATCGAGTGGCGAGAGGACGAGAGACGGAAACCCAAGGCGTGCGCCCGATCGCATAGAGCCGATAAGGCGACACACCGATCGTACGACTCTCGTCCCTCGACACTCG
>DATGXA010000166.1:0-5871 GCA_035299125.1 Opitutaceae bacterium
TTCTTTTATTTTTTATGAAGCAATTGATTGCGCTTCTGCCAATATTTTTTTTGCTCGCCGCCGAGCGTAAGCGCGAAGTGTGCGTAGCCGGTGCGGTCCGGCGCGGCACCGGCGGCGGGCGATTCGAGGCCGGGTTGCTCCATGAGCTCCAACCGGCCGCCGCCGGGAAACGTGAGGAAATACGAGCGAAACGGCCGCGTGCGGCTCTCGTAGAGCGGACTGGTGACGCAACCGAAGTGGCCGACGTAGAACTCCCGCAGTGTTTCCAGCCGCGGGGTCCAGAGCGCAAGATGCTCGAGGCGCATGGAGCTCAGCGAAGCGATCGGCGCCGCGGCGGGCAAGGTCGCGCCCGGCACCGGCGCCGAACAGCACTGCTTGGCTCGTCCGGCGAATGCATCGCCGTGGCTTCGCGGTCGACGGCGCCGGCGTGGTGCGTTCATTGACCGCCCATGAGCACGCCGTCCGATGCCGAACTCGCGCAGCAACTTGTCGACGAAGTCGCGAAACTGGTTCCCGAATACCTGCGCGATCCGATCGACCGCGAGATGTCCGCCAACGGCAACGCCGCCTTCTGCGTGATCGCACCGGACGGTGGTTTCGTCGGCCGGATCTTCGGCGGCGATGCCGGAAAGGGTCGTTGGGTCTTCGGCATTGCGAGCCGCAAAGTGATCCAAGTGCGCACGACCGGCTACGCGACCGGGCGTTTCGAGGAGCTGGTCTACGCGAAGCAGCTCGACGATGGTCCGTTCGGAATCATGCGGCCGGACTTCATCGGCTGGGAAGGCGGCGTGCCGTTGCTCGGCCCCGACGGGCGATTGTTCGCGGCGGCGTTCTCCGGCTTCCGCGGCGAAAAGGATGTCGAGATCGTTGCGTGCGCGGCGGCGCAGGTGTCGGGATTGCGCCTGAAACGGGATTGATCGGCGCGGGTGCGGCCGAGCGACGAGCGGCGAGCGCCAACTCTTGGCGCTCGACCGACGCGGCATGCTTCAGCCGAGCACGTAGCGGATCACGTCGGCGGCGGTGTAGCTTTCGGCGTCACCCGGCAGGAAACGCGCGAGTTGGGAGATGTCGTTGCCGGCGGTCAGGATCGGCGGCTCGCTCGTGCCATCGGCACGGACTTGGGCGAGACCGGCGGTGGCGATGAGGCCGTTGCAGAGGCATTTGCGGCCGCGCAGCGCGGCGGGGTCGCCCTGCTTGCGGACGAAATCCGCGTCGGGCTCGGCGGCGCAGCGGTAGCCGATCGAGCCGTCGGCGCGGGCGTACGGCTCGCGCAGGTAGCCGAGATCGCAGATGCGCGGGCGCGCGGCATAGACCTCTTCGGTCGAGAGCGTGTCCGCCATCTGGATCACCTTGAACGGAAAACCAGTGGGCGAGGCGAGCGGGTCGGTGTGCACGCGGGCCTGGCCGGAGCGGGCGAGACGGCAGACTTCACGGCGAAGGTCGGGACGCACGGCGGACTCCTCGCAAAACGCGAAGGCGGTGCCGATCTGCACACCGGCGGCGCCGGCGGCGCGGGCGGCGGCGAACTTCTCCGGCTCGGCGTAGGAACCGGCCAGCCAGAACGGCAGCCCGAGCGCGGCGATCTTCGGCAGATCCGGCACGTCGCGCGGGCCGTAGATGGGCTCGCCGGCGGCGCTGAGCTGCATCGGACCGCGCGGCGGGGCGTTGTGCCCGCCGGCGACATCGCCTTCGACGATGAAGCCGTCGACGCGGCCGGTGGATTTCTTCGCCAACGTGATCGCGAGGGTGGCCGAGGAGACGATGGCGAGGAACTGCGGCCGACGGAGCTGGGGAGCGGGCGCGCCGAAGAAATCGGCGGGGTCGAAGCGCGCGAAGGTCTTGTCCGCGCCAGCGGGCGCGCCGGCGATGTCGATCGCGAGTTCGGCCGTTTCGCCCGCGGCGAAACGATCGAGCACGCCCGGGATCTCGCGCGGGATGCCCGCGCCCATCAGCACGTAGTCGACGCCGGCGAGCATCGCGCCGTAGAGCGCGGTGAGCGTGCCGACCTGGATCTTCTCGAGTAGGTTGATGCCGACGGGATTCGTGTGGCCCTGTTTGGCGAGGTGCACCTCGACGAAGTTCGCCACGACGGTGAGCTCGGCGAGAGCACGGGAGGGGTTCACGCCCGGCATGGCGACGGCCTTGAACGGCGCGTCGGCCGCCTTGCCGCCCGGCACGTAATAGGCGTCGCGCACGCGCTCGGCCATCGCGGGAATCGGGAAATGCGCCATGGCATCGGCCATGTGACCGCCGAGGTCGCCGGCTTGGAGGCGGCGGGCGAAGACAACGGCGAGCAGCGTGCCGGAGATGACGCCGAGTTGGCCGAGTTGGGCGACGGAGCGGGCGAGACGCCAGTTGGAGACGGCGACACCCATGCCGCCCTGAATGATCAGAGGTTGGGACATGATGGGCTGGACGAGGCGCTGCGCGGTGGCGCGAAGCGTGCGCGGCAGGGGAGTTTGGCCCAGGCATGTCACGCGCGAGGCGCGTGGAAATTATGAACCGTGACCGACCGACGAGCGCGGCGGACATTGGGCGGCGGCGCGTCGCAAAGGAAGCCGCAATTCGCGACTCTGTTTGGAATGTTGCGAAGCGGCGCCGGGGCGCGGGTCACCGTGCGGACGTGCCGACGCGTTCGCCGGCGGCGGGAAATCCGTAGATGACACGCGCCCCGCGGCGGAACGTCAGGTACGAATAGGTCCACGAGAGCAGCACCGAGAGTTTGTTGCGGAAGCCGACGAGGAAAACGAGGTGGATGAACAGCCACGCCAGCCACGCGCTGAACCCGCTGAATTGCAGCTTCCCGATCTTCGCCACGGCGCGCGAGCGGCCGATCGTCGCCATCGAGCCCTTGTCGAAGTAGACGAAGGGCGCGCGCTGCGCCGGGTCGGCCGGGGCGCCGGCGCGCAACTCGAGCGCGAGTTGGCGCGCCACGTAGGTGCCCGCCTGCATCGCGGCCGGCGACACACCGGGCACCACCTGCCCCTTCGGATCAGTGAGCGCGATCATGTCGCCGAGCACGCGCACCTCGGGATGGCCGGGGATGCTGAGGTCGGGCAGGACTTTCACGCGGCCGGCGCGATCGGTCTCGGCGCCGAGTTGCGCGCCCAGCGGCGAGGCCGCGACGCCCGCGCCCCAGATGATGTTGGCGGCGCGCAGCGTTTCGTTGGGCAGGACGACTTCGCCTGCACGGATGTCCTTCACCTGCGCTCCGACCCACACGGCGACGCCGAGGCTTTCGAGTTGGGCTCGCGCGCTGTCGGAGAGTTCGGGCGGATAGGCGCCGAGCAGGCGCTGGCTACCCTCGACGAGAATCACGCGCGCCATGCGCAGATTCAGTCGGCGGAAGTCGCGCGCGAGCACGTGGCGCTGCAATTCGGAAAACGTGCCGGCGAGCTCGACGCCGGTCGGGCCGCCGCCGATCACGACGACCGTCATCAAGCGCTGGCGTTCAGCGGGATCGTCGGTCATCTCGGCGCGCTCGAACGCGTGGAGCACGTTGCGCCGGATGCGGATGGCGTCGTCGATCGTTTTCAACCCCGGGGCGTGCTGCTCCCACTCGGGATGGCCGAAGTAGCTCGTGCGCCCGCCGAGCGCGACGACGAGGTGGTCGTAGGCCAACTCGCCGTGGCTCAGGCGCACGGTGCGTTTCGCGAGATCGAAGCCCGTGACCTCGTCCATCAACACCGTCACATCGCGTTTCTTCGCTAGGATGGAGCGCACCGGTTGGGCGATGTCGGGCACGGCGAGGCCGGCGGTGGCGACCTGGTAGAGCAGCGGTTGGAAGAGGTGGTGGTTGGTGCGGTCGACGAGTGTCACGCGCGCGAGTCCGTCGGGAAACCGCTGCGCAAACGTCAGGCCGGCGAAACCGGCTCCGAGTACGACCACGTGCGGGCGATTGTCGGCGGAGGTGCTCATGCTGGGGAGAACGGATCATCCGGACCGGCGAATACGCAAATCGCGGTCCGCCTCGCCCTACGCGCGGACGCGGCGGACCTGCGCCGGCCGGCCCCAGCGCGCCTGGTCGCGCGCGCCTATGCTGGGAGCAGCGCGAACTCCCGCCCGGCGACGATCTGGCCGTTGACGAGCAGATCGATCCGGTGCGGGCCGGGATAGAGGCGGCGCGTGGTCACTGGCCTGAAGCTGTGCTGGCGCGTGAGCGTGCGTTTCTCGCCGGCGGCGAGCGTGAACTTCCAACCCTTGAAAACCTTGCGGGAGCGGTCGCCGTTGGCGCGCACGTGGAGCACCGCGTAGTCGATCACGAGCGGCTGCGGAGCGGAGTGGGTCGAGCGGAGCTGCACGCTCATGCCGAGCTTGGCGCCGATGCGCACCTTGGCGGTGGCGAGCTCTAGCGTCGCTTTGCCGCGGAGCGCGCGGCCGAGGCCCCACGCCTCCAGCGTGGCCGGATGGCCCGCCTTGATGAGCGAGCGGCTGGCGTGGCGCAGCGAGGCGATGCGCTCGGGGCTGGCGTCGGTGAGGTGTTCATGCACCCAGGCGGCGACGAGGTCGGGGTGGTCCTTGGCGATGTCGTTGAGGTGGTTCGCCACGCTGCGACGCACGTAGGCGGACGAGTCGTCCTGCAACGCGCGCAACAGCGGCAACGTGGGCGATGGATCGGCGACGAGCGCCTGCAGCCGCAGGCCCCACGGCAGGCGCGGCCGGCTGCCCTCGCTCACGAGACGGCGCACGTGCGCGCTCGGGTCGCGTGTCCATTTCGCGAGAACAGCGAGCGTGGCCTGCGGGTGTCGCTGGATGAACGGCCGGATGGCGAACTCGGCGGAAAACCGTTGCGTGAGCGCGTGCAGGCAGGCGAGTGCGCGTGGCACGTTGTCCATGCCGTGGCGGGCGACGTACTCGCCCATCGACCAGACCGCCCAGCCGGAGAGACCCGCGTCGCGAGCCGCTTCGCCGAGACCGATCGGCTCGCCGTCGGCGTCGAAGCCCAGTGGCGGTGTGAGGCTGGCTTCGAGGATGTCGCAGGCGCGCGAGAAGTCAGCCGGGAGCGCTTGCGCGAGGGCATCGGCGATCTGCATGGCGCGCGCCTTGAGCTCGAGTTTCTCGAGGTTGTCGCCCGCGAGTTGCTCGAAACGAGTGCGGTCGAACTCCGGCCAGACGCGCGCGAGATGGCGGCCGGCCTGCGCGACGGTTTGCCGGCTGATGAGGTTTTTGAAGGGCTCTGCCATGGGGATGCGCGGCGAAGCCAAGCCGGAGACGACGTGTGCGGCAAGATTGTGGCCGGTCGGGGCGGGCGGCGTCGGCCGCGCAACGACTGCGCGAGCGGCGGTGGGGCGGCGTCGTTGCGGCAATGTCTCCCACCTGCTTGCGCCACGCGCGGACCGCATCGACTGATGCGGCGCACGCAGCTCTGCCAACTACGAGGAGAAGACCAATGACCACACCGAAGAACACGATTTGCATTTGGTTCGACAGGGACGCGCTCGAGGCGGCGCGCTTCTACGCGGCGACGTTTCCCGACAGCGCGGTGACCGCGGTGCACAAGGCGCCGGGCGACTATCCTGGCGGCCGGGAGGGCGACATCATCACGGTGGAGTTCAGGGTGTGCGGCATCCCGTGCCTGGGCCTCAACGGCGGCCCGGTGTTCCAGCACAACGAGGCGTTTTCCTTCCAGATCGCGACCGACGATCAGGCGGAGACGGATCGCTATTGGAACGCGATCGTCGGCAACGGCGGGGAGGAGAGCGAGTGCGGCTGGTGCAAAGACCGGTGGGGCATCTCGTGGCAGATCACGCCGCGCGTGCTCACCGAAGCCATCGCGGCCGGCGGAGCCGAGGCGAAGCGCGCGTTCATGGCGATGATGACGATGCGCAAGATCGACGTGGCCGCGATCGAGTCCGCGCGGCGCGGGTGAGC
>DATGXA010000167.1:0-1544 GCA_035299125.1 Opitutaceae bacterium
CATGGAGAATCGGAGATCGGTCGAGCGCGCGCGGCCGCGATCCACGCGCGCAAGGGCGCGAGTTCGGCGTGAGCGGCGAAATACGCGAGCGTATCGAGGAATGGCGCGGTGTCGGGTTGGGTGGCGCGGGCCGCAGTCAACGCGGCGCGCATGGCCACGAGGTCGCCGAGATCGGCGAGTTCCTCGAGTTGCGCGAGAGTGGACGACGCCGGCACGCGCCAGTCCGGCGGCAGTGTTTCCGGCGGGGCGAACGGCGCGGCGCTGTCGGCGGTGGTCCATTCGAGGTTCAGCAGGCGGCCGATCGCGGCGAGGAGCGAGGCGGCGCGGAACGGTTTCGGCTCGAACTCATCGCAACCGGCTTCGAGTGCCTGCGCGCGGTCGAGGGGGAAGACGCTCGCGGAGATCGCGATGATGCGCAGGGCGGCGCCATGCGGGAGCGCGCGGAGGCGGCGTGTCGCAGCGAGTCCGTCGAGCCCACGCAGCCGGAGATCCATCAGCACGAGATCCGGAGCGTGTGCGGCAACTTGGGCGAGGGCGGCTTCGGCGGTCTCGGCTTCGTCGACGAGGAAACCGAGCGGCGCGAGCAAGGCGCGGAGCACCTCGCGGTTGACGGCCTCGTCGTCCACGACGAGCACGCGGCGCCGCGGGCCGCGATAGCCGGTGGGGATTTTCTCGGTGCCCGCGGGCGGCGTGCCGAGCGCGGGTGGCAATTCGACGGCGAAGGAGAAGCGGCTGCCTGCTCCGGGTGAGCTTTCGACGGTAATCTCGCCGCCCATGAGGCGCACGAGACGCTGGCTGATGGCGAGGCCGAGTCCGGCGCCGTGCGCGGAGAGCGCGGGACCGGCGGCTTGGTGGAAGAGACCGAAGATCGCGGCTTGGTCGGCCGCCGCGATGCCGATGCCGGTGTCGGCGACGGTGAAACGGATGCGGTGCTCGTGCGCGGCGACGCGCAGCTCGATCCGGCCGTGCTTGGTGAATTTGAGCGCATTGCCGAGGAGATTGTAGAGCACCTGGCGCAGGCGCGCTTCGTCGGCGAGCACGAGATCGGGCAGGGGCGTTTCGCCGTGGAGCGACCACGCGAGCGATTTTTGCGCGGCACGGGGCTCGAAGACCTCCGTGAGATGCGCGAGCAAGCGGGAGAGCGAGACGGGTTGCGGTGCCAGTTCCACCTTGCCGGCCTCGATCTTGGCGAGGTCGAGCACGTCGTTGATGAGGTGGAGCAGGTGATCGCCGCTGGCGTGGACGGTGTCGAGCTGGCGACGTTGGTCGGGCTCGAGGCGCGGCGACTGGCGGAGAATTTGCGCGTAGCCGAGGATGGCGTTGAGCGGCGTGCGCAGCTCGTGGCTCATGCTGGCGAGGAAGACGCTCTTCGCGCGGTTGGCAGACTCGGCGGCGTCGCGCGCCGCGACGAGGTCGCGTTCGTGCGCGCGCAACTCGGCGGTGCGCGCGGTGACGACGCCGTCAGCGTCGCGCGCGCGTAGTTGCATCGTGTGCGCGCCGATCGCGAGGCGTGCGAAGGTGAAGCGCGGACTCGGGGTCCAGGC
>DATGXA010000168.1:0-3395 GCA_035299125.1 Opitutaceae bacterium
GAGGGGTGGTCGTTGCTCCGCCGCCGCTACCAGCCGATGTGTTTCCGCGTCGACGATCCGTGGGATCGCGCGTTGCCCGATGCCGCGCCTTTCGGCGCCTACGATCCGCTCGCCGGCCGCATCGTCGTGCTCTCGCCGCGCAGCGCCGCCGAGCGAGCGCAACACGCCGCGTGGCAGGCCGAACGCGAGGAAGCGTTCCGCGCGTTGCAGCCCGACTCGCTCGCCCGCCTCGTCGTGAGCACGCAGGACGACCTGCTCGACGCGATGGTGCGTTTCTTCCGCGCGCGTATGGCCGCGTAGGGGCCCATCGGCGCAAGTCACAACGTTCCAATGGCCAAATCACAAAATTCCATCCGCATCGTGCGCCCGCTTTTGTCGGATTCCGGTCTGCTTTGGCGTTCGGCGTTTGGCCTTGGGGATTTCTCCGTCTGATCGATGCCGGACTTCACGCTCCACTCCCCGCTCTGGCTGCTCGTGTGGCTCGCGCTCCCGCTCCTCTGGTGGATGCGCTCGCGCCGCGGCGCCGATGTGCTCGTCGTGCCGTACGCTGGAGCGTGGCATCGTGGTGGCCATGTGGTTGTGAGCCGTTGGCCGCTCGCGCTCGCTTCGGTGGCGATCACGCTCCTCGCCGTCGCGCTCGCCCGGCCGCAGTTCGTGCAGCAGCGACAGGAGGAGCGCAAGGAGGGCTTCGACCTCGTGCTCGCGATCGACGTCTCCGGGTCGATGCTTTCCGAAGACTATGAGCGCGGCGGCACGCGCCTCAACCGCCTCGACGCCCTCCGGCCCGTGCTCGACGCCTTCATCGCGCGCCGCCCCAACGACCGCATCGGCCTCATCGTCTTCGCCGGCCGTGCGTACACGCTCTCTCCGCTCACGTTCGATCACGACTGGCTGCGCCGGCAGACGGAACGTCTCAAGGTCGGCCTCATCGAGGACGGCACGGCGATCGGCGACGGCCTCGGCGTCGCTCTTACCCGGCTCGAGCAGGCGAAACGCGAGCAGGCCGGCAAACGCCTCGGCGCCTTCATCGTCCTCCTCACCGACGGCGTGAACAACAAGGGCGCGCTCAAGCCCGAGCAGTCGGCGGCGATCGCGAAGGAGCGCGGCATCCCGGTCTATACGATCGGCGCGGGCCGCACCGGCATCGTACCCGTGCCGGTGTTCGACAAGAGCGGCCGCAAGCTCGGCTACGACCGCCAGTGGACGGAGACCGACGAACGCACGCTCCAAGCCATCGCGCGTGAGACCGGCGCCGAGTTTTTCCGCGCCACCGATTCGAACACGATCGAGAGCGCATTCCGGGCGATCGATCGGTCGCAGAAAATTGAATTCCAGGCGAAGTCGTACCTGCTCACCGAGGAGCTCTTCGCGTGGTTCGCCGTGCCCGCCGCCGTGCTCTTCGCCGCGGCGGCGCTGGTCGTGCGCTGGCCGTTCCGCCGCACCTCCGACGCTCCGAGTCGTGGGGCGGGCATAGATCCCGCCTCTCCGACGGAGGCTCGGCCCAATCCACAATCCGCATTCCGCGTTCCGCAATCGCTGTGACCTTCGCCCTGCCGCATCTCCTTTGGCTGTTGCTGCTTCCGGCCGTGCTGATCGTCGCCGACCGCGCGCGACGCCTCGCCACCGAGGCGCAATCGTGGCCTACGATCCACCGCCTCTGGGCCGGACCGCGCGGACTCGCACCGAGCCGACACGGCGTGCGTCTGCCGCGCCGTTATTGCCTCTGGCTCGGACTGGCGCTGCTCATCGTCGCGCTCGCCCGGCCGCAATGGGGCAAGATCGAGGAACACGTTTTCGACCAATCGCGTGAAGTGCTCATCGCGCTCGATCTCTCCCGCAGCATGTTGGCCAACGATGTGAAGCCCACTCGCCTCGCCCGCGCCCGGCTGCTCGTCGAAAGCCTCCTCGATCGCCTCAAGGGCGAGCGCGTGGGCCTGGTCGTCTTCTCCGGCACGGCGTTTCTCCAGTGCCCGCTCAGCCCCGACTACGAGGTGTTGCGCGAGTTTCTCCCCGCGCTCGATCCCGAGTACCTGCCGGAGGGCGGCACCGACTACGCGCGGCTGCTCAAGACCTCGCTCGAAGCGTTTTCCAATGAGGCCGGCGCCGACCGCTACCTCATCATCCTGAGCGACGGCGAGGCACTTACGGACGATTGGCGCGCCCAACTCGAGCCGCTCACGCAGCGCGGCATCCGGATCGTCGCGCTCGGCATCGGTACCGAAACCGGCTCGATCGTGCCCGCCAAGGACGGAGGCTTCGTGAAGGACGAGCGCGGCGCAGTCGTGATGTCGAAGCTCAGTCCGACCACGCTCAAGCAACTCGCATCCGCCACCGGCGGCGCGTACGCCGAGGCCTCGGGCTGGCTTGATCTGCCCGGGCTGCTGCAGCAGACCGTCGAACGTGGCAAACTGGGCGCGATGCTCCAGCGCAAGACCGTGCGCCTCGGCGAGCGGTTCCAGTGGTTCCTCGCCCCGGCGCTCCTGCTCCTGCTCGTCAGTTACTGGCGGGAGTTTCCGGTGACCCCGAAACCGCGCGAGCTGCGGCGCCACGCCGCCGCCTGACGGCCCGCAAATCACCAACGCCAATGGCCAAACGCCAAAACACTCAGCGCAGTTCCCGTTCCGATGGTGGGACGGGCTTCACGTCCGCCACCTGCGCCCGAGTCGAACTGGAGGGCGCGAAACCCACTCCACCGCGCGGACGGTTCCGTTTGTTGCAGCTTTGGGCATTGGCCTTTGGCCTTTGGAGCTTCCCCCTCCACGCCGCCACACTCGCGACGCCTCCGGCTGCCGCGCCACAGATCTCTCCACCGGCGCCCTCATCTCTGCCGCCTCCGAGCGAACTTCCGAAGATCGTCGAACAACTCGCCGCGCAACCGACGCTCTCCGCCGAGGATTGCGCCAAGCTCGCGCGCGAGACGCTCGCGCACGGCCAAGCGCAGCGACAATCCGGTCAACCGGTGAAGCCCGGCATCGTGCAGGACGGTCTGGCCGCCGTCGATCAGGGCGAGCGCACCGAGCCGAAAGCCGCGAACTGGCCCGAGCTGCGCTCCCAGCTCCAAGATCTGCTGAAACCGCCGCCGCAGGACCAAAAGCAGGACGAGAAGAAAGACGAAGAACAGCAAAAGGAGCAGCAGCAGCAGAAACAGGAACAGCAGTCGCAGGACCAGAAGAACGAGCAGTCCCAAGATCAGCAGAAGCAGGAACAACAACAGCAGGACCAGCAGAAGTCGGAGCAAAAAAAGCAGCAGGAGCAGGCCGAGCAGCAGCGCGCACAGGACGAGAAACAACAGCAGTCCCAGCAGCAACAGGCGCCGCAAACAGAGCCGCCCAAGGAGGAGCAGACCCAAAAGATCGGCGGCGAAAAGCCCAAGGATGCCGAGCTGCGGGACCACC
>DATGXA010000169.1:0-18259 GCA_035299125.1 Opitutaceae bacterium
AGCGCGGCGACGAGCCGGTTACGACCGGCCGGGCGTCGCGGCGGCGTCGGCGAACGAGCGGGCGGCGTCGGGGGCGCGCTCCTGCCACTTGGCGAGCGCGGTGGTGAGCGCGACGGCGCGTTCCTCGGGTCGAGCGAAAACGTCGGCGTTGTGCGCCAGTTCGGCGGGATCGCGCTCGGACCAGCCGGAGATGATGGCCGCGGCGATGGTCGGCCGTAACGACAGATCGAGGACAGCGGAGAGCGTCTCGAGGGCCGAGGCGGCGTCCTCGTAGGCGAGGTTGGTGAAGGCGACAGTGGCCCACTCGTGGCTCCAGCCCTCCGGCGAGACGCGGGCGAGCCGCACGGCGGCGGCGGACTGGCCGCGGGCGGCGAGGCTGCGCACGAGCGCGCCGGCGAGCAAGGCGCCGCGCTCGCGGTCCTGCTCGAGGTAGGTCAGCGCGAACGTGGCGCCGGCGGGATCGGCCGCGAGGCCTTCGCCGATCGCCTGCGCGAGCAGTGCGTGATCCTCGTGCGGGTGGCGTTCGAGCCAGACGAGGGCGGAACCGGCGTCGGTCGCGGCCCAAGCGGAGAGCGCCTCGGCCAAGGCGGCGGCGCGTTGGCCGGCATCGCCGATGGTGAGCGCGAGATCGGCGCGGAGCTCGGGCGAGAGGGTGTCGACTGTCGTGGCGAGTGGGACGGTGCGAGCGGCGCCGACCGGGGTCGGCGGGCGCGCGGAATTGTCGCCGGAGAATGGAGCCATCGACGGCGTTCCCTCGGCGCAGCAGACATCGCGCGCTGAAATCGCGGCGGGGCCGGCGAGCACGGGCCGGAGCGCGAACAGCGAGACGCCGAGCGCGAGCAGCGCGCCGCTGGCGGCGGCGAGGGAACGGGTTTGCACGGCTGCGAGTCGGGCAGGATTTCGCGGCGACGCCAAGCTCGTAGGGTGGAAACCCCAGGGGGGCGCAGGCGCGGGCGGTGCGATGGCGTTTGGATTGCTGGGGCGGCTTCACGTCCACCAGTTCGATTCGCGCCAAGATGGCGGGCGTACAGCCCGCCCGCCGAACTGGTGTCGAGGACCGTCGCTCTCGCGAGCGGCACCACGAGCAAAGAAATGAAATGAGCGCGCGTTCCGCTACGGGCTGGTGGAGGGCGGAAACGCAACAGGCCGGAGGTGGGGACCTCCGGCCTGCGGTGTTGGCGCGGGAAGCGCCGGGAGCGTTCGGCGAAAACCTGGGCGGTTTTCGCTATGAGGAAGAACTCAGCGGTACTCCTCGCCGGAGACGGCGTTGAGGACCTTGTAGTTTTCCACGTGGTAGTTCGGATCGGCGCGGAAGGAGAGCTTCACGCCGTAGTTCTTCTCCATGCGGACGAGCAGATCGGCATCCTCGATCTTCAGGCGCTCGAGCACGCCGGGGTGGACGAGGACGCGCAGCGAGAACTCCTTGCCCGGGTAACGCAGCTGGAGGCGGCGGACGATGGAGCCGAGGCGGCGCTGGAGCTCGACGGAGACCGTCGTGGCCGACTTCACGATACCGCGGCCGCGGCAGTACGGGCAGTCGGTGTAGAGGTTGGAGGCGAGCGACTCCTGCTGACGCTGGCGGGTCATCTGCATGATGCCGAGCGTGGAGATGGGCAGGATGTGGTTCTTGGCCTTGTCCTCCGCCATGGCGGCGACCATGCGATCGAACACTTGGTTGCGGTGGCGCCGCTCCTTCATGTCGATGAAGTCCATGATGATCAGGCCGCCCATGTTGCGGAGCCGGATCTGGCGCGCGATCTCGTCGGCGGCCTCGAGGTTGACCTGGAAGATGGTGTTCTTCTCCTCGCCGCTCTTGGCCTTGTGGGAGCCGGTGTTGACGTCGATCGCGACGAGGGCCTCGGTTTCGTCGATGACGATCTGGCCGCCGGAGGGGAGTTGGACGTGGCGGTTGAACGTCTGCTCGATCTGGCGCTCGATGTTGAAGCGTTCGAAGATCGGGATGCTGTCGTTGTAGTGGTGGATCTTGGCGCGGGAGCGTTTCGAGATGAGGCCGACGATCTCCTGCACGCGCTCGAAGTCCGGCTGGTTGTCGATGAGCACGCGGTCGACATCCTCGGTGAGGAAGTCGCGGACGGTGCGCTCGACGATGTCGGGCTCCTGATAGAGGCACGATGGCGGGCGATCGGTCTCCATGCGGCGGGAGATCTCCTCCCATTTCTTGAGGAGGATGTGGAGATCGCGGACGAAGTAGCGGGCTTTCTTGCCTTCGCCGGCGGTGCGGACGATGACGCCCATGCCCTCGGGAATGGTGAGTTCCTGGAGCATCTTCTTGAGGCGCTGGCGCTCCTTGGGGTCCTCGATCTTGCGGGAGATGCCGCACTGATCGGAGTAGGGCATCAGCACGAGGAAACGGCCGGGGAGGGAGAGGTTGGTCGTGGTGCGCGGGCCTTTGGTGCCGATGGGGCCTTTGGTGACCTGCACGACGATCTCGGTGCCGGGCGGGTAGAGGCCGGGGATGTCCTTGAGGGTGACCTTGGCCTTGTCCGACTGCTTGGAGGAGCGGTTGACGCGGACGACCTCGACGGAGGAGTCGGCGGCGGCGGGGAGGATGTCCCAGTAGTGGAGGAAGGCGTTTTTCGTGAAGCCGATGTCGACGAACGCGGCCTTGAGGCCCGGGTCGAGGTTCTTGACGCGGCCCTTGAAGATGCCGCCGACCATGCGGTCGTCGGATTCACGCTCGATCTCGAACTTGTCGAGGATGCCGTCGACGAGGAGCGCGACGCGTTTCTCGAGCGGCTCGGAGTTGATGATGAGTTCGCGGAAGGCGCCCTTCTCCTTCTTGGTGAAGAGGGAGAGGATCTTCTGGATCAGCGGGCGTTGCTTGGCGCGATCGGCGGCGTCCTTTTTGAGGGCGGCGGGATCGACGCGTTCGGCGTTCTGGTCGCTGGGCGGTTGGGCGAGCTCTTCGTCGTGTTGTTTGTTAACGTCGTTGGGTTGGACGTTGGTTTGTTCGCTCATTGGGTGCGGTGTCCTGTCGTTGGACGGGATTCCCGGGGCGGCAGGCGCTGTGCGACTGGCCGGTGCGGGCGGGCGGGGCCGGAAGGGCGGGGAAGCCTAGAAGTTCTTCCGGAACCGGTAGACGCTCTGCACCAAGCCTTGCAGCAGACAACAGCTGAGCACAAAGGAACCACCGTAGCTGAGGAAGGGAAGCGGCAGGCCGGTGATGGGCATCAATCCGATCGTCATGCCGATGTTCACGAAGACGTGCATCGCGATGATCACCGAGACCCCGAGAGCGAGGTAGGTGCCAAAGCGGTCGCGGGCTTGGCCCGCGATACGCACGCCGTTCATGAGGACGACGCCGAAGAGAGCGATCACCGTCAGGCTTCCCAGAAAGCCTTTCTCCTCCGCCAGCACGGAGAATATGAAGTCGTTGTGGGCCACTGTCGGGGGCAGGTAGCCCAATTGAGCCTGGGTGCCTTCCGTCCAGCCTTTACCCGTGAGTCCGCCCGAGCCGACCGAGATGAGCGATTGGCGGAGATTCCAACCAATGTTCTTCGGATCGATGCGTTCGGGGTCGACGGTGGCGAGGATGCGATTGCGCTGGTAATCGTACAGAGGCAGCCAGGAATGCGACTCGTACTTCCCGCGGTCGTCTCTGAAGGAGAGGTTGTTCTCCGTCATGAAGTTGTAGTAGCGCACCATGTCGACGGTCACCACCGTCGCCAAGAGTGCGAAGAGCACGATGGCAGCGATGAAGAAGCGCCGCGGCAGTTGCGCGACATACAACAATGAAACGACCATGGGGGGAATCACGAGGGCCGTCCCGAGGTTCGGCTGAAGCAGAATCAAGATCATGGGCAAGGCCACAGCAAGGGCCAATTTCCCCAAGACCAGGAAGGAGGGTTTGACCGAGCCGATCTTGTTGCGCGCGAGGATGCTGGCGCAGATCAGGAGGGTCGCGAGTTTGGCGAGTTCCGAGGGCTGGAAGGAGATCGGTCCGAAATCGATCCAGCGCTGCGCTCCGTAGCGTTCGGTGCCGATGCCAGGCAACAACACCGCGACGAGAAACAGCATCGAGACGATGTAGACCCAATGCGCGTACTTCAGCCAGAACTCGTAGTCGATGAGCGAGACCGCGATGTAGACCACAGCGCCGGCAAACAACCAGCCGACCTGCACCTTCCACTGGTGCAATCCGGTGGCGAGTTGCGCGCTGTAGATGAAGCACACGCCGATCGCTGAGAGCGCCGTCAACGCCGCGGGCCCCACCCAGTCCCATGTCTGGCGGGTGGCGACTTTCAGGAACGACAACAGGCCTGGTCGCAGCGCTTCTTTCACCGAGGCTCGCAGTCGAGCGGAACACCGCGCGCTCTGCAACGCCGCGCTGTCGTCTGCGGCGGTTTTCCGCGCGGCGTGCCGCGCGACCTTGGGCGTCGTCTCCCGGCGCGAACCCACCGGCTGCAGTGGCGGAGTTTCGCCGGCGGGAGAAAGATTGCGCTTTGAACGCGCGACCCTACCGTGCGCCTCCTTCGCCAACTTCCGACTGGCGCACTCTCTTGAGTCTTCTCGGCGAATCCTCCGCTCTGACCTTTGCCTTCGCGGCGCTCACCGGCGCCGGCGCGGGCTTCACGTTGTCGTGGTTGCTCCTGCGCCAGACGCGTCGTGTCGCCGCTGATCGCGCGGCCAACCTGGTCGAGCTCGCCAAACGCGAGGCACAGGTCGCGGGCGCCGAGATCCGCGCGAAGACCGAGGAGGAACTCGCCGCCAAGCGCGCCGATCTCCAGCGCGAACAGGACCGCCACGAGATCGAGATCGACGTGAAACTGCGCGAGATCCGCAACCACGAGGAATCGCTCGCGTTGCTCGATTTCCAGCTCGAGGCCCGGCAGGAACGCCTCGGTCGCGAGGCCGCCGCGATCAAGCAGGGCCGCGACGCAGTACGTGCGCAGTCGAAGAAACTGCGCCTGCGCCTCGAGGAAATTTCCCATCTCGACGCCGAGGAGATCCGCAAGGCGCTCCGCGAAGAGGTCATGATCGAGTGCCAGGACGACCTGCGGCAGTTCCGCAAGGAAGTCATGGATCGCTCCGAGGCCGACCTGAAGATGGAGGCCAAGCGCGTGCTGCTCGCCGTGATGCAGCGCATGGCCAGCCAGCCGAACCACGACGTGACGGCGACCATCGTCCAGTTGCCGAGCGACGAGATGAAGGGCCGCATCATCGGCCGCGAAGGTCGCAACATCAAAGCCTTCGAAGCCGCGACCGGCGTCACGCTGCTCATCGACGAGTCGCCGAACATGGTGCTCATCTCGTCGTTCGACCCGGTGCGCCGCGAGGTGGCGAAGATCGCGCTCCAGGCGCTCGTCGCCGACGGGCGGATTCACCCGGCGAGCATCGAGGACCAGGTGCACCGCGCGCAGGCGGAGATCAACACGCACGTGGTCGCCGCGGCCGAGGCCGCCGTGCAGAAACTCAAGCTCAGCGGCATCCACCCCGAGATTCTCCAGGTGCTCGGCCGGTTGCAGTTCCGCCACTCCTTCGCGCAGAACGTGCTCGATCACTCGGTGGAAGTCGCGCAGTTCGCCTCGCTCATCGCCTCCGAACTCGGGCTCGATCCGCAGATGGCGAAGCGCGCCGGCCTGCTCCACGATCTCGGCAAGGCGATCGAGGCCGAGCTCGACGGCAGCCACGCGCACATCGGCGCGGAGTTCGCCCGCCGTTTCGGCGAATCGCAGGTGATCGTGAACGCGATCGCCGCGCACCACGAGGAGGTGAAGCCCGAGACGCTCTACGCCGGCGTGGTCGTGCTCGCCGACACCCTTTCCGCCGTGCGCCCCGGCGCGCGCGCCGAGTCGATGGCCGCCTACATCGAGCGTCTCCAACGCCTCGAGCGCATCGCGCTCGATATCCAGGGCGTACAACAGGCCTACGCCATCCAGGCCGGCCGCGAAGTGCGCGTCGTCGTGGCGCCGAACGCTGTGAGCGACAGCGAAGCGCGCGAGATCGCCAGCCGCATCCGCCAGCGCATCGAGGACGAGCTCCAGTATCCCAGCACGATCAAGGTGACCGTCATCCGCGAGCAGCGCTTCACCGAGACGGCGACGTAGCGCGCGCAGTAGCGGGTAGTGAGTAGCGGGTAGCGAGTAGGTCGGAGCGCTGTCCGGTCGGATATCGCTGTCGCACGTTCTTCGGAGCTGCTGTTGCCCTGTCGATCCAGCTTTGCCTCCGGCTATCTACTCGCTACTCACTACCCGCTCCTCGCTACTTCCCTCCCGCCATGCCCGACACCAAGATCCTCGAAGTCTTCCCGAATCCCGCGCCGGCGCGCGATTTTCTCATCGAGCACACGCACCACGAGTTCACCTCGGTGTGCCCGATCACCGGACACCCCGACTTCGCCGCCATCACGGTGCGCTACGTGCCGGACAAGGTCTGTGTGGAGCTGAAGTCGCTGAAACTCTATTTCCACTCGTTCCGCAACGAGGGCATCTTCTTCGAGGCGGCGACAAACAAGATCTGCGACGACCTCGGCAAATGCCTGAAACCGCGCCGCCTCACGATCGTCGCCGACTGGAAGGCGCGCGGCGGGTTCTCCTCGGTGATCACCGCCGACTGGAAGCCGGCGAAGAAACCGCGCCGCTGAGGCGCGCCGCGTTTGGGCGAGACGGTGCTCCGGCGCAGAGGCGGCGTTCGTCGCCCCGGTTGGGCAGAGAGTTGGCGCGGGTGCTGCAACGCTGCGCAAAGGGCGGCGACGAACGCCGCCCCTACGGTTGCCTCTCGGCCCGATGGCTCCCGGCCTCAGGCGAGATCGTGAAGGAGGAACCGCGAGTGGACGCCGATGAACGCGAAGCTCGGGAGATGGAATCGCATGGGCTCGAGTGAGGGCGAGATCACCGCACCTTCAGGCCACAACGGTCTGCGATTTCATCCGCGTGTATTCACGTTCAATCGCGGTTCAGTTGAATCGTTCCCGCCTCAGGCGACGGTGACGGTGGTCGGCGTTTGCGGTGTGGGTTCGGTGGCGGGCGTTTCGACGCGGAGGCGTTTCTCGCTGCGGTGGTCGGTTGCGATCAGCGTGTAGAACGCCGGCACGGCGAAGAGCGTGAAGACGGTGCCGATCGCCATGCCGACGACGAGTACCCAGCCGATCGAGTTGCGTGCGGCGGCGCCGGGGCCGTTGACGAAGATCAGCATCAGATGACCGAATACGGTGGCGGCCGAGGTCATCAACACCGGGCGCAACCGCGTGGCCGCCGCCCGGCGGATGGCCTCGACCTTCGACACGCCCTCCTCCTGCAGGCGGTTCGCGAACTCGACGATGAGGATGCCGTTCTTGGCGATCAGGCCGACGAGCGTGATCAGGCCGATCTGCGAATAGATGTTGAGCGAAGTCTTCAGGAGGAAGACCGGGATCAGCGCGCCGACGAGGGCGAGCGGCACGGACCCGAGCAGGATGATGAACGGATCGCGGAAGCTGTTGAACTGCGCCGCGAGCACCAGGAAGATGAGCAGCAGCGCGAGCAACCCCGTTTTCCAGAGTGCGCTGCCCTCGAGCCGGAGCTGGCGCGACTGGCCGCCGTAGTCGATCGAGTAGCCGGCGGGGAGGATTTCCGCGGCCTTCGTCTCCAGCTTCGTGAGCGCCTGGTCGATGCTCGGGCCCACGCCGATGATCTTCACTGAATTCAGTTGTTGAAAACGATTCAGCGAGCGCGGCTGCACGGTGTGCTTGAGCGTGGCGATCGTGGAGAGCGGGATGAGCTGACCGCCGGGGCCGCGCACGTGGTAGTCGAGGAGCTGGTCGGCGTTGAGGCGCTGGCCGCGCTCGACCTGCGGGATCACGCGGTAGCTGCGGCCGTCGTTGACGAAACGGTTCACGTAGCCGCCGCCGAGCATGGAGCCGAGGTCCTGCGCGACATCGCTGAGCTTCAGTCCCATCGAGGCGACCTTGTCCTTGTCGATGTCGATCTCGACCTGCGGGAGATCGAACTTCAGGTCGCTGTCGGCGAAGTAGAACGTGGGCGCGGCGTTGGGCGCGTTGGCATCGGTGTTCGCATACAACACGAGCTGCTGGGCGTACTCGAAGAGCTCGCGGTGGTCGGCGGTGGAGCGCAGCACGAACTCGATCGGGTACTGGCCGCCCGAGGGCAGCGGCTCCGGTGTGGTCACCACGACGTTCAGACCGGGAATCGTGGCGGCGGGCACCTGCAGCGAGTCCATGATCTCCATCGAGGTGCGTTTGCGCTCGGACCAGGGCTTGAGCAGCACGCCGGAGAAACCGAAGTTCGCACCGGTGAGCTGGAACGACGTGTCGTACTCAGCCACGCTCGTGAACACCTTCTGCACCTCCTCGGCGAAGAGCACGTTCTGGTCGAGCGTCGAGGTGGGCGACGGGATCAGAATCCCGAATACCACGCCTTGGTCCTCCTTCGGCGCGAGTTCGCTTTGTGCGAACTGGAAGAACGGCACCACGACGAACATCAACAGCACCGCGCCGCTGAGCACGAACGGCAGCCGCGCGAAACGACGACCGAGCAGCCGATCGAACACGAGAAGCAGCAACGCGCCGACCAACGAGGTGGCGAACAGCCCGATCGCGAGCGGGAGCGCGGCGCTCTTGGCGACGCCGAACCCGCCGACGAGCGCGAAGATGCCGAGCGCCACCGGCCAGACCGGGATCCACGCCACGAGCGCCCACGGCAGCACGCGCCAGGTGACCGGATCGCGCTCGTTGAAACGCAGCATGCCGCCGATTGTGCGTTCGTAGAGATGGCGCAGACGGTCGAAGTCGCGGTTGATGCGGCCGGTGAACCCTTGGTTCTCGTGCTCGCGATCCTTGAGCAGCACCGCGCTCATCATCGGCGAGAGCGTGAGCGCCACGAAACCGGAGACGGCGACCGCGCCGGCGAGCGTCATCGCGAACTCGCGGAAGAGCGCGCCGGTGAGTCCGCCTTGGAACGCGATCGGCGCGTAGACCGCGGCGAGCGTGATCGTCATCGAGATGACGGGGCCGACGAGTTCGCGGGCGCCGAGGATCGCGGCTTCGGTCTTCGAGCGGCCGGCGCGGATGTGGCGCTCGATGTTTTCGACGACGACGATCGCGTCGTCGACCACGATGCCGACGGCGAGTACGATCGCGAGCAACGTGAGCAGGTTGATGGTGAAGCCGAAGGCGAGCATGAGCGCGAGCGCGCCGACGAGCGAGAGCGGCATCGCCACGATCGGGATGAGCACCGAGCGCAGCGAGCCCATGAAGAGGAAGATGACGACCATCACGATGAGCAGCGTCTCGACGAGCGTGGTGAGGATCTCGTGGAGGGCATCCTCGATGTAGAGGGTGGCGTCGTAGGCAATGCGGGCGTTGAGACCCGCGGGGAGGCCGCGCTCGATCTCGGGCATGAGATCGCGGACGCGTTTGATGACTTCGACCGTGCTTTCGGTGGGCAGCACCCAGATGCCCATGAACGTCGCGGTCTGGCCGCCGAAGCGCACCTCGGTGTCGTAGCTCTCGGCGCCGAGCGTGACATCGGCGACATCGGAGAGGCGCACGATCGCGCCGTTGCGCTCGGCGACGACGAGCTGGCGGAATTCCTCGACGCTTTTCAGGTCGGTGTTGGCGATGAGGCTCATGCTGATCATCGAGCCCTTGGTGGAACCGACGGCGGAGAGGGCGTTGTTCGCCTGGAGCGCCTGCCGGACCTCGGCGGGGCTGAGGCCGCGCGCGGCGAGTTCGTCGGGCTTGAGCCAGACGCGCATCGCGAAGACGCGGCCGCCGAGCACATCGGCCTTCTGCACGCCCTTCACGGCGGAGAGGCGGGGCTGGACGAGGCGGTTGAGGTAGTCGGTGATCTGGTTCTGGTCGAGCGACTCGGAGTAGAAACTCAGATACATCGACGCGAACTGGTTGTCGCTCGACTCGACGCTGATGGTGGGGGCCTCGGCCTCGGGCGGGAGCTCGTTGCGCACCTGATCGATCTTGGAGCTGATCTGCGCGAGAGCGGCGTTGGTGTCGAAGTTCAGCCGGAGGTAGACGTCGATCGTGCTCAGTCCGGCGGCGCTGGAGGATTCGATGTAGTCGATGCCGTCGGCGCTCGCGATGACGCGCTCGAGCTGGGTGGTGATGTAGCCGCGCACGGTGTCGGCGCTCGCGCCGTAGTACATCGTCGTGACCTTCACGACGGCGCTGTCGCTGCGCGGGTACTGCCGGGTGTTGAGGCTGAAGTACGAGACGAGGCCGACCGCGAGGATGATCGTGTTGACCACGATCGCGATGACGGGCTTGCGGACGAAGAGATCAGTGAAGCTTTTCGAGATCATCGGGCGAGGAGCGCGGTGGTTCAGGTGTTGGCCGGATGCGGCGCGGGATCACTGGAGGGCTGCACGGCGTTGTTGATCTGCACGGGCATGCCGTTGCGCAGTTTGAAGATGCCCGAGGTGACCACCTGCTCACCCGGTTTCACGCCGGTGGCGACGGAGACGAGATCGCCCCGCGTGCCGCCGACTGTGACGAACTGCTGGCGCACGCCGA
The DNA here is from genome assembly GCA_035299125.1 of Opitutaceae bacterium. Taxonomy (GTDB): domain Bacteria; phylum Verrucomicrobiota; class Verrucomicrobiia; order Opitutales; family Opitutaceae; genus CAJCBL01. Next base: position 10,487 of record DATGXA010000169.1, read on the forward strand.
GGAACTCGGCGCCATCGGGGCCCTTGATCTGCTCGACGATGAAGACGGAGTTGCCGTACGGGGCGTAGGAGATCGCGGTGGCGGGAAGCACGATCTGCGGTTCGCCAGCGGGGAGCTGCACGGCGACCTGCGCGAACATGCCGGGGCGGAGCCGTTCCTCCGAGTTTTGGAGCAGGGCCTGCACGGAGAAGTTGCGCGTGGCCGGGTCGACCTCGGGGTCGATCGCCGCGATGGAGCCCTCGAACGCGGTGTCGCGGAAGGCGTCGACCGCGACCGAGACCTTTTGCCCGATCAAGAGTTCGCCGAGCAGGCGCTGCGGCACCTTGAAGTTCACGTAGAGGGCATCGAGTTTCTGCAACGGCATCAGCGATTGGCCGCGCGAGACGAATTGCCCGATGTTCACGTGGCGGATACCCACGCGCCCGGCGAACGGCGCGCGCACGCGCTTGCGCTCAATGGTGGCCTGCAACGCGCGCACGGCGCCCTCGGCCTGGTTGAGCTCGGCGGTGGCCTGGTCGAAGTCCGACTGGCTGACGGTGCCGCGGGCGAGCAGGTCATTCGAGCGGCCGGCGGTGAGTTTCGCGAGCGCGAGCTGCGCCTCGGCGGCCTGGAGCTGCGCGCGCTCGACGGTGGTGTCGAGGTCGAGCAACGGGTCCCCGGCGTTCACGGTGGCGCCATTCTCCACGTGGATCGCCACGACCGGACCATCGGCATCGGCGCTTACGGTGACGCCCTGCACGGGCGCGAGAGTGGCGATGCTGCCGATGGTCGGCTGCCAGGTCTCCAGCCGGGCTTCGCACGTGCTCACGGCGGTGGCGGGCATCGCGTGCGACTGCGACGACATCTTCTGGATCTGGGCGACCTTCACGGCGCCCAAGCTCACGACGATGAGTGCGAGCAGGAGGAGGGTTCCGACGAATCTCTTGAGCATAGGAGGCGAGTTTGGCTGACGTGGTTGAGACGTGAGCGCCGCGAGAGTCGGAGTGGGCCTCTCCCTGGGCGGGACGTGAAAAGAGCGACTAATCTGAATTGATTGCGCCGCTAATTAGGGGGCTAACCAAAATCCGCAACTTCCCCCGCGGAATTTTTCCGGGCCGCCCGAAGGAGCGTTGCTCGGTCGTTCGAATGGGCGCGGAGGGCGCGGTTTCCGGGATCGAGCTGTGCCGGCCAGCGAGGTCGGGCGGCGCGGGCTGAAGCGCCGCGCCATGGGTCGGCCGTTTGCCTCGCGGTGTGTGCCCTCAGGCCGCGCGAATGGAAGACGCGTGCCGAGCGCGAGAACCGAGTGCCTGACTATCGTGCCGCGATGGCAGCGGGTTGTGCGGCCGAGTTGCCAGGCGAGTCCTGCACTCGACGCTCGTTTCTCGTCTCTCGACCCACTGCTCGCGCCTCAGGGATTCAGCGTCCGGATCACTTCGGCGTGGATTTTCGGATGCGCGGCGATGATCGATTTCGCGGCCACGGGATCGCCGCCCTGCCAATCGGTGATCACGCCGCCCGCGCCGCGGATCACGGGCACGAGCGCGGCGATGTCCCACGGGTTCATGACGGGGTCGCCCATGATGTCGGCCCAACCGGTTGCGAGCAGCAGATAGCCGTAGCAATCGCCCCAGGTGCGGAGCATGCGCACGCGTTGGCAGAGCGAGTCCCAACCGGCCGCGCTCTGGTGCTGCGGCACGGAGAGCGTGTCGGAGACAAGCAGCGTGGCAGCGCCGAGATCGGCCGGCTCGCGCATGCGGACGGGTTTGGCGTTGAACGTCGTGTGCGCGCCATCGCCGACAACAATTTGATCGAGCACGGGCTGGTGGATGCAGCCGAGCACGGGTTGGCCGTTGTGCAACAGCGCGATCAACGTGCCGAACAACGGGCAGGCCGTGGCGAAACTCTTCGTGCCGTCGATCGGGTCGAGCACCCACACGAACTCGGCGTCGGCGCGATCGCTGCCGAACTCCTCGCCGAGGACGCCATGCTCGGGGAAGCGCCGCGCGATCATCGCGCGCATCAATTCCTCCGCGCCGCGATCGGCGGCGGTTACCGGCGTCTGGTCGGCCTTGAGTTCGATCGCCACCTCGTGGCTGCCGAAGAGCGGGCGGATGAAGTCGCCGCTGGCGGTGGCGAGTTCGAGCAGGAAGGCGCGGTAGGGGGAGAGGTCCACGGCGCGGAAGTTGCCGGGTTTGCGCGCCGAGTTCACCCCAAAACCGCGGCCTACGGAAACGGACACGACAGAAAGAAACGAAGGGAACGAAGGACGTTGCTCCGATCGATCGCGGTGTGAAATAGGCGGGCTATCCGAATCGCCGGAAATTTGGTCGGCGCGCGGGGCGCGAGCGGTTTGCATGCCGGTATGCATTGGCGCGCGGCCACGATCCATTTTGTCGACTTCGAGGGTAGCCTCGCGGGCGGAGTGGTTGAGTACGGCATCGCGGCGTTGCGCGACGGCGAAGTTTTCGAAACGGTCACGAGGCTCTGCCGGCCGAGCGGCCCGATCCGCCGCGAGGACGCTGCGGTACACGGTATCGGGGCGGCGGATGTGGCTGGCGCTGCGCCGCTGAGCGAGGACTGGGAGTTGTTCTCGAACTGGCGCCAACGCGGGCCGTTCGCCGCGCATTTCGCGGGCACCGAAAACTCGTTGCTCAAGGCAACTTGGCCCTATGGCCGCAGCGCGCCGGATTTTTCCCGCGCCGGCGCGACGACCAACGACTGGGGGCCGTGGATCGACACCGGGCGTCTGCTGCCGCAGCTCTTCCACGGGATCGAGTCGGCGCGGCTCGAGGATCTGGTGACTCAGTTTGGGCTCCAACCCGAGTTGGACGCGCACGCGGAGCGGTTCTGCCCGGGGGCGCGGCGGCGTTACCATGCGGCGCTGTACGATGCGCTGGCGGCGGTGCTCTTGTTGCGCGCGGCGCTCGTGCGGCCGGAGTTCGAGGCGGCGACGGTGCCGTGGCTGCTCGAGCTCAGTTCGCTCGATCCGGCGCGCCGTGAGGCGCGGCGGCAGGGCGAGCTGTTTTGAACCGCAAGCGTGCGCGACCAGCGGGTTGGCTCCGATTCGTATCGATTCCGTTCCGCCGCGCACCATGTTCGGCGGTGCTTTCTCCTATGCTCTCCGATCTACGTTTTGTGCTGCGCACATTGTTTCGCAGCCGGGTGTTCACCGCGGTGACGGTGCTCACGCTGGCGCTCGGCATCGGTTCCGCCGCCGCGATCTTCAGCGTCACGGAATGGGTCCTGTTCCAAGCGAGTCCGTTTCCAAAGGACGTCTTTCTCGTCGGCGGGCAGTCCGAACAGCAACCGGCGATTCCGTTACGCTGGGACTACATGGTGCGGGCCTATCGGGACCAGACCAACGTGATGGCCGAGTGGGCGTGGGCGACCGGACGCGCGGGCAATGTCGTCATCGACGGCCAGCCGGTGGCGCCGAACTGGGTGGGAGTGAGCGGCAATCTGTTCGCGCTGCTCGGGGTGAAGCCGGTGCGCGGGCGCGGTTTCTTTCCGGCGAGGAGGTGGCCGGCGCCAACCAAGTGGTGGTGATCGGCGACGCGTTCTGGAAAAGGCACTTCGGTGGGCGTGACGATGCACTCGGGCGCACGATCGTCGTTGGCGACTCGGTCTGCACGATCGTGGGCGTGCTCGGCGCGAACCAGCCGATGCCCCTCTACATGGGGGGCGAGATCTACCGACCACAGGAGTTTCGCGAAGACCCGGTGCAACCATGGACTTCGTACTGTTTCCTGCTTGGCCGACTGCAGCCCGGAGTGACGCGCGAGCAGGCGGCGGCGGCTTTGGCTGCGGTGAAGCCGGAAATCCCGGCCGTGATGCAGCAGGGCTACCTCGGCGACCGCGCGGTGTTGTCGAGCCTGGATGAGCTGAACCAGCTGCGTCGGCTGGATATCTACTGGGTGATGTTGGGCGCTGTCGTGTTTCTCTACGCCATCGCTTGCCTGAACGCCTCGAATCTCCTGCTCGTGCGCATGCTCGGCAAACGGCGCGAACTGAGCGTCCGCCTGGCGCTCGGCGGGGGCCGCTGGCGCGTGGTGCGGTTGTTGGCGGTCGAGGGTGCGGTGCTGGCGTTGCTCGCCGCCGGTCTCGGTGCGCTGATCGCGAACTGGGTTTTCCCGCTTCTGCTACGCGCGGCGGGAAACGAGATGTTCATGACGGATTGGACACAATGGTCGCTCAGCTGGCGGGCGATCGGCGTGCTCGGCGCGCTCTCGATCGCAACCTGCGTGGCGATCGTGCTCTTGCCGGCGCTGCGGCTCTGGCGGACGGACATCTCCGCGGGGTTGAAGGATGGCGGCCCGGCGCTCGGCGAAAGCCCGGCGCTGGCGCGACTGCGCGGAGCTTTCGTCGTGCTGCAGGCGGCCGCCGCCGTGATTCTGCTCACCGGCGCCGGCCTGATGATCCGGACGTTCCAGCGTCTCGAAAACGTGGATCTCGGTTTCGAGCCCGATCGCTGCGCGAAAGTGACGGTCGATTTCCCGCCAGGGTATCATGTGGGTTCCGAGAGCCGCCTCGCGCGGTTGCACGAGATCGAGGCGGAGTTGCGGCGGCTGCCGGGCGTGCGCGACGTCGGCTTCGGCCACGACGTGGTGCTCGCGGGCTTTTATTTTGCGACGCATTCGGTGGAAGGTCCCGGAGGCCAACCGGTGAAGACGGCACTGCTCAGTTTCAGCGGCGACTTCGGGAAGGCCGCGGGGCTGAAGCTGAAACGCGGGCGTTGGCTCGAGCGCCCGAACGGGAACGAAATTCTGGTGAACGAGGCGCTCGCGCGGGCGTGTTGGCCGGATCGTGACCCGGTCGGGCAACTGCTTCGCACGATCGGCGACAGCGCCGCGGCGAACGCCCAATGGCAGGGCTGGGAGGTGGTCGGCGTGGTCCGGGATGTGCGCGCGACCATCCGCGAGGCCGCGCGACCCAGCATCTACGGCCCGGAAGGCTGGGGCCCCGAGAATTTCCATATGTTCATGGTCGGACTGGCGCGGCCCTACGACGAGGCGTTCGGTGCGGCGGTGCGCCAGCGGCTCTTCTCGTTCGACCCGCAGCTGGTGGTGCAGAACGTCCAGTCGGTTGCGGCGGCGCGCGACCCCTCTCTGTGGGCCGAACGTATGGCCAACTCCGTGCTCGAGGTGCTCGCCGCGATGGCGCTGCTGCTCACGGTCGTCGGGGTGTTCTCGGTGCTCGCTTACACGGTGGACCGGCGCATGGGCGAGTTCGGCGTGCGGATGGCGCTCGGCGCCACGCGCGGGAATCTGGTCGGGCTCGTGTTGCGGCGCGGCGTGTGGCTGACGCTGCTCGGGGTCGCGCTCGGCATCGGCGGTGCGGCGGCGCTCACTCGTTTCCTGCAGAGCCTGCTCTTCGAGACATCGCCGCAGGACCCGCGCGTACTGGCTGCCGTGGCGGCGATCCTGCTGGCGACATCGCTGTTGGCCTGCGCGCTTCCGGCGCGGCGCGCCGCCCGGGTGAACGTCGCGCAGTTGCTGCGGTCGGAGTGAGCGAGCGTTTGGGGTGGCGGGTGCTCGTTGGCCTGTGTCGGTTTCCTGGCGGAATCGCGCCGAGGTTCAGAGCCACTTGCGGCGCTTCATGTAGATGAAGAGCGCGATGGTGCAGGTGACCGTGATCGTGACGACGACCCAATATGCCGAGCGGGAGGCGAGCAGCGGCGAGTGGCGGAAGTTCATCGAGAACCAGCTGCCGATGATCATGAGCGGAATCGCGACGGCGGTGAGGCCGGTGAGAACGCGCACGCCTTCGTTGGTCTCGTGGGTGGAGCGGTTGAGGAAGAGCTTGAAGGTGAAAATGAGCTGCTCGGACCAGGATTTCACCTGCTCCTCGATGCGCACGAGATCGTCGGAGAGGTCGCGCATGTAGGGCAGCAGTTTCGGGCGGAAAAATCCGGTGCGGCCGCCGGCGAGGGCGACGGCGAGCTCGCGTTGCGGGCGGAGGATCTGCCGCAGGGTGGTGAGGTCCTCGCGGAGATCGACGATGCGCTGGGCGAGCGGCTCCTTGCTGCGCGCGAGCACGGCGTCCTCGACGGCTTCGATCTCGTTGCGGATCTCGTCGAGGGCGGGCTTGAAGTTTTCGACGATGAGATCGAGCAGCGTGTGGGCGAAACGATCGGGGCCGCGGACGAGGGTGCCGGGTGTGCGGAGAATGCGCTCGCGGCAGGTCTGCACGCCCTTGATGGGGCGGCGGTGGAAGGTGAGGAGGAAGTTTTTCCCGAGGATGAGGTCGAGTTCGGTGGTGGTGAACTTCTCGGTGCGGGTGTAGTCGACCGCGTGGGCGACGATGTAGACGTAGTTCTCGTACTCCTCGTATTTCGGCAGGGGCGAATCCTGCAGGCAGTCCTCGATGGTGAGCGGGTGCAGGGCGAAGAGTTCCTGCATGATCTGGCGAATCTCGGCCTCGGTGGGCTCGGCGAGATCAACCCAGAGCATGACGGCCGGATCCTGCCGGAGCGCGGCGAGCGTCTCGGGCGGCGGGCAGTCGGCGACGAACTTCGAGTCGCGGTAGACGACGCTCTGGATCATGGGGTTTGCGGAATGCGGATCGCGGAAGGCGGATTGGTGAGCGGCGTCGCGAGAGGACCGGTGCGCGCAATGGCGTATCCTGTCGGTGGTTGCCGGGCGCCGCTGGGGCGGGGCGTTGTGGTCAGGGTTCTCATTCCGCAATGCGCGTTCCAAAATCCCCGATTTTCAGATCCAGCCGCGGCGGCGGCACCAGAGGAACATGCCGAGCGTGGCAGTGAGCATCACCCCGAGCGAGATCCAGTAGCCATAGGGGTTGGAGAGCTCGGGCATGTGCTCGAAATTCATGCCATACCAAGTGCCGAAGAGGATCGGCGGCATGGTGATGGCGGTGAGGGCGGTCAGGACCTTGATGCCTTCGTTGGCCTGGCTGGCGGATTTGTTGAGATAGAGGTCGAACGAGACGAGGAGCGAGTCGCCGAGGGTGGTGAGTGTCTCCTCCTGCCGGATGAGCTTGTCGCGCAGATCGCGGAAGTAGGGCAGCATGATCGTGCGCACGATCTTGGTGTCGCCGTGGGCGAGGCGGTTAATGACATCGCGCTGCGGGCGGACGATCTGGCGCAGGTCGGCGAGCTCGGCGCGGATGGCGAGGAGATCGGCGGTGAGATTCTCGGCGTGTTCCTTGAGCACGCGCGCCTCGAGCACCTCGATCTTGGCGCGCAGGCCGTCGAGCACGGGTGTGTAGCGGTCGATGAGCTGATCGAGCACATCGTGAGCGAGGCGGTCGGGGCCGCGCGCGATGACGCCGGTGGCCTTGTTGCAGCGTTCGACGAGCCACTCGATCGAGCGGAGCGGCTTGCGGTGGAAGGTGACGAGGAACTCCTTGCCGAGATAGAGATCGAGCTCGGTGGTGGTGAACTTCTCCGTCTGCGCGAGATCGACGGCGTGGGTGACGATGAAGAGATAGTCCTCGTAGTCCTCGACTTTCGGGAGGCTGGTGGGTGCGATGCAGTCCTCGATTGTGAGTGGGTGGACCTGGAACACGCTCTCGAGCACGAGCTTGATCTCTTCGTCGGTGGGCTGATCGAGGTCGACCCAGAGGTGGAGTCCTTTGTCGGCGCGCACGAGGCGCATCGCCTCGGCCTCGAGGTCACTGGCGACGAGTTTTCCTTCGCTGAAGACGAACGACCGGATCATGCGCGGGCGCCATCGTGCGCGGGGGCGTAGCCGAGGCAAGCCGCGCGCGGCGCGAGGAGCGGCGAAAAACCGCCGACAGAATACCGGCCCGCCCGCGTGCGTGGAGACCGGCGGGAGG
>DATGXA010000170.1:0-1856 GCA_035299125.1 Opitutaceae bacterium
CCCGCGTGACTGCGGGACGAAGCTCGCGCCGGGTGTTCGCGACGGCGTCGCCGGCGGAGGCGAGCGACATGCTCCCACAGCTCCTCGCCGAGCCCGAGATCGCGTGGTTGGAGGCGTTCGACTCCGCGGCACTCGGCGGGCGGATCGTCGTGGGCTTCGAGGTCGATGCTGCGGGCGCCATCCTGAGTCCGTACATCATCGAGAGCACTGCGCCGGAACTGGAAGCGGCGGCGCTCGAGGCGGCGAGCTCGTTGCAGTTCACCGGCGGCCGCAAGGGCGGCCGCGCCGTCCACACCCGCATGAGCCTGACGTTGTACCTCGGTCCCGATGGCGCGGCCCCCGAGGTGAATCCGCTGCTGCGTTAACGATCCCCGACGCCGCGCGCTCCCTTCGCCACGCGCTCCTCGCGCGGCCCCGGGCGGAGCCATGCCCCTTTCCCTCATCCGATCCGAAACATGAACACACAACTCAACTCCCGTTCGTTCTTCCAACGTCTGCCGGTGCTCGCGCTCGTGGCGCTCGTCGGCCTCAGCGCGCCGGTGCTCCGGGCAGACCGGGCCCGAAGCGCCAGCGCCGTTTCCGCTCCGCGATCCCGATGGCCAACTGCCGAACTCGGCGCTGCCCGCGCTCGTGCACCGCGTCGAGCCGGTACGCCCGGCGGCGCTGCCCGCCGGCGGGAAAGCCGAGTACGTTTACGTGGCGTTTGTCGTCGACGCCGACGGCCGGGTGAAGGACCCGCGCGTGATGTACGCCTGTGCGCCGGAATGCGAACGGGCGGCGCTCGCCGCGCTCGTGCAATGGAGGTTCACCGCCGGAAAACTCATGGGCCGACCGGTTTCGACGCAGATGACCGTCGCGCTCCATCTCCCTGTGGCGCCGGAGTCCTGACGTGCTCGCGCCGCATCCGGCCGGTCCGCATCGCCGGGCCGGTCGGCATGCTCGCGCTCAGGTCTTCCGCAACGTGATGACGCACTCGAGGTGGCGCGTCTGCGGGAAGAGATCGAAAGGCTGCACGGCGGTGAGCGCATACCCTGCGGGCTGGAGCAGTGCGAGATCGCGCATCTGCGTGGCCGGATCGCAGGAGACGTACACGATCGCGCGCGGGCCGTAGGCGACGAGTTGGCGGAGGAAAAGCTCGTCGCAGCCGCGGCGCGGCGGATCGATCACGACGGCGGTGTCGGCCGCCGGGAAATCGAGGCCGGCGAAGATCGCTGCGGCGTCGGCCGCGAGGAAGGTGGCGTTGGTCACGCCGTTGTTGGCCGCGTTTTCCTGCGCCCAACGCACGGAGCTCTCGCTGATCTCGACGCCCGCCACACGCTCGAAGCGGTGCGCCGCGCTGAGAGCGAACAGCCCGCTGCCGCAGTACGCGTCGACGAGGAAACGCGCGCCCGACGCCGCGGCCTGCTCGCGCACGTAGCCGGTGAACGCGGGCAGGATGAACGGGTTGTTCTGGAAGAAGTCGCGCGCGAGGAAACGGAGCTTCAGCGATTGCGGAGTGCGGATTACGGATTGCGGATTGGGCGCTGTCGCCGGGGGCGTTGACCCCGGTTGGCCGGCCTCGATGCGGTCGGCCGTAGGAGCGGCGAGCGCGATTTCTTCGGTGATCGTCGCCTCGTAGTCGGAGGTGACGCCTTCGAGCGAATGGCGGAGGAGGACAGTGGCACCGCGCTTGTAGGCGTCGGCGGCGGCTTTCGTGTAAACCTCGGCGCGGAGGGCGGGGAGGGCGGCGTTGATGGCGTCGGTCGCGATCGGGCACTGCGGCACATCGACGAGCGCGAACCGCGAGGCGGCCTTGAGGAAGCCGATGGGGAACGGAGCGATTGTGGAATGCGGATTGCGGAATGCGGATTGGTCGG
>DATGXA010000171.1:0-4056 GCA_035299125.1 Opitutaceae bacterium
GCCCGCGATGCGGTGCCGCGTGTTTTGCGGGATCGCCGTTCTGCTTTGCCTGGGTTTGCTGCGCACGGCGAACGCGGCGGAGCCTGCGCCCCGTCCGGCGGTACTCGTGCTGCTTTCATACCACGTCGGCATGGAGTGGGAGGACGGCATAGTTGCCGGGCTGCAGGAGTCGCTCGGGTCGCAGGCGGAGCTGGTACTGCTGCAGCTCGACGTGAAACGCTACCCGCAGCCGGAGCGGGAGCCCGGGATGCTGGCGAACTTCGTCAGCAAGACGGCGATGTGCTCGCCGGTGGCGGTGCTCGCAGTCGACGACTTCGCCTACCGGTTTGCGCTGCGTCATCGGGAGCGTATCTCCGCCGGCACTCCGCTGCTTTTCGGCGGCGTGAACTACCTCCCCGGCGCGCCGCCGCCCGGCGTGGGCGGGGTGGTCGAGGCGATCGATCTCGCCGGCACGCTGCGCCTCGTGCGCGCGTTGCTTCCGGAAGCGGGCCGGCTGGTCGTCGTGAACGACACGACCGAGACGGGCGCGGCCAACAATGCCGCACTCGATGTCGCGCTCGCGGAGGTCGATGCCCGCTGGGAACTGCTGCGCCTGGGCCGCGGCAGCTTCGCGGAGACGGAGGCGGCGTTGGCCGGCCTGGATCCCGAGAACGACTCCGTGCTTCTGCTCTCGTGGAATCTCGATGCGAACGGCGTCGTGCGCTCGTACGACGAGGCGGTGCAACGGGCGCGGGAGCTTTGTCACGCGCCGCTCTTCGGCGTGTGGAGTTTCTATTTCGGGCGCGGAATCTTGGGCGGTTCGCTCCTCGACGGGCGCGAACATGGGCGCGAATTGGGCGAGTTGACGGCGCAGGTCATCGCCGGGGTCAAAACCGGCCCGCTGCCGGTCGCACGGCGTTGCCGGACCATGACGCTCGTCGATGCGCGAGAGCTGGCGCGTTTCGGCATCCCGGAATCGGCGCTGCCGCGGGGCGCGGAACTCCGCTACGCCACGATCCCGTTCTGGCGCGAGCATCCGGACGTCGTGGCTGGAATCACGCTCGTGGTGGTGCTGCAAACTCTGACGATCGCGCGGCTGCTGGTGAGCCGGCGTCGGCAGCGCCAAGCGGAGCGACGGTTGCGCGCGGGCGAGGCGGATCTGCGCAACGTGCTCGATTCGATCGGCGACGCGGTGGTCGTCACCGATGCCGCGGCGCGGGTGCAGCGCATCAACCCCGTCGCCGGCCGGCTCGCCGGCATCGCGGTGGACGAGGCTCGCGGGAAGGCGTTCGGCGAGGTGCTACGGTTGCGAGAGCCCGGCGCGGAGACGCCGTGTCCGGACCCGATCCTGCGGGTGCTTGGCGCCGCACGCGGCTCGACCGTGGAGCCGGGTCGCGCGGAACTGACGTCGCCCGACGGCAAGCCGGTGATCGTCGAATACACCGCCGCGCCGGTGCGCAACGAACAGGGCTTGGCCTGCGGCGCGGTGCTCGCGTTGCGCGATGTGACCGCGCAGCAACGCACGGAGGCGCAGCTACGGCAGGCGCAGAAGATGGAAGCCGTCGGCCGGCTGGTCGGCGGCGTGGCGCACGATTTCAACAACCTGTTGCTCGTCATCCGCGGCAGCCTGGAACTCGCCCGGCAGCCCGGCACCGATGCACAGGAGGGGGCGAGCTACCTGCACGAGGTCGACGAAGCCGCGCGGCGTGCGGCCGAGCTCACGCAGCAATTGCTCGCGTTCAGCCGGCAACAAAAGCTGCAGGTGCGGCCCACCGATCTCGCGACGCTGCTCGCCGGGATGACGAAGCTCGTGCGGCGCGTGCTCACGGAATCGATCCGCGTGGAGATGCGCGGACCCGCCGCGGGTTGCTGGGCCAATGTGGACGCCGGGCAGATCGAACAGGTGATCATGAACCTGTGCGTGAACGCCCGCGACGCGATGCCGGACGGCGGCTCGATCCAGCTGGAGATCGGGCGCGCGCAGTTCGCCGCGGCCGATCTGGCCTCGTACCCGTGGACACGCCCGGGCGATTATCACGTGCTTACCGTCACGGACACCGGCGCGGGGATGGACCAGGAGACGCAGCGCCGGATCTTCGAGCCGTTTTTCAGCACGAAGCCGGTCGGTCGCGGCACGGGCCTCGGGCTCTCGGTGGTGCAGGGTATCGTCCAACAGCACGAGGGACTCATCAACGTCTACAGCGAGGTGGGTCGCGGGACGACGTTCCGTATCTATCTTCCGGCGATCGCGGCGCCCACGGGCGAGCCGCTTGTCTCCGCCTCCGGTGCGAGCGAGGCGAAGCCGGACGAGGGACGCGGCTACACGATCCTGCTCGCGGAGGACGAACCCGCGGTGCGGCGCATCGCCAGCGGCGGACTGCGCAGCCACGGTTACCGGGTGCTCGAGGTGGCCGACGGCGAGGAGGCGTGTGCCGTGGCGGCCGCGCATTCGGGGCCGATCGCGGTCGCGGTGCTCGATGTGGTCATGCCGAGGCTGGGCGGACCGGAAGCGGCGCGCCGGCTGCAGAACTTGCGGCCGAAAATGCCGATCCTGTTGTGCTCGGGTTATCCGGGCACGATGCCCAACGAGGCGGAGGTGCCGACCGACTGGCGTTGGCTCGCGAAGCCGTATCCGATGGGCGATCTGCTCGCCCGGGTGCGGGAGTTGCGCAACGGCTCGATTGGTGCGAGCTGACGGCGCGCGGCGGGCGAAATGCCTTCGCGGCCGGCGATCAGTTCGCGGCGCGGTTGCGTGCGAGGCTGGTGTGGAGCGCCTCGATCAACGTTTCATAGTCGAACGGTTTCGAGAGGTAGATCGCGCCATCGACCGGTTTCGAACTGTGAAGGGCGTCGTCGCTGTAGCCCGAGGTGAGGACGATGCTGAGACCGGGGCGTTCGGCGTGGAGCTGCGCGGCGAGTTCGAGGCCGTTGCGGCCGCCGGGCATCACGATATCGGTGATGAGGGCGGCGATTTCGGAGCGGTGCTGGCTCCAGATCTCGAGGGCTTGGGCGACGTTTTGTGATTCGAGCACTTGGTAACCATCGCGGCGCAGGGTGAGGCTGATGGTCTGCCGGGCGACGGCGTCGTCTTCCACGAGGAGAATCGTTTCGCGGCCCTTCGGGAGCGGCGGTGCGGGACGGACGGGCTCGGGGGCGACCGGGCGGGGGTCCGTGGCGAACGGGAGAAAGATGCGGAACGTGCTGCCTTGGCCGGGGGTGCTCTCGACCTCGATCCAGCCGCCGTGTTGTTTCACGATTCCGAACACGGTCGCGAGGCCGAGGCCGGTGCCCTTGCCTGGTTCCTTTGTGGTGAAGAACGGTTCGAAGAGGCGTTGGCGTGTGGCGGCATCCATGCCGATGCCGCTGTCGCGCACGGCGAAGAGGAGGAACGCGCCGGGGCGCGCCTCGGGGTGGACCGTGGACGGGCCGGCGAAATCGACGCGGAGGGTGCTCAGCTCGAGGGTGCCGCCGGAGGGCATGGCGTCGCGGGCGTTCACGCAGAGGTTCATCACGACCTGGTCGAGCATGCCGGGATCGGCGACGATGCGGGGGAGGTCGGGGGTGAGGCGCGTGGTGATCGCGATGTGCTCGCCGAGCAGGCGGCGCAGCATGTTGAGCGTGGTCTCGAGCTGCTCGTTGAAGTCCACGCAGGCGGGCTGCACGCATTGGCGGCGGCTGAAGACGAGCAGTTGACGCGTGAGCGAGGACGCGCGTTTCGCTTCGCGCTCGAGTTCGACGAGCGACTCGGCGGTCTCGGGGCGGAGGCTGGTCTCGTTGCGCAGCAGCGCGAGATTCATGAGGATCGCGACGAGGATGTTGTTGTAGTCGTGGGCCACGCCGCCAGCGAGTTGGCCGACCGCCTCCATCTTCTGTGCCTGGAGAAGTTGCTGCTCGAGCTGGCGCTTGGCCGTGACATCGCGCACGAGACACGCGAACCGGCGTTCGCCGGAGCGGAAGGCCGCGATCTCGAGGTGCAGGCCCAGCTCGGTGGAGAAATCGTTGAACGACTGCGGCTCACCGGTGAGCGCGACGCGGCCGAAACGCTCGGTCCACTTGCGATCGATCGCGGGAAACACT
>DATGXA010000172.1:0-11325 GCA_035299125.1 Opitutaceae bacterium
CCCCGCCTCCAGCTCGCCGACCGGCACCTCGACGCGGCCATCGCGACGTTCCGCCACCTGCTCCGCACGCACCCCGGCGATTGGTCCGCCACACTCGAGCTCGCGCGCGCCCTCTACGGGCAACACCGCTTGACCGAGGCCGCCGAGGTGCTGGCATCGGTGCCCTTCGCCGCGCCAGAGTACGCCGCTGCGCAGGCCGCACGCTCCCGCATCGCGTTCGATGAGGGGCGGACCGAAGCCGCACGCGACCTGCTCGCCGCCGCGCTCGTCGATCGGCCCGCCGATCCCACGTTGCTGGTCCCGCTTTCCTCGTCGTTGCAGCAGGCCGGCCGCACCGACGAGGCGCTCGCGCTCTTCACCCGCGCCCGCGCCGCCCAGCCCCGTTCGGCCGATCTCGCCCTCCTCCAATCCGATTTCCTCCGCAGCCTGGGACGTCACGCCGACGCGCTCGTCCTCGCCGAAGAAGCCCTCGCCATCGATCCTCGTTACGCCGCGGCCGCGCGTGTGCGTGCTCAACTTCTTGCCACGCTTGGACGAGACGAGGAAGCGCTCGCCGTCTATGAGGCATTGTTTCGCGCCACCCCGCCCGACCACGCCGCCGCGTTCGAGGCCGGCCTGCTTCGCGAAAAGCGTGGCGACACCGCCGGTGCGCTCGCCGCCTACCGCCAGGCGGCCACGGCTGAGCCGCGCTTCATCGACGCCCACCTCGCGCTCGCCCGGCTCGCCGAGACCCAAGGCCGCCTTGCCGATGCCGACAGCGCCTTCGCCCACGCGCTCGCCGCGACGCCCGATTCCGGTCCGCTCCACCGCGCGTACGCCGATGTGCTCGGGCGCCGCAAAGATTTCGCCGGCGCGCTGCAACACTACCGCCGCGCGGTCGAGTTGCTCCCACAGGACCCCGGCGCTCGCGCCGGTTACGGCTATCTCCTCTTTTTCACCGGCGACAAACCGGCCGCCGTCGAGCAGTGGGAGACCGCGCTCCGCCTCGATCCTACTCTGCCGGGACTTCGTTCCGCGATCGAGCGCGCCAAACGCGCGCACCCCTGAGCGGCTCGCCGGAGCCTACTTCGGCAACACAAACCGCAGCCCCTTCGCCTCGAGCCGCGCCACGATCGCCTCGAAGATCTCGTCTGTCTCGGCGTGATCGTGCAACAGGATCACCTCGTCGCCCGTGGGCGAGTTGAGTCCAAGCGATTCCTCCGGCGCGTACCGATCCATGCGCGCAAATACGTCCTCGACGCTGCGCACGTCCGTGCCCGCGTACGGCGCCGCAATCGACCACTCCTTAACGTCGTACGTGCAGCCCCAGTCGGCGTCGCGCCCGAGTTCGCCCGGCCAACGCACGCCCGCCAGCGGCGGCACCAAGTAGCCGAGTTCCCGCAGGCACGCTTGGATCGCCGCTTTGCGCGCCGCGCCCTCCGGCGATGGCGTCGCGAGCACGTCCGAGCCGGTCAACGCACCTTTGTCGAGGTACGGGAAGCGGAAAAACTTCGCCGGCCGCGCCGCTCCCGCCTCCGCGTAAAGCGCGTCGATGATCGCATCTGTCCGCCGAATCTCTTCGCAGCACTCGACGACCGTGAGTCGGGAGAAGAACGGGTGCCCGTACGAATGGTTGGCGATCACGAAGCCGCGGCGGATCGCGTCGAGCGCCAGCGCCCGATGCTGCTCGAGGGCCCGCCCGGTGCAGAACAACACCGCCGGAATTCCACGCGAAGCCAGGTAGTCGAGCTTCCGCCCCGTCGCCGCCGTGGGACCGTCGTCGATCGTCAGGTACGCGGTCTTCCCGAGCCCGCCACGCGCCGGGACTGCGTCCAGGCCCTGGGCCCGCAGCCGCCCGAAATGCCCGCGGATGGTCGCGAGCGTCGTCTCGTCGCAGTCGAACACCGTGTTTCTTCCGGGCTCCTCCTGCTGCATGTCGCCGGCACCGACACCGTCGGCTGCGCCCGCTAGTTCCGGCGGTCGTCCCTCGCCGCCCCAAAGCCAGAAATGCGACCCGGCCGCAGGCCCGCCGGCGCTGCGCGAGGCCTCGAGCAATGTGAACACTTCCGCGTAGAGGCGGTCGCGGCAGGTGGTCGGCACCACCGGGTCCAACCCGCCATCGCGATCGAGTCCGAATTCCTCGCACACAAGCGGCTTGTCGATTGCCGTCGCCGCGGCGAGATGCCGCAACACGTAGTCGCGCGTTTTCGCCAACGTCGCCCCGATCGTCTCCCGCGTCCGCGCGGGGTCGAACCAGCTCCAGTTCCTCGGCCAGAGGTGGAACACCGCGTAGTCGATCCCACGTAGCGCGTGGACCTCGCGGAAACGTTCGTCGCTGTCCGCACAGCCCACGCTGCCTTCGCTGCCCGTGGTGATCAGGTGGTTGGGATCAAGCGAGCGCAGATAGTCCGCCGTCTGCTCGATCCAGCGGCAAAACGCCGGAAACACGTCCTCGCCCGCGCGGGCGCCGGGACGCGGCTCGTTCGCGAGCTCCCATGCCATGATCGTCGGTTCCTCACGATAGGAGCGACCGGTGATCGTGTTGCGCCGCTCGATCAGCATCGCGATGTAGCGCCGGTAGAACGCATTCGCCGTGTCGTTCGTGTAGAAACGGCTCAGCGCCGCGTTGTACTCGGGCCACGGCGTGCGGCCGAGCCCCACCGGCCGCTCGCCCGTCGCCCAGGCGAGATACTGCGCCATGCCGCCGGACCAGTCCCAATAATTGTTGAGGAAAACGACCAGCCGCATCTCGCGCCGCCCCGCCTCCGCCATCAGGTAGTCGAGCCCTTGCAGCACATCCTCGTCGTACGTGCCGGGTGCCGTCTGGATCGCCGGATGCAGCGTCTGCGGGTCTTCGCTCCGCTCCGCCGCGCCGAGCACGCGGAGGTTGTTCACGCCGAGCGCCTGCAGACGGTCCAGCTCGCGCAGGAGCCGCGCGCGCCCGGCGGGATTCGACGGCCGTCCCAGATGCGCACCGTACCAAAGGTTCGCGCCGCATACCGCGTACGGTTCCCCGGCCAGCAGGAAACGCCGGCCGTCCACGCATACGTATTCGGATCTCGGTGCGGCGGCGGAGTTCATGGCGCCAAAGACTAGGATCGTCGCGAGCACGATGGCTCGCAGTGCGGCTCGAGGCGGAATCGATTCACTGGAGCGCACCACGGTTCCCCTCCGCCGCATCGCGGATTCACGTGCCGCTCCCCGGCGCCTCCGTCTGCGCCACGGGGGCCGCCGGCGCGGCCGCGGTGGGCGACTCCGCTGGCGCGGCTTCGGTTTTCTTCTTCGGTTCGCCCACAAGCACGCCGAGCTGTTGTTGCACCTTCACGAAAAACTCCGGCGTGAGGTCGCCGACCGGCACCTCGTAGAGCTGCTTCGTCTTCGCGTGCTCGAAGATCCGGCGCGTGCGGTCCGCCGTGAGTCCCTTCGGGCGGAGCAGCTTCTTGCGCTCGAGCATGAGCGCGAGGAACTGCACGAGCGGCGTGTTCTCCTCGCTCAGCTCCACCGCGGGGTCGCAGAGGGTCGTGAACAGGCTCTCCGCGCCGAGCTTCAAGTTGCGTTCGGTGTTCTCCTCCTTCGCGCGGGGTTTGAAGACGTGCACCCAGCGGCAGATCGTCGCGGCCGGCGTCTGGAACTGCGCCTCGGCGTCCGCCCGCAGATCCCAGCGCGCCACCGCACCCGCCGCGTCGTGTCCGAGGAAACTGACCACGCGGTCGCCCTCCTGGAAACCCGTGCCGGTCACGGCACACTGCGTCGCGCTGGGTTGGAGGATCAGATCCATGGAAATTTGTTTACTTCGCCCGAGGCGCGAAGCTAGCTCAAATCCCGTTTGACCACGGGTCGTCTCATCGCCGTCGGGGACATTCACGGTTGTGCCGTCGAATTCGCCGAACTCCTCGACAAGCTGCAGCTCCAACGGGGCGACCGCCTCGTCCTGCTCGGCGATCTCATCAATCGCGGGCCCGATTCCCGGCTCGTGCTCGACCTCGCCCGCTCGGCGCACGCGCACTGCCTGCTCGGCAACCACGAGCTGCGCCTGCTCCGCTCTCGTCGCCGCGGCGACGATTCGCTCCTGCGCGATGAGGACCGCGCGACCATCGCCACGTTGCGCGCCGCCGATTGGGAGTTTCTCGCCGCCATGCCGCTCACCCATTTCGAGGAGGAGCTGAACACCGTCTTCGTCCACGGCGGGTTTCTTCCCGGTCAGCCGTGGCAACGCCAGCCCGCCGAGGTCGTCACGCGCATCCAGGTGATCGACGACCGCGGCGAACCGCGCAAACGCGCCGAGGCGCCCGGCGCGCCGCTCTGGGCCGAGCGCTGGTCAGGGCCGCCCTTTGTCGTCTACGGCCACACGCCGCGGCCGACTGTGCACAAGCTCAAGTGGTCGCTCTGCCTCGACACCGCCTGCGTGTACGGCGGCTATCTCACCGCCTACATCCTCCCCGAACGCCGGCTTGTGCAGGTCAAGGCACGCCGCAGATATTGGGGCAACTCATGACCGACTCCCCGCTCAACCGCGCCCTGCTCCTCGTCGTCGACCTGCAACAGCCGTTCCTCGCTGCCGTCCCCGGCGCCGACACGCTGCTGCGCCGCACCTCGCTCGCCATCGCCGCCGCGCGCGGCCTCGGCCTGCCGATCGCATTCACCGAGCAGGTCCCCGCCAAGCTCGGACCCACGCGCCCCGAATTGCTCGCACTCGCCGGCGACAAGCCCGCGGTCTTCGCCAAGGACGCCTTTTCCGCCCTCGAGTCCGACGAACTCCGCGAGTTCCTCGAGACGCAGAACATCGAGCACGTGCTCCTCGCCGGCATCGAGACGCCGATCTGCATCTACCAGACCGCGCTCGAGCTCATCGGCACCGAACGCAACGTCACGCTTCTCACCGACACCCTCGGCGGCCGCCGCCCCGACGATTGCGCCACAGCCCTCGCCTACCTCGCGCGCCTCGGCTGCCATCCGCTGCCCACCGAGACCGTGTTCTACAGCGTGCTCAAGACGACGAAGCATCCGTTCTTCCGCGACTACACCAAGCTCGTGAAACAGTACGCCTGAGCCGGCGGGTCGCACTTCGGAGTCGCCGCTCGCGGGAGCGGCGCCCCCCACGCTCAGCCTCTCGCCACTCGCCTTTCTCCTCTCGCCTCCTCCGCCCATGCCCCAGCTCACAGTCGCCGAACTCCGCGCGCTCAACCGCGCCGGCAATCCCACCTTCGCCGGACTCTTCGTCGTGCGGAAGCTCGCCCAGCGCACCGCCAAGAACGACAACCCGTTCCTCGTCCTCGAGCTGGGCGACCGCACCGGTTCCTTCAGCGCGAACATCTTCGGCGACAGCCCGTTCTTCGCCGCGTTGAAAGCCGCCGGCGACGGCGTGGTCGTGCGGCTCGAGGCCAAACTGGACTATTTTCAGGAACGCCTCTCGCCCAAGATCTCCAAGATCGAGGTTGTCACGCCCGAGGAACTCGCCGCCCAGCCCGACCTTGTCGCCACGCTCGTCGAGTCCGCGCCCGAGGATGCCGCCGCGCTCTGGACCGAGTTCGAGACGCACATCGCCGCGATCACCCACGCCGAGCTGCGCGCCACCGTGCACTCCGTCTTCGAGGAGATCGGCGAGGCATTCCGCAGCTCACCGGCCGCCGTCGCGATGCACCACGCCTACCGCTGCGGCCTGTTGGAGCACACCACGCACATGGCGCGCGCCGCGCGGGCGCTTTTCCCGGTGTACCCGGAGATCAATGCCGACCTCGCCCTCGCCGGCATCCTGCTCCACGACATCGGCAAGACGATCGAGTACGAGGCGGGGCTCTCCGTCCGCAAGAGCCGCCGCGGCCTGCTGCAGGGTCACGTCGTCCTCGGCTACCAACTTGCCCGCAAACACGGCCTGAAAAACAAGCTCGCGCCCGATCTGCTCGAGCGGCTCGAACACATCATCCTCAGCCATCAGGGCGAACTCGAGTGGGGCGCGGCCGTCATGGCCGCCACACCGGAGGCCGTGTTCGTCTCAATGGTCGACAACCTCGACGCCCGCATGGGCATGGTGCAACGCGCGCTCCGCAACGGCGGCGAAGCCGACGAGTTCTCCGAATACCTCCCCGGCCTGAAATCGCCAGTGCTCCTCCGCCCGCCGCAGGCGTAAACCGGGGGTCCGCCGTAGGTCGGGCTTTATGCCCCACGTCTCCGGGACGTCGGAAGACGGGCATTAAGCCCGACCCACAATCGCATCGCCGCCGCTGCGGGCGCCTACTCGGTTTTGGTCTCCGCAACCGGCTCCGCCTTCTCTCCGCGCGGCCGCAACCATCGCAGCCAGTTCGCCCGTTTGAACAGCGGTAGCAGGCAGAGCAGCCCGACAAACGTCAGCCCCAGCACCGCGTAGCCGGTCGCGTCGTGAAACGTGCCATTGATCGCCGCCGCGCCATGGCTGTAAGCCCACGCGGTCAGGAACACGCTGCGCATCAAATTTGTGACGACCGCCAGCGCCAGCGCCGCGCCGATCAGCACGATCTTCTTCCACCAGCGGTCGAGAAACACCGCTGCGAGAAACGCTCCGGTGAACAGGCACGCCGTGAGCGACCGGATCCCCGAGCACGCGTCCTCCACGCCCACGCGCTCGTCGTTGGGCAGCAGCAGCGTGCTGCCCTCCTGCACGATCGGGTAACCGAGCATGTTGAACGACAGCGACACCACCTGCACCACGCGCCGCAGCAGGAAAAGGCTCAGTTGGTTCTCCACCGCATCGACGAGCGGTGCCGAAATCATCCAGATCAAGGCCGGGAAAACGAACAACGCCACCGCCTGCAGCTGTGCATCCGCGCCGACCGCACGCCAGAATCCGCCCGGCGCCGTCGCGCCCACCCGCCCGGCCGGCACGTTAAAATAGACCAGCCCGAGCAGCAGTCCGGCGAAACCGATCGCCATCGCGAGCGAGCCGGGCTGCGTCACGCCCGAGCCGGCGCGGTAGAGCGCGCCGAGCAGGAAAAACACCGCGCCCACTCCGATCGTTAGCGCGAAGCCGAATCGCACCGCGAGTCGCGCGCCCGCCGGCAGCGGGCTCCCGCCCTCGCCGCGCATCGCGGCCTTCAAGTGCGGCCAACGTTCCAGCAGCACGAACCCCACAAAGAACGGCACCAACCAGCCGAACATGTACTCCGGTTTCAGCCGCCACCAGTGCGCCTGGTCCAGCACGATCACCAACGCAAACACCGCGGCGATGGCTAGGGCGGCAAGAAACTCGACGGGGAAGTCGGCGCGCAGGCGTCGGAAAACTGGGGACATGCCTCGCGAGCAGAACCGCCGGTCCGCCCTCCCGCAAGACCGAAGCCCACCCCAGCCAATCGCCGCCGCCGAAACGGCTCAAAGACCGCGCGCGAGACGCAGGCCGCCGGTGCCTCTGTCACCCACGCCTCACGGCCTCACGAAAGGCTTGGCGGCGTTCGCTACGCTTCGACGCCGCGCGGGCCGCGACGCCACCGGTTCCACGCCACCAGCCCGACCAACAGCGACACCGCCGCCAAACCGTAGGTCGCCGGCTCCGGCATCGCAGTGCCCGCATCGACCCTGTAGCTGTCGATCGTCCACTCGACCTTCCCGTCCGGGGTCAAATAGGTTCCCTCTCGGTAGGTGAAGGACTCCATCGGAATTCCCTCGGGAAATGCCACGTCAGAGACGATCCGATCGGTGTCGCCCATCAGCCCGAGCACGACCACGTGCGGCCTGTCCATCGACCAGGAAGCGCCTACGCTCAGGCCCGCCAACGGGCCGTAGCCGCTCCTTATGAGCGCCACTTCGCTCGGCCACGAATCGACACGACACGATTGCCCATCGATGCGCAGCGTGATCCGCCGACCCGTAAACAACCCGATGTCGTCATCCTCGGGGGCCAAGTCGAGCATCGGCGGGCACAAGTTCACCGAGACCGCCACCGGAGCCCCCAAACCATAGACACCGGCGAACTCGTCGCTCACGGCCGTCACCGAACCCGAGAAGTGCACGATCTGAGCCGGCGCCAGCGTCGCCATGACCAGCAGAGCGGAAACGGCCGCCAGCACTCCCGAACGTCTGTGGAACATAGATTTCATTCCGATAACCCTCCCATTTCCACCCTACACCCTTACGTCGCCCATCGGATATCGGGGCTGTTGCCTCTCGTCGCCTAATGTTATGTTGCAGCCAACCATCCCACCCGCCGCGCAAACCCCGTTTTGACACACCGCAGCCGCGGCCCGTACCTTTCGCCCCTCCGACATGCAGCACCTTCACGCCTACTGGCGCATGGACTACATCGAGGCGCCGAAAAACGTCCCCGGCGCCAACCCCTTTGTCGCCCTCCCCTCGTTGGGCGACGACCGTGCGGCGTTGATCGTCCATCGCGGCACCGGCCACTACGTCGTGATGAACCGCTTTCCGTACAACGCCGGCCATCTCCTCGTCGTCCCCTTCCGCGCGGTGCCCGAGCTCGAGCAACTTACTCCGGCCGAGCGCGACGAACTCATGGCCCTGATCGTCTTCGGAAAACGGATCCTCCAGCACGCGCTCAAACCCGACGGCTTCAACATCGGCTTCAACCTCGGCTGCGCCGCCGGCGCCGGTATCCCGCAACACCTCCACGCGCACATCGTCCCGCGCTGGTCCGGCGACACCAACTTCATGCCCGTCGTCGGCCAGACCCGCGTCCTCCCGCAGGCGCTCGAGTGCATGTACGACCGCCTCCGTGCCGTGGCCGAACAACTCGCCGCCGTGCCCGCCGCCTGCTGATGCCCCGCGCGATGGCCACCAAGACACTCACGTTCCCCAACGCCCGCCACCTCAACCAGCTCTACTGCGGCAAGGCGGACAACCTCGCGCTCGTCGAGCGCCTCCTCGGCGTCACCCTCGCCTCCCGCGAAGAGTGGCTGAAGATCGATGGCGCCGACGACGCCGTCGCGCGCACCGAGTCGTTCTTCAACTTCCTCAACGACGGCCGCACCCAGGGCCTCGCCCTCCGCCAGGCCGATTTCGTGAAGCTCCTCGAAGGCTTTGCCCGCGGCGACGACTCGAAACTGCGCGCGCTCTTCGCCGAGCCGCTCGTCATCGCCACCAACCGCCGCAGCATCGTCCCGAAGACGATCGGCCAAAAGCTCTACCTCCAGGCGATCCAGGCCAACCCCGTCGTCTTCGGTATCGGTCCGGCCGGCACGGGCAAGACGTACCTCGCGATGGCCTCCGCCATCTCCGCCCTGCTGAAGAACCAGGTGCAGAAGATCATCCTCGCGCGCCCCGCTGTGGAAGCCGGCGAGACGCTCGGCTTCCTCCCCGGCGACCTCCGCGAAAAGATCCTGCCCTACCTCCGCCCGCTCTACGACGCCATGCACGACATGCTCGACCGCGAGGACGTGGCGAAACTCATGGAGCGCGGCGCCATCGAGATCGCCCCGCTCGCCTACATGCGCGGCCGCACGCTCTCGAACTGCTTCGCCATCCTCGATGAGGCGCAGAACACCACGCCCGAGCAGATGATGATGTTCCTCACCCGCCTTGGCGAGGAGTCGCGCATGGTCATCACCGGCGACATCACGCAGATCGACCTTCCGCGCGCCAAGCAGTCCGGCCTCGCACAGGCGCCGAAGATCCTCGGCGGCATCAAAGGCATCGAGTTCCACCACTTCACCGGCAGCGACGTCGTCCGCCACCCGCTCGTCCAGCGCATCATCGAAGCCTACGAGCGCCACCAGGGCGCAGGAGACTGAACGCGTCCCCGCGCTCGACCCTGCCACGTTTCCGGCCCACTCTCCGCCCCGTGCACGCCCTCGCTCGATGAATTGGCTCGCCCGTTTTCTCCACCGCACGCTTCCCCCCGCGCCGGCCACCGCCCGCCTCGAGAGTTCGCCGTTGCTCCGGTTCCTGGAGACGAGCCGTCTCGTGTCCGCCGCGGTCCTCGCCGCCACCGTCCTGGCCATCGTCGCCGTGAGCTACGTGGGCGTCTCGCCGATCGCGCTGCCGCTCCAGGAAAACCAGCTCGCCAGCGTGCGCATCGTCGCGGCCGAGACGTTCACCTATACGAGCGCACTGCGCACCCGTCTCGCCCGCGAGCAGGCGGCCGAGCGCGTGCCGCCGGTCTTCCGCGTCGAACTCGCCCCGCTCGAGCAGTTCGCCACTCATCTGCGCGAGTTCGCCGCCGAGTTGGACCGTTTCGAACAACAGTACCTCCCGGGCGACCCGATCGCCCGCGCCGAATCTTTGCGTGAGCACACGTCCGCGCTCGCGGTCATCGTCGAGGCGTTCAACGTCCGCGGCCCCTACCACGTCGCGCCCGAGGACATCGCCACGATCCTCCGCCTCGGCCCCGCCCGCGTGCGGTTCACGCTTCTCCAGAACGGCATCGCCACCCTCCAGGAACTCTACCGCGAGGGCATCTACGACAACGACCAGGACCTCGTCGCCGCCGCCAACGGCGCCATGACCGCCTACCAGGTCCGCGGCGCCGATGGCGCGATCGTCCAAGCCCGCGTCCAATCGCGCGAGGACGCTCTCACGATCCTGCGCATCAACCTCAATGCCGAAGGCGTCGGCCGCGAAGGCGCCAACGCGCTGTTCCACCTCTTCCGCAACGGTCTCACGGCCAACCTCGTCTTCGACTCCGCCGCCACCGGCGTGCAACGCGCCCGCGCCGCCGCCGCGCAGAAGGAGGTCGTCGTGACCGTGCAGAAGGGCCAGGTGCTCGTCGATCCGGGTGCGCGCATCACCGCCGAGCAGTACGAGCAACTCGCCGCACATCGCCAATTCCTCCTCAACCAGGGCGGCGTGCAGATCTCCGGCTATCTCCAACTTTTCGGCCGCATGCTGCTCGTGCTCGCGATGGTGCTCGCGGCGGTGATCTACATCCGCCTCGAGGATCGCGCCTCGCTCACCAGCAATACCCGCCTCGCCCTCCTCGGCCTCGTCATCGTGCTCAATCTCTCGCTCGTGCGCACCGTCTTCCAGCTGGGCGAGATGGGCGTGTTCGTGCGCAATCCGAACCTTGGCGCCATGCTGCCCTATCTCGCGCCGACCGCGCTCGCGCCGCTCATCGTCGCCGTCCTGCTCGGGACCGGCCCCGCGATCATGATGGCGCTCGTCGTCTCGCTCTTCACGGGCGTCATCTACGGCAACCGCCTCGACATCCTCGTCGTCACGTTCTTCGCCTCGATGGTCGGCATCTTCGCGTGCCGCCGCGCGCGCCAACGCAGCCGCGTCATCCGCGCCGGTTTTCTCGCCGGCCTGTCCGTCGCCGGCTTCGCGCTCCTCCTCGGCGCCGCCGAAAACGTGGGCACCGACAATCGCGACGCGGTCGTGATCGTGCTCCGGCAGATGGGCGTCGGCCTCGGCGTGGGCGTGCTCACC
>DATGXA010000173.1:0-8875 GCA_035299125.1 Opitutaceae bacterium
ATGGGGGCGAGCGTGAGTCGCAACGAGCCGTCGGCGGCGACGGTCGCTCGCGCCTCGTGTCCGGCTTGCTCGCCAGCCGACGAGAAGAGCTGCAGCAGCGTGCCGCCGGGCGGCTGGCTTGTCGGCACCGACACCACAACCGTCGCCGCGCGCGAGTTGTTCAACGCCACCACGTATTCGACTCTTTCGTCCCGATCGATCCTGGAGAATGCAAACACCCCGGGCTCGGCCGTGGGCCGCGGCAGCATCGTCCCCGTGCGCAAGGCAGGATGTGCCGCCCGCAACGCTCCGAGTTCGTGGAGAAATCGGAAGAACGGGTGCCGGGTGTCGAACTTGTCGTCCGCGCCGGTGTGCGCCGTCCCGAGGAGCGGGGCGCTGGCGAACTCCGGTGCCTGGGCGGCGAACATGTCCTCGCGCGCCCGCATGTCGCCGCCGCCGCGGCCGATCATCCCCTGCTCGTCGCCGTAGTACACCACCGGCTGGCCGCGAACGAGGTAGAGCAGGCCGTGGCCAAGCCGCACCAGCGCGGCCATCCGCTCCGGAGTCGCCCCCGGATTGTCGCGCGAGATAAAATACGCGAAGCGGCCCGCATCGTGGTTCCCGAGGAACGTGGTCGTCGCGTGCACGTTGCTGTCGTGGTCGGTGTAGTAGTCGTCCCGGGCGAAAAAATCGGCCAACGCCGCCCCCGTGCCACCCTGCGAGACGAAGCGTCGCGCGGCCGCGAAGAACCCGAAGTCGAGGGTCGTGTCGATCGGCATCTCGGTGGAGAACTCGCTGAGGAAGGCGGGGTCTCCGGCCTCGTCATAGACTTCGCCGAACTGCAGGAAATCCGCTCGTCCGTGCGCGCGGGCGCAGGCCCGCAGCGCCGGACTGAACGCCTGCCAGAACTCCGCGTTCACATGCTTGGCGGTGTCGATCCGGAAACCGTCCACCCCCGTTTCCACAATCCAGCGACAGAAGATGTCGATGAAGCCCTGCACGACCCGCGGATGCTCGGTGAAGAGATCGTCCAGACCGGCGAAGTCGCCGTGCACGGCGGATTCACCGGCAAAGGTGGAATTGCCGCGGTTGTGGTAGAGCGTCGGGTCGTTGAGCCAGGCGGGGTTCTTGGCGTCACGCTCGCCTGCCGGCACGATCGGCCGCCGGGCGAAGCTCCGCTCGAGCGAAAGTGCGGGAAAGTCCGCCGGATCGGACAGGCCGTTGTAGGCCACGGCCCGCTCGTCGAAGAGCCGCCCCTGCGCGTCCCGGTATGGCGCCATCGCCTTGTCGCGGTACGCCACGCCATCGGCGAACTGGATCACGTCCGCCGTGTGGTTGACGATGATATCCATGTAGACGCGCAGTCCACGGGCGTGGGCCTGGCGAACAAACGCGTCGAATTCCGCCCTCGTTCCCAGGTGGGGATCGATCCGGAGGAAATCGAGGATCCAGTATCCGTGATACCCGGCGGTGCCGTCCTGCACGGATTTGTTCCGGAAGGGAGGAGTCACCCAGACGGCCGTCACCCCGAGGTCCTTGAGGTAATCGAGCCGCGCCGTGAGGCCGACAAAATCACCGCCGTGGAAATGGGAGATGCGTGTCGGATCAAAGCCGTGTTCGTCGGGCCCGCCGGTCAACCCGCCGCGATCGTTCGCACCCGAGCCGTTGGCGAACCGATCGGTGAGCACAAAGTAGATCGTCTGCCCGGCTCCCGGATGGGTGAACCGCGGCACCGGGACCGCCAGGGAGCCATCCGGGGGCACGGCGGCACGCAAGACCCCGATCGCCACCAGCCCAAGGATACCGAGAGAGCGCTTGTTCATGTGCGTCGCACTCTCGGCGGGGCCGGAGACGCGTCAACCGACGATCGGGAGAGAGGACCTGGATACTCCGGAGAAAACCGAGGGGGGCGCTGCACCGGGGCCGGCGCCGGCCGATGGAGCCGTCCCCGGATCTGGACACCCAGTGAAGATTTCTCCGGGTCATCGCTGTTTTCTCGAAGGGTTGCCGGTCGCGGAAAACCGGATCGTCCACAGTTTCCCGGTCCAGCACGCGAGACCGCCGCCCCCTGCGATACGCCCTTCCCTTCCGTCGGTCGGCGCCACCCGCCCCAAACAAACACGCCCGCAACCACGCCTCGTTTCCACCGATGCACACCTACGCAAAACACCCCGCCACGCGCCGCCTCTGCCGAGGTCTGGTCGCGAGCCTGCTGATCAGCCCCTGGGCCCTTCCCTCTTTCGCGCAATCTCAACCTGCCGCCGAACCCGACCGCACGGGGGCTTCGGGCTCCGATTCCGAACTCGTCGTGCTCGAGAAATTCACCGTGACCGGCGCGTTCATGGGCAGTCTCGTCGCCGCCGCCGAGGGCAAGCAGGCCTCCGCGCGGATCACCGAGATCATCGCCGCGGAGGACATCGGCAAGTTGCCCGATGTGAGCATCGCCGAGGCGATCGCACGACTCCCCGGTCTGGCCGCGCAACGCGTCGGCGGCCGTGCCCAGGTGATCTCGATGCGCGGTCTCGCCCCGGATTTCGCCACCACGCTGCTCAACGGCCGCGAGCAGGTCAGCACGGGAGACAACCGCGCCGTCGAGTTCGACCAGTACCCCTCCGAACTGATCGGCAGTGTCGCCGTGTACAAAACGCCCGACGCGAGCCTCGTCGGCCAGGGGCTCTCCGGCACGCTCGACTTGCAGACGGTGAAGCCCTTCTCGTTTGCGCACCGCACCGTGGCGATGAATGCCCGATACGAGATGAACTCGCTCGGCTCGCTCGGTTCCGACTCGGAGGACACCGGCTACCGGCTCAGCGCGACCTACATCGACCAGTTTGCGAATCGCACGGTAGGCGTCGCCTTCGGCTATGCGCACCTCGATTCCCCGATCGCCTCCGCCGAATACGGCACCTACGGCTGGAACACCAACTCCCGTCCCGGTGTGCCGGCCGGCACCTACGCCACCGATGGGCTCAAGGTCTTCGCCCGCAGCGGCACCAACACCCGCGATGGCCTCGTCGGCATCGTCGAGTGGCGACCGAGCGACGCCTTCACCTCGGTGATCGACGCCTACTACTCCAAGTTCCGCCACGAGGAGACCAACCGCGGGCTCGAGGCCCATATCGGCGGCTACAACGGCGGCAACAATCCCGGCCTCGACTACACTGCCGCCACGGTCGCCAACAACACGCTCGTCGGCGGTGTCGCCACCGGCATCTATCCGCTCGCCCGCAACATCTACAACAAGCGCACCGACGAACTCACCGCGCTCGGCTGGCATGGCGAGTACCGCCCCGGCGACTGGATCTTCGCCGGCGACGTCAGCTACTCGAAAGCCGAGCGCGAGGAGTTGAATCTGGAAACCCAAGCGCAATACCGCGGCACCGACGGCAACGCCGTCCTCGACACCATCACCTACGACCTGACCGGCGGCCACTTCCCGACCATCGATGGGACGCTCGACTATGCCGACCCCGCCCGCATCCAGGTCGGCCCGACGATCTACGGCGCCGGCTACGGCAAGGTGCCCCAGATCAAGGACGAGCTGACCTCCTACCGGCTCGCCGTCGTGCGCAAGCTGACAAAGGTGCTCGAGAGCATCGAGTTCGGGGCCAACTACGCCGACCGCTCCAAGGACAAGGCCCAGCCCGAGGCGAGCCTGAGCGCCGGCAACTGGAGGCCGATCAATGCCGACCTGCTCCTGCGCGACACCGACCTCGGCTTCGCAAACGGACCGTCGACCCTGAGCTGGAGCGTGCCGGCGATCATGGCATCTTCCTACGACCCCTTCGTGCCGAGTTCCACCGCCTACGCCTACCTCATCCAGAAGACCTGGCGCGTGGACGAGAAGATCGCGACCTACTACGCCCAGCTCAACCTCGACGTCCCGCTCGGCTCACTGGGGAAGCTCCGCGGCAACATCGGCCTGCAGTTGAAGGACGTCGATCAGTCTTCGACTTCCAACTACTTCGACAACGCCGCGCCGTCGGGCCAGCAGGTCAAGGTCAACCGCGACGGCAAGACCTACACCAACGTCCTGCCGAGCGCGAATCTGGTGTTCGATTTCAACGGCCTCTTCGTGCTCCGCGCCTCCGGTGCCAAGCAGGTCGCGCGTCCGCGCCTCGACCAGCTCAAGTCCGCCTTCGAATTCAACATCGACTCGAGCAGCGGCCTGCCCAGCGGCAGTGGCGGCAATCCGCATCTCGACCCGTGGAAGGCGACCGCGGCCGACGTCTCCCTCGAGAAGTACTTCGGCAACCACGCCGGGTATATCGCGCTCTCCGGCTTCTACAAGAAGCTGGATACCTACATCTTCGACCAGACCGATCCGAACTACGACTTCTCGCGGTTCACCGCCGGGAGCCCCGTACCGGTGCTCACGAACTTCGGCCGTTTCACCCAACCACTGAACGGCAAAGGCGGCTCCCTCAAGGGCCTCGAGTTCACCGTATCGCTCCCGTTCCAGCTCCTGTCGAAGTCGCTCGAGGGCTTCGGCCTGATCGCCAGCGCGGCGCGCAACTCCAGCTCCATCACCGTGGACAACACCAACCTCGGTAGCACCATCATGCTTCCGGGCCTCTCCAAGACGGTCACGAACCTCACGCTCTACTTCGAGCGCAAGGGCTTCTCCACCCGCGTGAGCCGGCGCTACCGCTCCGATTTCATCGGTGAGATCACCGGCTTCGGCGCCGATCGCGAGCTCCGCTACGTGAAGGGCGAAGCCGTCATCGACGCCCAGATCGGCTACGAGTTTCAGTCCGGCCGCCTCAAGGGCCTGGGCCTCTTCGTCCAGGCGTACAACATCGGCGACGCGAAGTACCAGACCTACCAGGTCGAGAAGGAACGGGTCGTGGAGACCCAACGCTACGGCCGGACCATCCTCTCAGGCGTGAGCTACAAGTTCTGAAACGCCGCCCGTCGGCCGGAGCGCGCCGCCACCGATCGCGGCCTCTGGCGCCGGGCGGATTTCGCACCGTCCCCCCTCCCACCGCTGCGGCGATTCCCCGGAGCGGCTTTCGACCCATGCCCGTGCTGCGTCACCTCGCCCTCGTCCTCGCGCTCTTGACGGTCTCGCGCCCCCTCGGCGCCGCCCCCGCAACGCTCCCGCAACCGCTCGGTCCGGTCTCCCGCGTCGTCCGGGAGGAGCGCGGCGTACAGCTCATCTGCGCCGATGGCTCCAGCGTCACCTGCACCGTGCTCTCGGCCGATCTCGTGCGCGTGCAGGCGCAGTTCGCCGACCAGCCCGCCGGCCCCGCGACCGCCTGGGCCATCGCCCGCACGGATTGGCCAGCGGTGCCCTGGAGTCTCAGCGAAGACACAGCCAGCCTCACGCTCGCCACGGCAGAACTCGAGGTCGTCGTGCAACGGCAGCCCGTGCGGATCTCGTTCCGCGAAGCCGCCACCCATCGCGTGATCAACGCCGACCGCGAACCCATGGCGCGCGACGCCGCCACCGGCCAGGTGGTCGTCGCGAAGAAGCTCGGCCTGGAGGAGCATTTCTACGGGCTGGGCGAGAAGGCGGCGCGGCTGGACCGCCGCCGCGGGCGCTTCACGATGTGGAATTCGGATACGCCGGGCTATGTCGAGAGCACCGATCCGATCTACCAGAGCATCCCGTTCTACCTGGGTATGGAAGGCGGCCGCGCCTACGGGATCTTCCACGACAATTCCTTCCGCAGCACGTTCGACTTCGGCCAAACCGGACAGGACGCCACGATCTTCAGCGCCGAAGGCGGCGAAGTGGACTACTACTTCTTCGGCGGACCGTCGTTGCGGAAAATCCTCGACCGTTACACCGAGCTCACCGGCCGCATGCCGCTCCCGCCGCTCTGGGCCCTAGGCAACCAACAATCGCGCTACAGCTACTATCCGGATGCTCAGGTCGAACAGATCGCCGCGCTCTACCGGAAGCACGACCTCCCGCTGGACGTTCTCTACCTCGATATCCACTACATGAACGGCTACCGCGTGTTCACGTGGGACCCGGTCCGCTTCCCCGACCCCTCCGGCCTGTGCGCGCGACTGGGCGCCCAGGGAGTGAAGATCGTCACGATCGTCGATCCCGGCGTGAAACTCCAGCCCCCGGCCGCGCCCGCCCAGGCGTCGCTCACCGGACCGGAGCTCGCGGCCCAGACCGAGCGTTACTACGTCCACGATGAAGGCGTCGCCGGCGACCACTTCCTCCGCCGTCGCGACGGCTCGTTGTATGTGGGCGAAGTCTGGCCGGGCCCGTCTCTGTTCGTTGATTACACTCGGCCCGAGTCCCGGCGGTGGTGGGGCGACCTCCACCGGGCGCTACTCAATCACGGGGTGGCCGGGATCTGGACCGACATGAACGAGCCCTCCGACTTCGTCGACAAGACCGGCGCCACCCAGGCCGACGTGGTCTTTCACGACGGCGGGGCCCGCTCGCTCTACGCGCGGCACCGGAACCTCTTCGCGCTGAACATGGCCCGCGCCACCTACGAAGGCCTCGCACGACTTCAGCCCGACCGGCGCCCCTTTGTGATCACCCGGGCCGGCTACGCCGGCATCCAACGTTTCGCCACCGTCTGGACCGGCGACAACAACGCCACCTGGGAATCCCTCGCATTGAATCTCCCCATGTTCGCCTCGCTCGGTCTCTCCGGCGAAGCGTTCGTCGGCGCCGATGTGCCCGGCTTCATCGGCCGCGCCTCGCCCGAACTGCTCGTCCGTAGCTACCAGGTCGCGTTCCTCGCTCCCCTGCTGCGCAACCACGCGGCGATAGACAACTACGACCACGAGCCGTGGCGGTTCGGCCCGGTCTACACGGACATAATCCGCAAGTACCTGCAACTGCGGTACCGGTTGATGCCGTTCCTCTACACCACCTTGGAGGAGGCCCACCGCACCGGCACGCCGTTGTTCCGGCCGCTGGTATTGAACTTTCAGGACGACGACAACACCGCCACCCTCGACGATCAGTTCATGGTCGGCGACGCACTGCTCGTCGCCCCGGTGCTGCAGGCCGGCCAACGCGTGCGCGACGTCTACCTGCCGGCCGGCCGCTGGTACGACTTCTGGAGCGGCCGACCGGTGGAGGGAGGACGCCTCCTCGGCGTCGAGGCACCGCTCGACCGGCTCCCGCTCTTCGTCCGAGGCGGATGTATCGTCCCGTCCACCGTCGCGATGCTTCACGTGGCCGAAAGACCGTGGGACCCGCTGCGCTTCGACATCTACCCGGACACTGCCGGCGCCGCCCTCGGCGCTTTGTATGAGGACGACGGTGTCAGCCCCGCATACCGATCCGGCGCCTTCCGCCGCACCAGCGTGACCTCCACCCACACCTCCAAAGGAATCCGCATCGCCCTCGCCGCACCGGTCGGTCCGTACCAGCCGCCGGCGCGCACCTACGAGTTCGTCGTCCACGGCGCGGGCGCCTGCACGGAGGTTCGTCTCGACGGCCGCCCGCTCGGCCGTCGGGCGGCCCCGGCCGCCGCCGCCACTTGGTTCACCGATGCCGAGACCCTCACCGTGCGCCTCCCCGACGACAACCGCGCACACCTCATCGAGCTCCGCTGACTGTCTTCCCATGGAACCCGCATCCTCCACCTGGCTCACCGCTCGCAGTGCCGGCGTGCTGGCCCATGTCTCCAGCCTCCCCGGAGACCATGGCATCGGCAGTCTCGGCGCCGGAGCCCGCCGCTTCATCGACTTCCTCGCCGCCGCCGGCATGCGGTACTGGCAGATCTGTCCCCTGGGCCCGACCGGCTACGGCGATTCCCCCTACCAACTTTTTTCCGCCAGCGCCGGCAACCCCTACTTCATCGACCTCGACGAACTCGTCGCGGAGGGCCTCCTCCACGCCGAGGAAGTGGCCCCGCTTCGCGCGCTCCCGATGGACCGAGTCGATTACGGGAAACTCTACGAACTCTTCTGGCCGGTCCTCGCGCGGGCGCACGAGCGCTTCGTGGCCACCGAACGCACCTCGCTCACCGGTGCGGAAACGTTGGCCACCTTCGAGCAGCGCCATGTCGACTGGCTCGAGCCCTACGCCGATTTCATGGCCCTGAAGGGCCATTTCGGCGGCTACCCGTGGACCGTGTGGCCGGACAGCTACCGACGGTGGTCCCCGGAACTGCGCCGAACCTTTCCCGAGACCGTACGCCGCGAGGCCGCCCGACACGTCTTCTACCAGTACGTTTTCTTCACCCAGTGGCACCGGTTGCGCGCCTACGGCGCCGAACACGGGGTCGGCGTGATTGGCGATGTGCCGATCTTCGTCGCCCTCGACAGCGCCGACACCTGGCAGAATCGCGCGGTGTTCCAACTCGACACCCGCGGCCTGCCCACCGCCGTGGCCGGCGTGCCGCCCGACTATTACTCCACGCTGGGCCAGCTCTGGGGAAACCCGCTCTACAACTGGGAACACCTGGCGCGCACCAGCTATGCCTGGTGGATCGCCCGGCTGCGCGCCGCGTTCGAGCTCTACGACATCGTGCGTCTCGACCATTTTCGCGGCTTCGAGACGTATTGGGAAATCCCCGCCTCAGCGCCCGACGCGCGCGGCGGCCGCTGGCTGAAGGGCCCTGGGCTGCCCTTCTTCCAGGCCGTGCGCGCCGCGCTGCCGCAGGCGCGCATCATCGCCGAGGACCTCGGCTACATCGGCCCCGATGTCGTGAACTTGCGCCGCGCCGCCGGCCTGCCCGGGATGCGGGTGCTGCAGTTCGCCTACGGGCACGACGCCAACGGCGTGAACCTCCCCCACTTCTACCCGCAGGAAAGCGTCGCGTACACGGGAACCCATGACAACAGCACCACCCGCGGCTGGCTGGAGAGCCTGCCGCCGGCGTACCTCGCCCGCGTCGAGGACTATTTCCAGACCCAAGGTTCCCGCTCGGCGTGGCCGATCGTCCGGGCGCTGCTCGCGACCACCTCC
>DATGXA010000174.1:0-2629 GCA_035299125.1 Opitutaceae bacterium
ACCACGCCCGCCTCTTCGAGCCAGCAGCGTGCACCAGCGGTGAGACCATCGTCCTCGCCCGAGACCGACCAACCGCGCTGTGCGAGCAGCATCGCGAGCGGAGTCATGCCGGCACCGCCCACCCCGACGAGGTGGCAGTGCCGGACGGAGCGGCCGAAGAGCGGCGCGAGCTGGAGGGGCGACATCATGCCGGTTGCAGGTGCAGGCGGGAGGAGGTCGGGTTCTTCGGATCGGAGAGCGCGAGCAGGTCGTCGATCATCGCGTCGAGCGAGTTCTCCTGATCCATGCGCGCGAGGTTGTCGTGGAACTTGTGGAGCAACCAGTCGTTGGCGACGAGGTCCTGCACCTCGCGCGTGAGCGTGGCCAGGAACATCTGTTCGACGACGAGGCCGCCGCCCTGCTGCTCGAAGTAGCGCGCATTGGCGCTCTGGTGGTCGTCGGCCGCGTGGGGAAACGGAACGAGCACGCCCGGCGTGCGGATGCGGGCGAGCTCCGCGAGCGTGCCGGCGCCGGCACGCGTGACGGCGAGATCGGCGCACGAGAGCAACTCGGCCATGCGGTCGCAGAATGGCACGAAATACGATTTCACCTCCGCGCCCTCTCGCGAACGCAGCACGCGCTCCTCGCGCGCAGTGCGCTTGCCCGGACCAGACACGCAGAACAGCTGCACGCCCTCGAGCGCGAGCAACTCGAGATTCTTCTCGGCCCAATCGTTGAGCGCCGTGGCGCCTTGGCTGCCGCCGAGCACGGCGACGAGACGGCGCGCCGGCTGGATGCCGAGGGTGCGGAGCGCTTCGCCGCGCGCGATCCGCTGGAACTCGCGGCGGACGGGCAGGCCCTGCGCGCGCACGGTGCCGCCTCGGGCTCGGCTCAACCGCACGCCGGTCGGGAGATAGACGCGTTTCGCGAAGCGGCTGAGCAGGCGCACGGCGCGGCCGGGCACGCGATTAGCCTCGTGCAGCGCGACCGGGATGCCGCGCATCCGGGCGGCTAGCACGATGCTCGCCGTGGTGAACCCGCCGAAGCCGACGACCGCCGCTGGGCGGAGCTGTTGGAGATGTTTCAGCCCGAAGCCGAAACCGGCGGACTGCTGGTAGAGGAAACGGGCGAGGCCGACGGGGTTCGCCGTGAGCGGCGCCGCGGGGATGCGGGCGAGCTTCAGCCACGGGTATTTCTCCACGAGCTTCGCATCGACCTGTTTGTGGGAGATGAGCAGGTGCGGCTCATGGCCGCGCGCGACGAGCCCCTCAGCGAGCGCGATGCCCGGCGCGAGGTGGCCGCCGGTGCCGCCGCAGGCGATAACGAAGCGACTCATGCGCTCACCTCCATGAGGGCGCGGCTGGGCGCGAGATTGGGCCGACTCCAGGCGCGGCGGGTGTTGAAGAAGAGGCCGATGATGAAGCCCATCAGCAGGAGATTCGAACCGCCGTACGAGATGAACGGCATCGACATGCCCTTCGTCGGCAGCGAACCGGTGACGACGCCGAGGTTGATGATCGATTGCAACGCGAGCAGGAGCAGCGAGCCGGCGATGAGGAGGTGGCCGAAGAGATTCGGCGCGCGGCGTAGGTGCGCGAGGCCGGCCCAGAAGAGCACGGCGAACGTCACGACCGTGCCGAACGTGAACCAGAGGCCGAGCTCCTCGCCGACGATGGCGAAAATGAAGTCGGTGTGCGCCTCGGGCAGGAAGGCCATCTGCTGGCGGCCGTTGCCGAGTCCAGCGCCGTCGAGCCCGCCGGAGGCGAACGCGAGGATCGCCTGCCAGAGCTGGTACGCGCCATCGGAGCGGTTGCCCTCCACATCGAGGAACGCGGTGATGCGGCCGAACCGCACCGGGTCGTGCCACACCGCGAGGGCGAACACGCACACACCGGCGAGCACCGTCGGGATCATGTAGAGCAGCCGCGCGCCGGCGAGGAAGAGCATCAAAAAACCGACGACACCGGTGAGCGCCGTGGTTCCGAAGTCGGGCTCGGCGATGATGAGAATCGCGAAGGCGCCGATGCCCGCGCACGGGATCACGAAGCCGCGCTTGAACGACGCCATGTGCCGCTGGTTGATGCCGCAGTAGTGCGCGAGCGCGAAGACCATCGCGAGTTTCGCGAACTCCGAGGGCTGGATCTTCGAGAAGCCGAAATCCACCCAGCGGCGCGCGCCGTTCACGGTGCGGCCGATGCCTGGGATCAGCACCGCGAGCAGCCCGAGCAGCGCCAGACCGGCAATGATCCACGCGTAGCGACGCGCGTGCTCGAGATCGACACGGCTCACGACCCAGCCGAGCACGACCGACACGCCGAGCCAGATCAGCTGCCGTTTCAGGAAGAAGTACGGATCCGCGCGCAACGACGCCGTGCTGCTGAACAGGATCGTGAGCCCGAGCGTCGTGAGCGCGACCGCGCAGATCAACACGACCCAGGCGGGATGGAACAGCGGCCCGGCCGCGGGGCGCGGCGCGGGCACTTCGTTGGCGTGGACGGCGGGTGACACGACGTGGGTAGGACGCGGGCGGTGGAGAGCGCGACGAAGTTAGTCGATCTGCGGAACCGGGACGGCGGGCGGCGCGTCGTCGACGGGCACGACAGGAGCGTCGGCCTCGGGCAACGGCTCGGCGGGCGGCGCGGAGTCGGGC
>DATGXA010000175.1:0-5880 GCA_035299125.1 Opitutaceae bacterium
ATTCCCAGAGATCGAACTCCGGAGTGCCACGCCGCGCCTCGAGCGTGCTCCAGCGCTGCTTCGCCGCAGCGTGCGCGGTACTCGCTGCGTCGCACGCGAATCGCTCCACTGGCGTGTCGTCCTCGGCGGTGCAGGCGGCAAGCATACCCGCGGCGGCGAGCCACGAGCGCACCAGCCAAGCACACGATGCAGCCAGCACTGCTACCACTGCAAATCGCCACTCGCCTGCGCCCGCCGCCAGCAGCGTAGTGGCGATGGCGAGCACAACGAGACCCAGTTGCCCGAGGTACGCGAGGCGCACCGGCGGGGTGAGCACGAGGTGAGTTGAATTCGTGGCGGACATCCCGCCACTGGTTCAGCAGTGCCGGTGCCAGTTGGAATGAGCGAGATTCATGCGAACGCCCGCGCAACCTCGCGCGTATCCGGAGTTCATCCTCTCCGCGCCACGCCAAGATGCGCTTCGGCGCGGAACCGCACCGGACCGTTGCCGAAACGTTCCTGCAGACGTGCGCGGAGCGCCGTCGTGAACGCGGCCGCGATATCGGGGCCCATCGACTCGAACAGATAGTTCGTGCCCGGCGACAAATGCGGCACCTGCCGCACAAACCATTCGGCTGAATCGACCTCCCACGCCTTGGTGATGGTGTGGATGGTGGCGAAGGCGAAGCCGGCCTCGAACAGCGCGCAATGGAACACCTCGGGGTCCGCGAAGCACAGCCAGGGCGGGGGAGTGGCCGGTGGACGGAAGTCCGGCCAGACAGAGCCGAGCACCTGCGTGATCAGTTGCAGCGCCTCGTGACGTTGCGGCGAGCTCCAGGCGGCGATCACCGCGCGCCCTCCGGGTTTCAGCACGCGGGCGAGTTCACTCAGGCCGCGCGCGGGATCGGGAAAGAAGATCAGGCCGAAGATCGAGAAGGCGGCGTCGAAGGTGGCGTCGGGCAGCTCGAGCTCTTGCCCGTCCATCACCAGCGCCTGCGTGCGCCAGCGCTGTTCGCCGGAGAGGCGTTCGCGGAGGCGACGGACCATGCGCGGCGCGAAATCGACTGCCGTCACCTCGGCGCCGCGGTTGAGGGCGGCGAGTGCGAGCCCGCCGGGGCCTGTTGCCACATCCAGAATGCGCGCGCGGGTGTTGACTCCGCCCAAGTCGAGCGCGGTCGCGGCGAATGCGTTGGTGAACGGCTCGAAACCCTCCTCGTAGGCATCGACGACCTCGTCCCAAGCTTCGGCAGTCTGGTCGGGACCGAGAGCGGATGTGGCGGCGTGCATGCGCGCAGGAACGGCTCACGGCGGTGCGGTTTCAACTGGGTTCGGGTGAACGGCGTTTTCGAAAGGGCGGGCGGTCGCGCCAAGGCGCATTTTGCACGTTTGCACTGCCCGCCGCGGACGGCACGCTACGACCAACATAAATCGCCCATGAACGATTCCCGTTTCGACAAACTCGCCCAGGTTCTCACCGGTTTTTCCACTTCGCTCGCGCGCGGCGAGCGCGTGCTCATCGATGCGTTCGACATCCCCGACGAGATGGTGATCGCGCTCATTCGGGCGGCGCGCGCCCGCGGGGCGTTCCCGTATGTGCAGATCAACCGCGGCAAGGTCACCCGCGAGCTGCTGCGCGGTGCCGAGCAGGCGCAGTACGAGACCGCCGCCGAGACCGAGCTCGTCAGGATGAAGAAGATGGATGCCTACATCGCGGTCCGCGGTTCGGAGAACATCTTCGAGTCGTCGGATGTGCACGCGGACCGGATGAAACTCGTGAACGGCCTCATGCGCCCGGTGCTCAACTGGCGCGTCGAGAAGACGAAGTGGGTTGTCCTCCGCTGGCCCACTTCGGCGATGGCGCAGCAGGCGGCCATGAGCACGGAGCAATTCGAGGATTTCTACTTCCGGGTCTGCACGCTAGACTACTCGCGCATGCGCGCCGGCATGGCAGCGCTGGTGAAGCTGATGCAGCGCACCGATCGCGTGCAGATCACCGGGCCGGGTACGGACCTGCGTTTCTCGATCAAGGGCATCGGCGCGGTGCCGTGCGGCGGTCTGCGCAACATCCCGGATGGCGAAGTCTTCTCGTGCCCGGTCAAGGACAGCGTCGAGGGCGAGATATCCTACAACGCGCCCTCCGTCTATCAGGGCGTGGAGTTCAACAACGTCCGCCTCGTCTTCAAAAAGGGCCGCATCGTCGAAGCGACCTGCAGCGGCGACAACAAGCGGCTCAACGCGATCTTCGATTCCGACGCTGGCGCGCGCTACGTGGGCGAGTTCGCTCTCGGTTTCAACCCGCACATCCTGCAGCCGATGCGCGACATCCTCTTCGACGAGAAGATCGCCGGTTCGTTCCATTTTACTCCCGGGCAGGCCTACGGCGATGCGGACAACGGCAACCGCTCGCAGGTGCACTGGGATCTCGTCTCGATCCAGCGCCCGGAGTGCGGCGGCGGGGAAATCCGTTTCGACGGAAAACTCATCCGCAAGGACGGGCGCTTCGTCCTGAAATCGCTCGAGAAGCTCAACCCCGAGTATCTGCTCGGCGGCAAGTGAGCCTCGGCGCCGCCATCCGCCATGAGCGACGCGCGCAAGATCCTCGACCAGCTCGCCGCGCAGCGTGAGCACGACGAGCAGGAGATGCGACGCTGGGACGCGTACCGCAAGCTCTGTGGTCCGCCGCGTTGGTTCTTGGCGGCGCTCGGGGTGTTCGGTCTCGCCAGCATGGTCCTCCTCGCCGAGGCCTTGTTGGTCGCGGGTAACCGCGAGTCGCTGGACAATCTCGGCCGAATCGGCCTGGCGCTCTACGTGGTCTTTGCGCTTCCGTTCGCCGTCTACCTCGAGAAACGGCGGCGAAAGGGCCTGAAAAAAATCCTCCAGCAAGAGGCTCCCGAGCTCGCGGCCAAACTCGCGGAGGAGCGCATCCTGCGATGAGAAGGCGGCGAGTCGTTCCCCTGATCGGCGGCGCGGCTCGCGCGCTCGCGTCGCTGCGCGGCCGATTGTGGATTGCGTGCCGAGCGCGCCGACGGTCGCTCGGCGTGATCGTCTGCTGCGTCGCGCTCTTCCTCGGCGCCTCGGAGTGGTCGGTGCAGCGCAGTGCGCGTGGTCGCGTGTATGTGGGCGGCGACGGTATCCCGCCGGCCGATGTGGCGCTGGTGCTCGGCACCGCCAAGACTCTCGCCGGCGGACGGGCCAACGCTTTCTACGACGCGCGCCTTGATCTGGCGGCGGAGTTGTTCCGTACGGGCAAGGTGCGCGGCCTGATCGTGAGCGGCGACAACTCGCGCGCCGACTACAGCGAGCCGGACGACATGAAGGCGGATCTCATCGCGCGCGGCGTGCCGGCCAAATTTGTGACGTGCGACTATGCTGGGTTTCGCACGCTCGACTCGGTGCAGCGCGCGCACCGCGTCTTCGGGCAACGACGCGTGATCGTCGTCTCGCAGCGCTTCCACGCGGAGCGTGCGCTCTACCTCGCTCGTGCCCAGGGACTGGAGGCGACGGGTTGTGCCGCGGCCGATGCGGCGCGCTGGTGGCAAGTGCGGGTACGGATGCGCGAGGTGCTCGCGCGCGGCGCGGCCGTGCTGGATGTGGCGCTTGGCCGCGGCCCGAAGTTTCTCGGCGCCGCCGAGCGGGTTGAACTCGCGGGCGCGGACTGAACGGTGCGGCGCGGCTCGTCCGCTGTGGGCATGAAAAAACCCGGGACGTTTCGCGTCACCGGGTTCCAAGAGTGGCGGACGGGACGAGTCCCGTGCCGTTACTTCTTCTTCGCCGCCTTCTTGGCTTTCGGCGCGGCCTTCTTGGCTGCGGTCTTTTTAGGGGCGGCGGACTTGGGCGATTTCTTGGCCATGATTATTTGATACTTCGGTTGAGGGTGAACTAAACCCGTCCAGCGATAGCGGAGCGGGTGCTCCGAAGAGAAACACTCGGCGCAAAAAAGTAAACACCGGGATTCCTCACGCCCGGAGCTTCCGGCACGTGGCGGTTGTAGCCATACAGTGGTTTCGGAGCGCCGCCGCTCCGGTGTTGCCGCGGAGCGTGCCGAG
The DNA here is from genome assembly GCA_035299125.1 of Opitutaceae bacterium. GTDB lineage: Bacteria > Verrucomicrobiota > Verrucomicrobiia > Opitutales > Opitutaceae > CAJCBL01. Next base: position 4,026 of record DATGXA010000175.1, read on the forward strand.
GCATGGGATGGCGGCATGGAAGCGACGTCCGCCGCAGCGATCACCGATTTTGTCCGCCGCCTGCCCAAGACGGAGACGCATCTCCACCTCGAAGGCGCGTTGCCCTTCGAACTGCTGCAGCGGCTCGAACCATCGCGTTTCACGCAGCCGCCGGCCTCGTGGGCGGGCGACTTCCGCTTCCGCAGTTTCGGGGAGTTCGACGAGCTTATCATCGGGCTGCTCTCGCCTTGGTTCACCTCGGCGGCGCGTTACCACGAGGCGGCGGTCCAGGTGTTCCGCCGGCTCGCGGAGCAGAACGTCCGCTACGTCGAAACGAGTTTCCACCTCCCGATCGTGCAGTTCATCCCCGAGCGCGGCGACGCGATCCTGCAAGCCATACTCGAGGCGGTTCCGGCGGGGATGACCGTGCGCGTGTTCGCGGGGCTGGTGCGCGATTGCCACACCGGCGACATGCCCGCGGTGATCGCGGATGCGCTCCGCTGGAAGTGGCTCGCGGGGATCGACCTTCACGGCCACGAGACGTTACCGCTCGAGGACTGGACCGCCGATGTGTGGCGCCGCGCGCGCAACGCCGACAAGGAGACGAAGGCCCACGCGGGCGAGTTCGGGGGCGCCGCCAACGTGCGCGTCGCCGTCGAGCGGCTCGGTGTGCGCCGCGTCCAGCACGGCGTGCGCGCGATCGAGGATCCGGAGGTCGTCGCGTTGCTCGTGCGCGAAGGCGTGACGCTCGACATCACCCCGATCAGCAACGTGAAGCTCGCGGTGGCGCCGTCGTTGCGCGAACACCCGCTGCGGCGGCTCGTCGCCGCTGGCGTGCGTTGCACGGTGAGCACCGACGACCCGCTGATCTTCGGCAACACGCTCACGGACGAGTACGTCGGGCTCGCGACCGAAGCCGATTTCTCGGCAAGCGAGCTCGTGCAGCTCGCGCGCAGCGGTTTTCTCGTCGGCGCCATGCCCGAAGCCGTGCGTCGCGCGGCGCTTGCCGAGTTGGCCGCGCTGGAGAACACGCGCTGGTGACGCGGCGGCGACGCGCGTCCCCCCATGTGGCGCGAAACGGCGCGCCTCCGTGTAACCACGATTCTCTTGTCGCGCGGGCGTGGCCCCGGCTACGGTGCGCGACGTTCGGCAATCCCTAACCCCCTCCCAACATGTTCGCTCTCGTCATCGGCTCGCTTCTTCTTTTCGGCGGTGTGATCGCGCTTGTGGTTCGCGCCACCTCGAGTTCTCCAGCCACCCGCGCCTCGCTCGGCAGCGCGGGCCTCGTGGCGGTGTTGCTCGGCGTGGGGGCCTTTGTGGTCGCTTCGGCGGTGTACGTGGATTCGGAGCAGACGGGCGTGGTGATCCGCACACTCGGCTCCGATCTGCCGGCGGGGCACATCGTCGCTGTTGCGGGCGAGAAGGGACCACAGGCGCGCGTGCTAGGGCCGGGTTGGCATTTCGGCTACTGGCCCTGGTCGTACGAGGTCGAGAAGGTCGACACCGTCATGGTCCCCAACGGCCAGATCGGCGTTGTCACGGCGCTCGACGGCAAGGTGCTGCCCGGCGGCACCGTCTTCGCTCCGGCATGGAAATCGGCCGACGACATGCTCGACGCCACGAAGTTTCTCGCCGACGGCACCGGTTTCCGCGGCCCGCAGCTGACGATCCTCACGCCCGGCAACTACCGCATCAACCCACGGCTCTTCAAAGTCGAGATGCGCCCCGTCACGCTTGTCGCCGCCGGCGAAGTGGGCGTGGTGAAAGCGAACGCCGGCGAGATCTACACCGGCACCGAGAAGATCACCGTCAACGGTGTGGATATCGTACCGCAGGGCTTCCGCGGAATCTGGCGCCAGCCACTGCTGCCCAGATC
>DATGXA010000176.1:0-16553 GCA_035299125.1 Opitutaceae bacterium
GTGCACCAACACCTCGTCGACCACGATCTCGACGCGCATATCGCCAAGGTACGCGAGCTGTACGGCCGCCAACGAAATGCGATGGTCGAGGCGATCCGCCGGTATTTCCCGACCGACGCGAAGAGCAGCGAGCCGGACGGCGGGATGTTTCTCTGGGTGCGCCTGCCGGAGGGCGTGTCGGCGATGGCGCTGTTCAACGCCGCGATCGCGCGCAAGGTGGCGTTCGTGCCCGGCTCGGCGTTCTTCGTCGAACCCGACGACCGGCACCTGCGGCTCAATTTCTCGAATTCCGACGAGGCCCAGATCGAGGAAGGCATGCGCCGGCTCGGCGCGGCGATGAGCGAGCTGCTCGCGCGTCGCTGAGACGGCGTTTTTTGCGCGCGGCCCTGTGCCGCGCCATGGCATCGGGATTGTCCGGTCTCTGTGTGGCGGAGTGCGCGCCGAAGGCGGAATTTGGGCCTTTTCCGCGCGGCGGCATTCCTCAACTCTCCGCGCCCCGACTCCCCGAAAACATCGCCCCTCCTCCATGAGTTTCTTCAAGAAAATCCTCGGCAAGAAGACATCCCAACCCGCCGCCGGAGCCCCCGGCGCGTCCAGCGACGCCGCGCAACCGGTGAACCCGCCGACTGGGTACGACGACGCTCCGGAGCAGGCCTCCACGGCGGCTCCGCAGGCGGACGAGGCGGCGCAGGCGAACATGATGCCGATGCTCGACGAGCAGGGCCGCCAAGTGATGGTCATGCGGCCGGAGTGGCGCGAACGGGTGCTGCTCCCGCACCTCGAGAAGGTGCGCGAGAACCCCGACGAGCTCGCCGGCACGATCATGCATTCGCTCCAGAACGGTTTCCTGACCGACATGGTCGAACCGGCCGAGCAGCTCGCGCGCATCGATCCCAACGCCGAGCGCGGCGCGATTGTGCTTTCGATCGTGTACCGCGAACTCGAGCGTTTCGAGTCGGCGGAGACGGTGCTGCAGCAGCACGTGGCGAAGCACGGCGAGAACGCGAACGTCGTTTTCCACATGGGGCTCGTGCACGCCGCGCGCAGCCGGCAGGAGGAGGCCGAGCAGGCGTTCTGGCGCGCACTCGAGCTCGAGCCGAATCATCGCGATGCCTGCGGCGCGCTGCTCGCTTCGCGGCATCAGATCGGTGGCGACGCTGCGGTGCAGGAGGCGCTGGCGCGGATGGGACAATTGCCCGGCAACTGGCGGGCGCGGATGTGGCATGCCCGCGCCGCGCTCGATCGCAACGACGTGCAGGAGGCGGTGCGCCTCTACCGCGAGGCGATCGCGTTGACCGGCAAACCGGTGCCGACGGATCTTCTGCTGCAAATGAGCGGCGATCTCGGCGGCACGGGCCATCCCGATGTGATGCTCCAGGAAGCCGCGCCGCTCTTCGAAGTCGAAGTGCACGGCCTGCCCGGTGCGCACAATCTCTTCCGCGCGTGCCTCGTGACGGGGCAGTTGCAGGCCGCTCGGGCCTTGCTCGACCTGTTGTTCGGGCAACAGCGGCTCGATTGGCGCCCGCATCTCGGCCAGTGGGAGAGCGAGTTTGCGCAGGTGCGCAACGCCGAGCTCGCGAAGAAGGTGATGCCCGGCTCCGGCACGGCCACGTTGTTGATCGACGAGGGCCCGATCTGGCTCCCGCCGCAATCGCCGGCGAACGAACTCTTCACCGTGCCGGTGGGCGAGGTGCCGAGCATCGCGTTCCTCGGCAGCTCGGCCGATTCCCCCGCGGCGGAGCCGAAGGAAGGCGAGAGCGCGCTGCGCGCCTCGGATGGCGCTGCGCGCTTCAGCCGCGCGGTGCCGCTGTTTCTCGCCGAGCAGCTCCGCTTCGGATTGCAGGCGCGCACGCGGCCGGTGGTGCCGTGGGTCGCCGGTGATGCACCGGCGTTCCTCGTCGGCCGCCAACCGTGGACCGCCGCCGAGACGGTGCAGCACGCCCGCGGTGTGAAACCGGAGTGTCAATACGCGGTGGTCACGCACATCCAGGCGCAGGCGGAGCCGTGGCGGGTTGAGGCGCGGCTGGTGCGCGTCGCCGACGCCGCCGAACTCGGCACCGTCGCGGTCGAGTTGTCGATCAACGAGCCGGAGCAACCGCTGCGCACGCTCGCGGCGGAGGTGAGCGCGCTCATCGAGCGCGAGGCCGGCGTCGCGACGGCCACACCGCCCGCCGAATACGTGGTGCCGACGGGGCAGCATTTCGGGCTCTACCTGCTCTGCCTGGAGCAGCTGCACTCGGTGCGCTGCCACTCGGTGCCGGGCGTGCCGCCGGGCACGTTGCTTGGAGAGCGCGACCTGCTCGATGCGTCGCTCCACCTGTGCATCCTGCAACCGGAGAACATCGGCGCGCGGCTCATCTTCCTGGAGTTGCTGCGGATGCTGCGTACGGGCCGTCCGCAGGTGGTCCTGGAGTACCGCTCGCGGGTCGAGTTGCTGCAAAAGGAGAAGCCGCTGCCGGGCGCCGCGCAGGCGGTGCTGCAACGGCTCTTCGACATGCTCTACACGGGCGCGCCGAAGAAGGATTGATACCGCCGTCCCGAACCGCCGCCCGCTGGTCGCGCCGCGCGGTGGCGGGCCTGGGGCGGTTGTTGGCGATGGCGCGCGGCGACTGATGCTAGCGCTAGGGCTGCCGGCGCGGGCTGAAGACCCGCGCCATGGACGGAATCGCCGCTCTCGCGAGCGGCGCCACTGAGGGCGGAGAGGTGGCCGGCTCAGATGAGGCCGAGCTTCATTTTGCCCTCTTCGGAGATCATGTTCTGGTTCCAGACCGGCTCCCAGACGATGCGCACGTCGGCTTCGTCGACGCCGGGGACCTGCATGAGCTTCGATTTGGCGTCTTCGGCGATCGCGGGACCCATGCCGCAGCCGGGGGCGGTGAGCGTCATGGCCACGTCGACCTTGTGGCCGCCGGCTTCGCGTTTCGTGACCTCGAGCGAGTAGACGAGGCCGAGGTCGACGATGTTTACCGGGATCTCGGGATCGTAGACGCAGCGGAGTTGGCCCCAGAGGAGTTCATCGTTCGGAGCGCCGTCGGCACCGGTCGCCGCGCCGGCGAGGCCGTTGGTCTGCGCCTGCTCGCCGATTGCGTCGGCGTACTGGCCGTCGAGGCGGGCCATGCCGAAGTCGCCCATGATGGTGAAGCTGCCGCCAAGGGTCTGCACGAGGGAGACCTTCCCGCCGGCGGGGATGACGAACTTGTTCCCGTACGGGACCATCACGGCTTCGACTTCGCGGGAGAGGGTGCGGTTGCGGTCGTTGGACATGGGAAGGGAGTAGCGAGCAGCGGGTAGTGAGTAGCGAGTAGAGCGGAGGGCGCCAGCAGCGAGTGGTGTGGGTAGCGGAGGCCGAGGTCTGTCGGATTCGGCCTACTCGCTACCCGCTACTCACTCCTCGCTACTATTTCTGGAACTTGGCCTGGATGAGTTCGCGGAGGACGGACTGGAGCTGCTCGCTCTCGAGTTTGCCGAGGACCTCCTCGAAGAAGCCGAAGACGAGGAGTTGCTCGGCGATGGGCTTGGAGATGCCGCGGGCGGCGAGGTAGAAGAGCTCCTCGTCGTCGATCTTGCCGTTGGTGGCGCCATGCGTGCAGCGCACGTCGTTGGCCTCGATCTCGAGGCCGGGCAGGGAGTTCGCCTCGGCGTCGGGCGAGCAGAGCAGGTTGCGGTTGCTCTGGTAGGCATCCGTTTTCTGGGCACCGGGATCGACGACGATCAGGCCGGAGAAGATGGTGCGCGCCTTGTCGAAGAGGGCGTTCTTGTAGAGGAGGTCGGAACCGGTGTGCGGCGACTGGTGCGACTGGAGCGTGCGCTGGTCGAACTCCTGGTCGCCGTGCGCGACGGCGAGCGAGAGCATCTGGCTGAATGCACCCGGGCCCTGGAGACGGCTGTGGCTCTCGGTGCGCGTTTGCCGGCCGCCGAGCTGGAGGCCGAGCGAGAGCACGCGACCGTCGCGCTGGACGACGGTCTCGTTGCCCTGGAAACCGAGCGAGCTGCGGCTCCAGCGCTGGGCGGAGACGTAGGTGACCTGAGCGCCGGGACCGGCGTAGAGATCGTTCACGCCGGCGGCGAAGGTCGTGTCGGTGTCGCTCGCGGACTGGCGGAACTCGACGACGGTGACCTTGGCGTTGTCCTCGGCGACGACGAGCGTGTGCGGGAAGACGGCGGAGCGGCCGCCGGCCGCCCAGTGGTAGACGACGAGGGGCAGGTTAACCTCGACGCCCTTCGGCACGTAGATGAACGCGCCGCCGGTGGTGAGCGCGCGATGCAGCGCGGTGAGCTTCTCGGAGCCGAGCGCGGAATCCTGCGCCATGAAGTGCGCCTGGATGAGCGCGGGGTGGCGGAGCACGGCGTGTTCGATCGACTCGAAGATCACTCCGGCCTTCACGAGGTGGTCGGGCAGGGTGTCCTGCACGACGCGCACATCGTTCACATAGACGGCCTGCGCGGTCTTTTGCGCGACGAGGTTGGAGCGTGCGACAAGGGCGCGCACGATCTCGACCGAGGCCGGCGCGGCAAGCGGGAACGGCTCGTCGAGACGCAGGCCTTGGATGCTGGAGAAACGCCAGAGTTCGTCGGTGCGTTTCGGCAGCGGGAGCTCGAGGTAGTGGGCCCAGGCGCGGCGCTTGAGGTCGGTCCACCAGGCGGGGAGGTGTCCGAGCTTGGCGGACACGTGGTCGAAGGCGGTGGGCTGGATGAGAGCGGGCTCGGGCGTGGCGGGGGCTGCGGAGGCGGGAGCGGAAGACATCGGGGATTGCGGAATGCGGATTTCGGATTGCGGATTGTCCGGAGCCAGATGGCGCGTGGAGCGACTGTGCTGCGGGTGGTGCGGAGTCCGTGGATTCGTTGGCGAAGGTTGTGGAGTGCGGCGGTGCGGCTTCGGTTCGCGGCGCGGGGATTCCGTCATCCGCATTCCGAAATCCGCAATCGCGTCAGCCGACCGAGCCTTCCATTTCGAGGTCGATGAGGCGCTTGAGCTCGACGGAGTACTCCATCGGGAACTGGCGCACGAGGTCGTTGACGAAGCCGTTTACGGCGAGACTCATCGCCTCGGCTTCGGTGAGGCCGCGCTGCTGCATGTAGAAAATCTGCTCCTCGCTGACCTTCGAGACGCTGGCCTCGTGCTGGGTGAAGTTGTCGCCGCCCTTGACGGTGATCGCCGGATACGTGTCGGTGCGGCTGTTGGTGTTGATCAGCAGCGCGTCGCACTCGGTGTTGTTCTTGCAGCCCTTCAGGTGCTTCGGGATGTGCACGACGCCGCGGTAGGTGGCGCGGCCCTCGCCGACGGAGATGGATTTCGAGATGATCGTGGAGGACGTGTTGTTCGCCGCGTGGATCATCTTGGCGCCGGTGTCCTGGTGCTGGCCGTCGTTGGCGAGCGCGATCGAGATGACCTCGCCGCGGGCGCCTTCGCCCTTCAGGACGACGCCCGGGTACTTCATCGTGAGGCGGGAGCCGATGTTGCAATCGATCCACTTGATCTCGGCGCCCTCCATCGCGAGGCCGCGTTTGGTGACGAGATTGTAGACGTTGGGGGCCCAGTTCTGGACGGTGATGTACTGGATCTTCGCGTTCTTGAGCGCGACGAGCTCGACGACCGCGGAGTGGAGCGTGGAGGTGGTGAACTTCGGGGCGGTACAGCCCTCCATGTACGTCACCTCGGAGCCCTCATCGACGATGATGAGGGTGCGCTCGAACTGGCCGAAGTTCTCGGCATTGATGCGGAAGTAGGCCTGCAGCGGGTGCGAGACCTTGATCCCGGGCGGCACATAGATGAAGGAGCCGCCGGAGAACACGGCGCTGTTGAGCGCGGCGAACTTGTTGTCGGAGGTCGGGATGACCTTGCCGAACCATTTGCGGAAGATCTCCGGGTGCTCGCGCAGCGCCTGCGTCGAGTTCATGAAGATCACGCCCTGCTTCTCGACGGCGGATTTGATGTTCGAGTACGCCGCCTCGGAGTCGAACTGGGCCTCGACGCCGGCGAGGAACTTGCGCTCCTGCTCGGGGATGCCGAGGCGTTCGAAGGTCTTCTTGATGTCGTCGGGCACCTCGTCCCAGGAGCGTTTCGGCTTCTGGCCCTGGGCGAGGTAGTAACGGATTTTCTGGAAATCGATGTTCTCGAGATCCTTCGTCGCCCAGTGGGTGGGCAGCGGCATGGACTCGAACGTCTTCAGCGCCTTGTGCCGGAACTCGCGGATCCAGTCCGCCTCCTTCTTGGCGGCGCTGATGTAGTCGACGGTGGCGGCGGAGAGGCCGGTGCCGGCGTCGAAGCTGTACTTCACGTCGTAGGTGAAGTCGCCGACGCTCTGGTCGATGCCGGTGACGGGATTGGCCTCGGCGGTCTCCTCGGGCGGGACGAGGGTGGCTTCGGAGTCGGAGATGGAGCTCATGAGGGGGACCTCAGATTGGAGATTGGAGATTTCGGATTTGGAAGGCGGCGCGCTCGAACCGGCGGCGCGGTGGGTGGGCCGTCAGGCAGTGGCGGCGGCGAGTTCGTTCTTCACCCAGTCGTAGCCCTTGGCCTCAAGCTCGAGGGCGAGCGTCTTGTCGCCGCTCTTCACGATGCGGCCGTCGTACATGACGTGGACGAAGTCCGGGACGATGTAGTCGAGCAGGCGCTGGTAGTGGGTGATGAGGAGCACGCCGAGCTTCGGGCCGCGGAGGGCGTTGACGCCTTCGGCGACGATCTTGAGGGCGTCGATGTCGAGACCGGAGTCGGTTTCGTCCATGACGGAGTAGGCCGGTTCGAGCATCGCCATCTGGAGGATTTCGCAGCGTTTCTTTTCGCCGCCGGAGAAGCCTTCGTTGACCGAGCGGGAGGTGAATTTCCGGTCGATCTTGAGCGCGTCCATCTTGGCGTAGAGGCGCTTGTAGTAGGCGGTGGCGTCGATCTCCTCGCCCTCGGGCAGGCGGGCCTGGGAGGCGGCGCGGAGGAAGTTGGCGATCGAGACGCCGGGGATCTCGCTCGGGTACTGGAACGCGAGGAAAAGGCCGGCGCGGGCGCGCTCGTCGGGCTCCATCTCGAGGATGTTGCGGCCGTCGAGGAGGACCTCACCGGAGGTGATTTCGTAATCCGGGTGACCGGCGATGGCTTTGGCGAGGGTGGACTTGCCGGTGCCGTTCGGCCCCATGACGGCGTGCACCTCGCCCTTGCGGACGGTGAGCGTCAGGCCTTTGACGATCGCCTTGTCGGCGATGTTGACGTGGAGGTCTTTGATCTCGAGGGCGTTCATTGGAAAGGGAGTGAGGGAGAAAAGGGGCTGCGGGAAAAACGAAGTGAAGGAGGGAATGGCGGAACGCGCGTGGGCCGATGCGGCTAAGCAGGGACAGGGCCGGCCGGTGCGGCTGTTGCGGATTTGTTCAACGCTTCGGGGGCGGCGGTACCGCGGAAGTTGATCTCGACGTCCTCCATCGTGAAGCCGGGCGGCAGCGCCTCCTTCAGGCGGGCGACGTAGGCCGGGGACATCTCGATGTCGATGATCTGGCCGGTGGCGGTGTCGATGAAGTGGGCGTGCTCGGTGAGGTTCGAGCAGTAGCGCGTGGGCTCGCGCTCGAAGTTGACCTGCTTGATAAGGTCGCACTGCACGAGCGTCTCGAGGCAGTTGTAAACCGTGGCCAATGAGATGGTTGGCATCTTGGCCTTCACTCGGGCGAAGAGTTCGTCGGCCGTCGGATGGTCGCGGCGCTCGAGCAGCACCTGGTAGACGATCTCCCGTTGCGGCGTCGCACGGAGGCCGCTGCCCGCAAGGCGCTGGGTGAGGGCATCGGCGTTGGTGGGCGAGTGCGGCATGGTGCGTTGAACGGCCCGGAAGGGACTCGGATTGGGACTGAGTTTCAAGAACGATTTAGAATTATTCCAAATCCATGAGGCGGGCTTAATTTACCGCTCACTCGAATTGCGGGATGGAATGGGCTGGCCGGACTGCTCGCGAACGGCCTGCCGCAGTTGGTGATGTGGGTCGCGCGAAGGTGGCTGGTCGCGACGCCGGTCGACCTCGGGCCGCGGGCTGCGTTCGGCGTAGGCGCCGTGCGGGGCTTCCCGTTGCAGAGCGCAGCCCGTCGGTGGCGCGGTTGCTTAACGATTGAGCACAAGCCCGCGCGCCGGTTCTCAAGTCGGTCCCATCCGGACCGATAGCGCCACGGACCGGATACGCGTTGGCCCTTCCAACGAGGCTGCGCGGGCCGGTCGACTCCTACTCATGAAATCACTCACACTCGGCGCAAAGGTCATGCTTGGTTTCGGCTCTGTCACGGCGATCGCCGTGGCGCTCGGAGCCGTGGGTTACTACGGCGCGGAGCGCAACGATGCCGCGATTACCGACGTGGGCCGGGTCCGCTTCGTCGCCTTGGAATCGGTCCTGAACCTGAAGGAAGCCGCCACCTCGCTGAAATCTGTGCAGCGCACCCTGATGCAGCGCGACCTCGACGAGGCGATGCGCAAGCGGCAGTACGACCTGGCCGACGAGGCCCGCAAGACGATCGCGGAGTCTCTGGCGGCGTACGAAAAGTTACCCCACACCGCCGAGGAGGACGCGCTCTACCGGCAACTGACGCCGGTCCTGAACGAATGGCTGGCTGCCGACGGCGAGTTCCTGCGCCTCGCACGCGAACTGGACGCGCTGAGAATCGGCGACCCGATCCTGTTGGAACGCGACCTCGCGACGTTTCGTGGTCAGCACTACGAACTGCAGGTCAAAGTACTCAAGGCGTGCAACAATGGTGAGTTATTCGAGGGTGGGGCAGATCACACCGCCTGTGCCTTCGGCAGATGGCGGGCGGCTCACCGCAAGGTAGAGAACACGGAGCTGGCCGCCGCGTTGGGGGAAATCGATAGCCGGCACCAAGCGTTCCACGAAGCCGCCGGTCGGGCGAAGTCATTGGTCGCGGGCGGTGACCGAGACGGTGCGAAGCGCCTCGTTTTCGGGGAGATGGAGCGCGATGCGGCCGAGACGTTCGCCCTGTTCGGCCGGATGCTCCAGCTCGGCGCCGAAGCGACGGCACGCTTGGATGCACTTAACAATCATGCGCTCGCCGTCTGCCGGCCGCCTCAACTGAAGACTACGGAACTGCTCGAAAAACTCGCGCAGGCGAACGCCGCCGACACCCATGACACGACCTTGGCGGCGATCCGTTTCGGTGGCGTGTTCAAGACCATATGCCTCGCGGTCGCGGCCAGCGGATTGCTTCTGGCGGCGGTGCTGGCGTTCACCATCACCCGCTCGATCGCACGCGGAATCCGCTCGGTCGTGGACTCGCTCTCCGGCGGCGCGGACCACGTGGTCTCGGCTGCGGCGCAGGTCGCCTCGGCGAGCCAGAGTCTGGCGCAAGGGGTGAGCGAGCAGGCCGCATCCCTCGAGGAGACCAGCGCCTCGATCGAGGAGATGTCCAGCATGACCAACCGCAACGCGGCGAACGCGGAGCAGGCGAACGCCCTTGCCAAACGCGCCCGCGAAGCGGCGGAACGTGGCGGCTCCGATATCCAAGCCATGAGCACCGCGATGGGCGCCATCAAGGCCAGCAGCTCGGACATCGCGAAGATCATCAAAACCATCGACGAGATTGCGTTCCAGACGAACATCCTCGCGCTCAACGCCGCGGTCGAGGCCGCCCGCGCGGGCGAGGCCGGAGCCGGTTTCGCGGTCGTCGCCGAGGAGGTCCGCGCGCTCGCACAGCGCAGCGCCCAGGCCGCGAAGGAAACTTCCGATCAGATCGAGACGGCGATCCGCAACACCGATACCGGCGCGCAGCTCACCGAGCACGTGGCCGGCGCGTTCAGCGAGATCGTGGAGCAGGTCCGCCAAGTCGATCAGTTGGTGGCCGAAGTCGCCAACGCCTCGCGTGAGCAGAGCCAAGGCGTCAAGCAGGTCGGCACGGCCGTCGTCGAGATGGACAAGGTCACGCAAAGCAGCGCGGCGAGCGCCGAGGAGAGCGCGAGCGCCGCGGAGGAACTCAACGCCCAGGCGATCTCGATGCGGGAGTCCGTCGGAAAATTGTTGGCCATGATCGAGGGCGAGCGCGCCAAGGCTCACGGCGCCACGGCAGCCTCCAATGTCATGCCGAAGCCCGGGACAGCGAAGGCTGCGCGTGGGACTGCTATGCCGCGGAAACCCGCCCTACCTGTGCCCGCATCGGTGGGTGCCCACGACTCGCACTTTGCCGACCTTTGATAGGTCGCGCGCCGCTTGCGTCTCCTCGCCGGCGGGGCGCGGGAAACCCCTCCGCTGGCCACTGGTCGGCTGGCGGTCGGCTCGATCGCCAGCCGATGCGGCGCACGTCGCCGTTCCTTCGTAGGCGCGATTTGTCGGTGCGCTCGCGGTGCGCCGGCTGCTTGGACAACGCGCCCGGCGGGCTGGTCGTTTCGTCGTTTGGAGGAGGCCGATTGGGCTGTACGGGCGTCGATGTGTCCCGGTCGGGGGACGATCTGGAGGTGGCGGGCCTTGTCGGCTGGGGATGCGGCCCGCTCGATGGAAAACCGGTGCCGCCGCTGGCGTAATGGCCAACTCAGGCCGACAGTTGGCCTCCCACAGGAAAAGCCATGAAAACCCTCACACTTGGCACCAAGGTAATGTTGGGCTTCGGCGCGGTGACCTCCATCGCAGTGGCCCTGGGTCTGATCGGCTACTACGGCGCCGCGAGAAACGACGCCTCGATCATCGAAGTCGGCAAAGTTCGCCTCCCCTCGATCGAAGCGGTTCTGACGATGAAAGAGGCGGCCACCTCAATGAAGTCGGTCCAACGCACGCTGCTGCAACGCGACATCGATTCGGCGATGCGAGTCCGGCAATACGATCTCGCCACGCAGTCGCGCGATGCGGTGACGGAGGCTCGCCGTATTTACGAGCCTATGCCGCAGACGGCGCGCGAGGCCGCGCTCTGGCGGGAATTCGTGCCCGTCTGGGAGGAATGGCTGAGGACCTGCGACGAGTTTCTCCGCATCTCGAAGGAACTCGACGCGCTCAAGATCGGCGACCCGATCGCGCTCGAACGCGACTTGGCGACCTTCCGCGGACAACACTACGAACTCCAGGTCAAGGTGCTGAAAAGCTGCTACGGCTCGCCGTTGTTCGAGGGCGGCACCGACCACACGGCTTGCGCGTTCGGCAAATGGCGCGCCCTCAACCAGAGCGTGGATAACCCGCAGCTGGCCACCGCGTTGAGCGCGATCGACGAGCGGCATCGGATGTTCCACGACGCCGCGCGGCGAGCGAAGGAGAAGATCTCCGCCGGTGATCTCGAGGCGGCTCGGCGGCTCGTGTTCGACGAGATGGAGCCCGAGGCGAAGCATACCTTCGAGCTCTTCGCCCGCATGCAACAGATCGCGGCCGATGCGACCTCCCTCTACGGAAAACTCAACCGCCAGGCGATGGACATCTGCCGGCCACCGCAGCTCAAGAGCACCGAATTGTTGGACAAGATCGCGGCCGAGAACACCGCGGCCGGCCACGCCGAGACCGCGTCCGCTGTCGCGTTCGGCGAGTATTTCAAGACCGCCTGTCTCGCGGCCGCGCTTGTGGGAATCGTGTTGGCCGCGGTCGGCGGGGTCTTGATCACCCGATCGATCAGCCGGGGGATCCGCTCGGTGGTGGAAACGTTGTCCGCGGGCGCCGCGCAGGTGGTCGCCGCGGCGTCGCAAGTCTCCGCGTCGAGCCAATCGCTCGCGCAGGGCACCAGCGAGCAGGCGGCCTCGCTCGAGGAGACCAGCGCCTCGATCGAGGAGATGGCGAGCATGACGAAACGCAATGCGGCCAGCGCCGACGAGGTGAACTCGCTCGCCAAAGGCGCCCGCACCGCCGCCGAACGCGGCAGCTCCGACATGCAATCGATGAGCGCCGCGATGGCCGCGATCAAGGCCAGCGGCTCCGACATCGCGAAGATCATCAAGACCATCGACGAGATTGCGTTTCAGACGAACATCCTCGCGCTCAACGCCGCCGTCGAAGCCGCCCGCGCCGGCGAGGCCGGGGCGGGGTTCGCGGTCGTCGCCGAAGAAGTGCGCGCGCTCGCCCAACGCAGCGCGCAGGCGGCCAAAGAAACCTCCGCGCAGATCGAGACCGCGATTCGAAACACCAACAGTGGCGTGCAGATCACCGACCAGGTGGCGGGCGCGCTCACCGAAATCGTCACCCAAGCGCGCAAGGTCGACCAACTTGCCGCCGAGGTCGCCAGCGCTTCACGTGAGCAGACCCAAGGGATCACTCAGGTGAGCACGGCCATCGTCCAGATGGACAAGGTCACGCAGTCGAATGCCGCGAGCGCGGAGGAGAGCGCCAGCGCAGCCGAGGAACTCAACGCGCAAGCGGAGGCAATGCGTGAAGCAGTCGGTCGGTTGCTCGCGATGGTCGAGGGCGATCGTGCGGCTGGACCGGCGACCGCGACGAGTTCCCGGGCGCCATCCGCGCAGCGGACCGCGAGCGCGGCAACGCGCGCGAGGCCGGCCGCGATGCTCCCGCACGCAACGGCGAACAAGGACACTCGCGGCGACTTGTTCGCGGATCTCTAGCCGGTTGCCGTGGCGGTCACGCTCGCGCGCCGAACACGGTGGGATCGTCCCGTGTTCGCGCGTTTTCCGAAGTCCTGCGGCCGGGATCAGTGCCTCCCCGGCGGCCGGATCGGGGGCGTCGATTCGGCTGCGGCGGTAAGCGAACCCCCGCCGCCGCCGTGGGCCGCTTCAGGAGCCGTGCTCGGCGAGCCAGCGCTCGGCTTCGATCGCCGCCTGGCAACCCATGCCAGCCGCGGTGATCGCCTGACGATAGACGTGGTCCGCGCAGTCGCCGGCGACGAACACCCCGGGGATGTTCGTGCGCACCTGGCTGCCGGCCTCGGGGACGACGTAACCGTTTTCATCGGTCTGCACGGCGCCCGCGAAGGCCTTGGTGTTCGGCTGGTGGCCGATGGCGACGAAGATGCCTTTGCAGGGCAATGCGGTCACCGCTCCCGTTTTGAGATTCTTCAGTTTCACCCCTGTCACGAAACCCTGAGCGTCGCCCTCGATGGCGGCGACGGCCGAGTCCCAGGCCGGGGTGATCTTCGGGTGCTCGAGCACGCGCTGCTGCATGATCTTCGAGGCGCGCAGCGAGTCGCGACGGTGCACGAGTGTGACCTTCGAGGCGAAGCGGGTGAGGAACAACGCTTCCTCGCACGCCGAGTCGCCGCCACCGACCACCACGACCTCCATGTTACGATAGAACGCGCCGTCGCAGGTGGCACAGGTCGTCACGCCCTTGCCGCCGAAAAACTCCATCTCCTCGGGCAGCCCGAGCATGCGCGGCGCGGCGCCGGTCGCGATGATCACTGCGCGCGCGTGGATCTCGCGTTCACCGGTGCGCAGCACCTTGGTGGGGCCGGAGAAATCGACCGACTGCACGAGTCCGCTCTCGTAACGCGCGCCGAAGCGCGCCGCCTGTTTGCGGATGGTGTCGGTGAGCGTGTAGCCGTCGATGCCGTGTTCGAAGCCCGGGAAGTTTTCCACCTCCGAGGTTGTCGTGAGCTGACCGCCTGGTTGCGTGCCCTCGAGGACGAGCGGCGCGAGGCCGGCGCGCGCGGTGTAGACCGCGGCGGTGAGACCGGCGCAGCCGGTGCCGATGATGACAACGTTCTCGATGGTGGTGGGTGTGGACATGGTGAGTGATGTGTGGGTGCGGGTAGTGCAGCCCGACGCAACGGAGCGCGGGAAACTCCGGCAAGCGCAAAGACCGCGGCGGCGCGACGGGCGCGGATTCCCCGTTGCCAACGCCACGGCGGAGCGGCTGTTTTCGGCGCCATGGCAGAGCTTCCGCAATTGATCGACACCCATGCGCACCTCGACCGTTTCCACCGGCGCGGCGAACTCGACGCCGTGCTGGAGCGCGCGCGTGTCGCCGGCGTGGGCCGGATCGTGACGATCGGCACCGAGCCGGAGGATTGGCGCCTGTACCGCGAACTCGTGCCGCAGCTCGGCGGCGGGGTGGTGTTCACGGCGGGTTTGCATCCGTGTTCTGTCGACGAGAATTGGGAAACGGCGCTCGCGGAGTTGCCGCGCCACTTCGAGACGGGCAACGGCGGGGCGGTCGCGGTGGGGCTGGGCGAGTGCGGACTCGATCGTTTTCATCTGCCGAAAAACGACCCGGCCGCGGCCGAGCGGATCTTCGCGTGGCAGCTCGCCGCGTTTCGCGCGCAGCTCCAGCTCGCGAAGACGTTGCGCGGTCCGCTCGTGGTGCACTCGCGCGGCGCTTTTGCGGAAACGATCACGGAGATCGACGCCGCGGGTATCGAGTGGGCGCGCGTCGTGTTCCACTGTTTCTCCGAGGGCGAGGCCGAGATGCGGCTGCTCCACGCCCGTGGTGGGCGCGGGTCCTTCACCGGCATCATCACCTACAAGAACGCCGACAACGTGCGCGCGGCGCTGCGTGCCCAAGGCCTCGCATCGCTGATGGTCGAAACCGATTCGCCGTACCTCCCGCCGGAGCCGCATCGCGGCAAGGGCAACGAGCCCGCCTTCGTGGCGCTCACGGCGGCGAAAGCCGCGGAGTTGCTCGACGTGCCGCTTGTCGAGCTCGCCGCGCGCACGACCGCCAACGCCTGCGCGTTCTTCGGTCTCGACTGAGTTTGTCGGCGCCAGTCCTCGCTCGCCACCGTCGCACCGCGGCGGCAGGTTGACGCGCGACACCGCGGCGAGGGATCGCGCGCGCGGCGGTGTACGTTGGGAAGAACCAACATCGAACATGAGCAACCATCAGAAACCCCTTCGCGAAACCCTGCGCGTCTGGCAGGTCGCGCCGCCGACGGACGCCGGCTTTCGCCCGGCGGTCTGGTCGCGCATCGATGGACTCCGCCGTGCCGCGACCGAGACGTGGTTCGGCTATTGCCGCCGCCACGCGCTGGTGTGGTCGCTCGTGCTGCTCTCGACCGCGGCGGGCGCCGGCCTGCTGGGACGCGAGGCGGGCGAGCGTCGCGCGGTGGCCGACCACTCTGCGATTCTCGACACCTATCTCGCACAGATCGACGCGCGGGTGATGCACCGCTGAGGGCCCGACGATGCGGCACTTCTGGACCACGATCGCGCTGCTGTTGGGCGTCGCCGCCGGATGCTGGTTCGGCTTCTTCCGCGCGCATTGCGACCACCACACGCATGTCGCGGCCCGAGCCGGCGACACGATGGAATGGCTACGCTGCGAGTTCCACCTGAGCGACGCGCAACACGCGGCGATTCTTCGGTTGCACGCCGAACAGAACGTGGTCTGCGCCCAGCATTGCGCGCTTGTCGCCGAGGCTCGCGAGCAAGTCGCGGGCGCGCGCCGAGCCGGCGATACCGCGGCGCTTGCCGCCGCCACGGCGCGGGAGCGCGATGCGGAGGCCATCTGCCGCGCCTCGACAGAAGCGCATGTGCGCCGTGTCGCGGCGATGATGACTCCCGAGCACGGCCAACGTTACCTGGCGATGGTGCTGCCGCGGCTTGCCGCGCTCGACCATAACGGACCGCCGAGCGTGACTCTCGATCGCTGAACGACGCCCCGCCTCATGCCGGCCGACGATTCAACCGAGTGCACGGACGAGAGTTTGATGCTGCGGCTGCGCGAAGGCGATGAGGCGGCGCTCGGCCGCCTGATGGAGCGTTGGGAAACGCCGCTGAAAAGTTTCCTCTACCGGCTGCTGCTCGATGCCGGGGAGGCGGCGGAGGTCGCGCAGGAGGCGTTCGTGAAGTTGTTTTTTCAGCGCGCGCGGTTTCGGCCGGAGGCGCGGTTCGCCCCGTGGTTGCTGACGATCGCGGCAAACCTTGCACGCAACCGACGACGCTGGTGGCGGCGGCATCCGACCGTCTCGCTCGATGCGCCGGCGGCCGACGGCGAGAGCCCGCTGCCTGCATGGGAGGCGATCGATTCGGCGGCCGGGCCGGCGGATCGGGTGCTGGCGGCGGAGCGCGCCGCCGAGGTGCGTCGCGCGATCGCCGAGTTGTCGCACGAGTTGCGCGAGATCGTGGTGCTGGCGGAGTTCGAGGAACGTCCGCACGCGGAGATCGCGCAGATCCTCGGTTGCACGGCGAAGGCGGTGGAGATGCGGCTCTACCGCGCGCGGGAGAAGCTCCGCGGCAAACTCGGCGCGTCCCGAGTCCTCTGACGGCGAGATGCTCACGCGTTCCGCCACGGGAACGGCGCGGACTACGCGGCGATGTGGCGCGGGACTCAGCCTTCCTCGTCGTTGCGCAGGAGGCGGCGGGAGGCTTCGGACACGAAGTGATCCTGGGCGGCGAGCGCGGGTTGCGCGGGCTCGCGGGCGACGGGCGCGTACTCGCCGTCGGAGCGGAGCTCGCGGGCGCTCTCGGTGTCCTGAAGCTCGATCTCGAGCACCTCGCGGAGCACGCGCTGGCGCAGCGCATGATCGCCGAGCGGGAAGACGACTTCGACGCGCCGGAAAAAGTTGCGCGGCATCCAGTCGGCGCTGCCGAGCAGCAGGCGCGGCTCGCCGCCGTGGTTCTCGAAATAGAAAGCGCGGGCGTGCTCGAGGAATCGGCCGACGATGGAGCGCACGCGGATGTTTTCACTCAGGCCGGGCACGCCGGGGACGAGGCAGCAGATGCCGCG